>NZ_JBBCUM010000057.1:0-220 GCF_037147855.1 Allobosea sp. MMO-172 | reverse complement strand
GGAGCGGAAGACGATGAAGGATTCGAAGTTCTCGGACGCCCAGAAGGCGTTCATCCTGAAGCAGGGCGCGGACGGGATTCCGGTGGCGGAGATCTGCCGGCGGGCCGGAATGTCAAACGGCGCGCAATGTTGCCCCCCGATCGGCGTCCAATATTGACCCCTTGATGAGCTGTGGCGGTCAGGAGGCGGCGCGGCGGAGCTGGTTTGGGTTGCACAGCCG
>NZ_JBBCUM010000056.1:0-223 GCF_037147855.1 Allobosea sp. MMO-172 | reverse complement strand
CCCCCCCCCCCCCCCCCCCCCCCCCCCCCCCCCCCCCCCCCCCCCCCCCCCCCCCCCCCCCCCCCCCCCCCCCCCCCCCCCCCCCCCCCCCCCCCCCCCCCCCCCCCCCCCGCCCCCCCCCCCCCCCCCCCCCCCCCCCCCCCCCCCCCCCCCCCCCCCCCCCCCCCCCCCCCCCCCCCCCCCCCCCCCCCCCCCCCCCCCCCCCCCCCCCCCCCCCCCCCCC
>NZ_JBBCUM010000055.1:0-223 GCF_037147855.1 Allobosea sp. MMO-172 | reverse complement strand
CTCGATCTCCTTGCCGGCGACCATCATCAGGTCGGCCATCTCGTCGACGATGACGACGATATAGGGCAGAGGCTCGAGGTCCATGACCTCCTCCTCGTAGATCGCCTCGCCCGAATGCTTGTCGAAGCCGGTCTGGACGGTCCGCGTGATGACCTCGCCGGCGGCCTTGGCCTCGCCGACCCGGGCATTGAAGCCGTCGATGTTGCGCACCGAGAGCTTCGAC
>NZ_JBBCUM010000054.1:0-289 GCF_037147855.1 Allobosea sp. MMO-172 | reverse complement strand
AGCCTCGTTCCGCGAGCTTCGGCTCGACCGTCTGAGCCGTGACTTCGGCACCCATAACGCGCTCAAGGACGTCTCGCTGACGATCGGCAAGGGCGAGTTCATCGCGCTGCTTGGCCCTTCGGGTTGCGGCAAGTCGACGACGCTGAACCTGATCGCGGGCCTGCTGCCTGCGACCGGTGGCGGCATCTGGCTCGACGACAAGCGCATCGACCCGCTGCGTCCGGAAGAGCGCGGCTTCGGCATGGTCTTCCAGAGCTATGCGCTCTTCCCGCATATGAGCGTGAACAAG
>NZ_JBBCUM010000053.1:0-388 GCF_037147855.1 Allobosea sp. MMO-172 | reverse complement strand
CGAGAGCTTCGACATCTTCTTGTAGCGCTCCTCCATCTCGCGCACCGCCCATTTGAGGGCGACGACCGCCTTCTTGGGATCGGTGACGACGGGCGTGAGCAGATGCGGGATGCCGTCATAGACGGAGAGTTCGAGCATCTTGGGATCGACCATGATCAGGCGGCACTCCTCCGGCTTCAGCCGGTAGAGGATCGACAGGATCATGGTGTTGATGGCGACGGACTTGCCCGAGCCGGTGGTGCCGGCGACGAGCAGATGCGGCATGCGCGCGAGATCGGCGATCACCGGCTCGCCGCCGATGGTCTTGCCGAGGCAGAGCGCGAGCTTGTGCTTGGTCGCCTCGAAATCCTGGCTGGCGAGGAGTTCGCGCAGGAAGACGGTCTCGCGG
>NZ_JBBCUM010000052.1:0-539 GCF_037147855.1 Allobosea sp. MMO-172 | reverse complement strand
GCGCCGCAGGTGATCGAGGACCAGGTCACCTATCCGCTGACCACCTCGATGCTGACCGTGCCGAAGGCGCGCGTCGTGCGCGGCTTCTCCTTCTTCGGCGTCTCCTTCGTCTACGTCATCTTCGAGGACGGCACCGATCCCTATTGGGCGCGCTCGCGCGTCCTCGAATACCTCAATGCCGCCGCCCGGCGTTTGCCGACGGGTGTCTCGCCGACGCTCGGGCCGGACGCGACCGGGGTGGGCTGGGTCTACCAGTACGCGGTCATCGCGAAGAACATGACCCTGGCGGAATTGCGCTCCCTACAGGACTGGGTCGTGCGCTTCGCCGCTTCGCGTGCCGAGGGGGTGGCCGAGGTCGCCAGCGTCGGCGGTTTCGTCAAGCAATACGCAATCGTGGTCGATCCAGTGCGACTGCGCGCCCAGGGCGTCTCATTGGCGACGCTGCGCGAGGCGGTGCGCAGCAGCAACATGGACGTCGGCGGACGCACGGTCGAGCTCAGCGAGTTCGAGTTCATGGTGCGTGGCCGCGGCTATCTGAA
>NZ_JBBCUM010000051.1:0-689 GCF_037147855.1 Allobosea sp. MMO-172 | reverse complement strand
ATCTCGCGTTTTCCGGCGTGGTTTGCGGGACCGACGATGCCCTCGTTCTCCATGCGCTCCATGATGGACGCGGCGCGGTTGTAGCCGATCTGGAGGCGGCGCTGGATGTAGGAGGTCGAGGCCTTCTTGTCGCGCAGCACGACGGCCACAGCCTGCTCGTAGGGGTCGTCGCTGTCGGTCGAACCCATGCCGGTCTTGTCGAAGACGGCGCCGTCCTCGTCCTCGGCGCCCTCGTCCTCCTCGGAGGTGACGGCGTCGAGATATTGCGGGCGGCCTTGCGTCTTCAGATGCGCGACGACCTTCTCGACCTCGGCATCCGAGACGAAGGGGCCATGGACGCGGGTGATGCGCCCGCCGCCGGCCATGTAGAGCATGTCGCCCTGGCCGAGCAGCTGCTCGGCGCCCATCTCGCCCAGGATCGTGCGGCTATCGATCTTCGAGGTGACCTGGAAGGAGATGCGGGTCGGGAAGTTCGCCTTGATCGTGCCGGTGATGACGTCGACCGAGGGACGCTGCGTGGCGAGGACCACGTGGATGCCGGCGGCGCGCGCCATCTGGGCGAGGCGCTGGATCGTGCCCTCGATCTCCTTGCCGGCGACCATCATCAGGTCGGCCATCTCGTCGACGATGACGACGATATAGGGCAGAGGCTCGAGGTCCATGACCTCCTCCTCGTAGATCGCCTCGCC
>NZ_JBBCUM010000050.1:0-862 GCF_037147855.1 Allobosea sp. MMO-172 | reverse complement strand
GCCGCTCTCAGAGCGGCTTCTTGATCGCCTTGGCGATGACGCCGACGATGCCCTCGCGGAAGAGCAGGACGCAGAGGACGAAGATCACGCCCTGCACGACCGTGACCCAGGCGCCGAGCGTCGCGAGATAGTTCTGCATCGCGACGATGACGATGGCGCCGACGATCGGGCCGAACACGGTGCCTAAGCCGCCGACCAGCGTCATCAGCACGACCTCGCCGGACATCGACCAGTAGACGTCGGTGAGCGAGGCCAGCTGGAAGACGATCGCCTTGGTCGCGCCGGCGAGGCCGGCCAGCGTCGCCGAGAGCACGAAGACCATCAGCTTGTACTGGTTGGCCCGGTAGCCGAGCGAGATGGCGCGGGGCTCGTTGTCGCGGATCGCCTTGCAGACCTGGCCGAAGGGCGAGTGGATGACGCGGTAGATCAGCAGCAGCCCGCCCAGGAAGATCGCGGCGACGAGCCAGTAGAGCGCGCGGTCGTCGGCAAGGCTGATCAGGCCGAGGAACTTGCCGCGCGGCACGGCCTGGATGCCGTCCTCGCCGCCGGTGAAGCGCGGCGTCTGCAGTGAGAAGAAGAACACCATCTGGGCGAGCGCCAGCGTGATCATCGCGAAATAGATGCCCTGGCGGCGGATGGCGAGCGCGCCGAAGACCAGGCCGAGGGCAGCGCCGACGGCGGTGCCCAAGAGGATCGCGAGCTCCGGCGTCAGGCCCCAATGCTTGGCGGTATAGGCGCAGACATAGCTCGCCATGCCGAAATAGGCGGCATGGCCGAACGAGAGCAGGCCGCCATATCCAAGGAGAAGATTGAAGGCGAGGGCGAACAGCGCGAAGCACAGCACCTTCATCACGAAGACGGG
>NZ_JBBCUM010000049.1:0-968 GCF_037147855.1 Allobosea sp. MMO-172 | reverse complement strand
ATCAACGAGATCAATGCGGTCGTGGACGGGGCGACGACGGAGTTCGCGGAGGCTCTGTCGGCGATTGCTGGCGGCGACCTGACCAACCGGGTCGAGACGGCCTATCGCGGCCGCTTCGCCGACCTCAAGGGCGCGATCAACGAAACGGTGGACCGCCTCTCGGACACGGTCGCGACGATCCAGACCACCTCGGCCGATGTCGGGCTCGCCGCGCGCGAGATCAATATGGGCGCCGACGATCTGTCGAAGCGCACCGAGGAGCAGGCCTCCTCGCTGGAGGAGACCGCCGCCACGACCGAAGAGCTCGCGGCCTCCGTCAAGGCCTCAGCCCAGGCCTCGAAGGATGCGGCCCGGATCGCCGACGAGGCGATGCAGGCCGCCCAGAACGGCGGCGCCATCGCCGGCCAGGCGGTGGACGCCATGGCGAGGATCGAGACCGCATCGCAGAAGATCTCCGACATCATCCGTGTGATCGACGACATCGCCTTCCAGACCAACCTGCTGGCGCTCAACGCCGCGGTCGAGGCGGCCCGCGCCGGCGAGGCCGGCAAGGGCTTCGCCGTCGTCGCCTCGGAAGTGCGCACGCTGGCGCAGCGCTCCGGCGAGGCGGCCAAGGACATCTCGGGTCTGATCTCCTCGTCCAATGTCGAGGTCGGCGAAGGCGTGAAGCTGGTCCGGCAGGCCGGCGATCAGCTCGCCCGCATCCTCGCGGCCTCGCAGAAGGTCGCGGCCACCATCGCCGACATCTCGGCGGCGTCCGGCGAGCAGGCCAACGGCATCGACGAGATGAGCCAGGCGGTCGCGCATCTCGACGAGATGACGCAGCAGAACGCGGCCCTGTCCGAGCAGAGCGCGGCCTCGGCCGGCTCGCTCTCCGGCCGGATCGAGCAGCTCAACGCGCTGGTCGCGACCTTCCGCACCGGCCGCGAGGCGGCGGGCCAGACGGCTTACGCCCAGCCGGCCGCGAC
>NZ_JBBCUM010000048.1:0-990 GCF_037147855.1 Allobosea sp. MMO-172 | reverse complement strand
CCGGAGATGCTGCTGCTCGACGAGCCGATGGCCGGCATGGGCCGCGAGGATGTCGAGCGCATCGAGGCCCTGATCCGCAAGGTCTCGAAGAACCGCACCATCCTGATGGTCGAGCACAATCTCTCGGTCGTCGCCTCGCTCTCGGACCGCATCACCGTGCTGGCGCGCGGCCAGGTCCTGGCGGAGGGCGACTACGCCACCGTCTCGAAGGACCCGCGCGTGGTCGAGGCCTATATCGGCTCGGGAGTCGGCCATGGCCACCACTGAAGCGCTGAAGACCCCCGTGGCTGCCGCCGGCACCGCCCCGCTGCTCAAGGTGCGCGGGCTCGAAGCCTGGTATGGCGAGAGCCATGTCCTGCACGGCATCGATTTCGACGTCGCCCCCGGCGAGGTCGTGACGCTGCTCGGCCGCAACGGCGCCGGCAAGACCACCACGCTCAAGTCGATCATGGGTGTGATCGGCAAGCGCAAGGGCTCGGTCATGCTGGAGGGCAAGGAGACGATCGCCCTGCCCTCGCGCGCGATTGCAAGGCTCGGCATCGGCTTCGTGCCGGAGGAGCGCGGCATCTACTCGACCCTCTCGGTCGAGGAGAACCTGATGCTGCCGCCGCAGGTGAAGCCGGGCGGCCTGCCGGTCGAACAGATCTTCACGCTGTTCCCCAACCTCAAGGAGCGGCTGAAGAGCCAGGGCACCAAGCTCTCGGGCGGCGAGCAGCAGATGCTGGCAATCGGCCGCATCCTGCGCACCGGCGCCAACCTGCTGCTGCTCGACGAGCCGACCGAAGGTCTCGCACCCGTCATCATCGACCAGATCGGCGCCACCATCCGGATGCTCAAGCAGAAGGGCTTCACCATCATCCTGGTCGAGCAGAACTTCCGCTTCGCCCAGACGGTCGCCGACCGGCACTACGTGGTCGAGCAAGGCAAGGTCATCGACATGATCCCCAATGCCGAACTCGACGCCAATATCGACAAGCTGCATCGCTATCT
>NZ_JBBCUM010000047.1:0-1034 GCF_037147855.1 Allobosea sp. MMO-172 | reverse complement strand
AATCTGAACCACCTGCAAACGCAGCGCGAATTGCAGTCAGGCCAGGTGGATCCCAGAGACGCCCCGAAAAGCCCGACGGACTTGCAAGCGCCGCGGCCCAAACCCTGACCGGAATGACGGAGCATCCAGCTCATCATCAGGAGGCTATCATGCGCATTGGCAGCCACGAGGAATATCAGGCAGCAGTCCATAGGGCTGCGGCATTGAGCGACGCGCTTCCGGATTCCGAGCAAGGCCGGGAGTACCAACGCCTGATCTCCGAAATTCGAGAGTGGGATGAAGCCCACAAGGGCCACAACGCTCACGGCCCAGAGCAGGATGATGGCTTCCTCACGGCTGACGACATGGCTGTCACGGGTTTGCCGGGTAACCTTGGGAAGCTCCGGAAAGATTAAAGCCACTGGGATGGGGCTCTAGCGGCGCCGCCCCATCTGCCAAGTGCAGCTAGCAACACTCAGCGACTACGGTGGAAAGCGCTTACGATCCGGCGCGTCCAGCCATTCGCTCGATCGAGTGATTGACGATAAGCAGAACGATAGTCAGCACAGTCGCAGTCAGGACAATTGCGAAGTCCCCGAGCCCCGCTGCACAGCCTAAGGCCGCGGTTACCCAAATTGCGGCTGCTGTCGTCAAACCCTGTGGTGTTGTTTCCCCCCGCCTCAGCACGATTACGCCTGCACCCAGAAAGCCGATTCCCGTCAGAAGCCCTTGTACAACGCGGCTGGCGGCATCCCCCTCATCCGGCCCGCTGAAAATGGTCGCCGCCGCGGCTGTGCCTAGGCCAACAAGCCCGAAAGTTCGAATCCCAGCGGCGCGCTGCTTATTCGTTCGCTCCCAGCCGACGATCCCCGCGGCCATTCCAGCAAACAGTCGCAGAATAAGATCTAGTTCCTTCCAAAAATCGATCACCGCCGCCTCCTCCCTTGTCAAACGGCGCGCAATGTTGCCCCCCGATCGGCGTCCAATATTGACCCCTTGATGAGCTGTGGCGGTCAGGAGGCGGCGCGGCGGAGCTGGTTTGGGTTGCACAGCCG
>NZ_JBBCUM010000046.1:0-1058 GCF_037147855.1 Allobosea sp. MMO-172 | reverse complement strand
CTAGAGCGTGTCCGCTTTACTCGGGTTCATATCCGCACGATCTGAAGTAGTTTGCGCATTCTTGTGGTTCGAACAGCGTGACGATATGGCTGATGGAATTCCATAAGCCGTCGATCGTTCGCTCGGCTTTTGCGCGCAAGACGGCCTTGAGCTTCGCAAATGCCTTCTCGATGGGGTTAAAGTCGGGACTGTAGGGAGGAAGGTAAAGCAAGCGGCATCCGGCGTCTTCGATTGCGTAACGCACGCCTTCCGCTTTGTGTGCAGGCAGATTGTCCATGATAACGATATCGCCCGGTGCCAAGGTTGGAATGAGAACCTGCTGGACATAGGCCTGGAATGCGACCCCGTTCATCGCACCGTCCAAGACCATGGGTGCGGTCATTCCGGATAGCCTGAGCGCTCCGGTAAACGTCGTTGTCTTCCAATGGCCGTGCGGGACCGGTGAGCGGCATCGATCTCCGCAAGGGGCCCGTCCGCGAAGTCGAGACATCTTCGTGCTCAGGCCGGTTTCATCGATGAAGACGAGCCGCGCCGGATCGAGATCGAGTTGGCCGTCGAACCAGTCCTGACGACGTTTCAGGAGGTCAGGACGCTCCTGCTCCAGTGCATGCGCGGTCTTTTTTTGAAAGTCCAACCGCGCTTTCGCAGCCAGACGTCAAGCGCGCTACGGCCAATCGATACGGCTCTATCTTCACGCAATCGCAGAACCATCTCGTTGAGCGTGATATCCTTTGCCTCTTCGATCATGCCGATGATGAAGTCCTCGTGAGCATCGAGGCGTGAGCCACCGCGTCGGCCCTGCTTCGCAGGCGTCAACTGACCCGCCCGTGCGCTGGCGATCCAGGCGATGGCCGTTGAAATGCCAATTCCAAATCTGGCCGCCGCTGATCGCGCCGACATGCCATCGCGTGACGCAGCCAGAACGCGGCTACGCAGATCATCACTGAAAGCTCGGGTCATTTTGCCTCCGACCAAATCAACAGTCGGGGCGATGGAATCAGAATTCGGCAGCCAAGGGAATCATCAACGCGATTCCTCGTTCAATGGACGTGCTCTAG
>NZ_JBBCUM010000045.1:0-1102 GCF_037147855.1 Allobosea sp. MMO-172 | reverse complement strand
TGGCGGGCCTGAGGCTCGACCCGACGCCGACCGCGATCATCGCGCTCGGCATCAATGGCGGCGCCTATGCGATCGAGATCATCCGCGGCGGCGTCCAGTCGATCGGCAAGGGCCAGATCGAGGCGGGGCTGGCGCTCGGCCTGCACAAGGCGCAGGTCTTCCGACTGATCGTGCTGAAGCCGGCGCTGCGCGCGATCTTTCCGTCGTTGACCAGCCAGTTCGTGCTGCTGACGCTGACCACCTCGGTCGCTTCGGCGATTTCGGCTTACGAATTGACCTCGGTCGCGCAGGTCATCGAAAGCAACACCTTCCGCAGCTTCGAGATCTACGCGGTCATCACGGCGATGTACCTGCTGATGTCCTGGCTGATGATGCGGATGTTCGCCGGAATCAACGCCCGCTACTTCAGCTATCCGGTGAAGTGAGGGCGCGATGGGATCGAACGAATTCCTCTTCCTGCTCACCGGTCTGAAATGGACCGTGCTGCTCTCGCTGGTCGGCTTCGTCGGCGGCGGCGTGTTCGGGCTCGCGATCGCGCTGATGCGGGTTTCCGGCCGGCCGCTGATGGAGCGGATCACGTCGGGCTATATCGCCCTGTTCCAGGGCACGCCGCTGCTGATGCAGCTCTTCGTGGTCTACTATGGCCTCGCGCTGGTCGGGTTGAAGCTCGATGCCTGGGTCGCGGTCGCGATCGGCTTCACGCTCCATGCCAGCGCCTATCTCGGCGAGATCTGGCGCGGCTCGATCGAGGCCGTGCCGAAGGGCCAGACCGAGGCCGCCAAGGCGCTGAGCCTGTCCTATGCCTCGCGCATGCGCGACGTCATCCTGCCGCAGGCGATCCGCATCTCGCTGCCGGCGACGATCGGCTTCCTGGTCCAGCTGATCAAGGGCACCTCGCTTGCCGCCATCGTCGGCTTCACCGAGCTGACGCGGGCCGGCAACATCGTCTCCAACCAGATCTTCCAGCCGCTCCTCGTCTTCGGGATCGTCGGCATCCTCTACTTCCTGCTGTGCTGGCCGCTCTCGCTCTACGGCTCGCATCTGGAACGCCGCATGGCCATCGCCGCGCGCTGACCACCCCGTTCACCGCCTGAACCAACCA
>NZ_JBBCUM010000044.1:0-1187 GCF_037147855.1 Allobosea sp. MMO-172 | reverse complement strand
TTGTCATCAACTCAGTATTTAGCGTCTCTGAGCCTTGCGTTTGCGACGACGATGATGCGTCGCATGATGGCGACGATAGCGACGATTGGCTTTTTCTGGCGCTTGATGAGCGCTTGATAGGCTGAGCTCATGGCGGGGTCGTGCCTTGCCGCGGCGAGTGCGGGCAGGAAGAGGATGCGCTTGATCTCGGTTCTGCCGCCGCGTGTACGTCGATAGGCGTCGGAAGCGCCGCTCTGGTTGGGATGGGGAGCGAGGCCTGCGAGCGCGGCGGCCTGCCGGCGTCCGATGGAGCCGAGTTCGGGCATGAGGGCGATGAGGGCCGCAGCCGTGGCGGGTCCGATGCCGGCGATGCTGCGCAGGGCCTTCGCGGCTTTGGCGATGGCGGGAACGTCGCGCCTGATTTGGTCGATGGCGTCCTCGATGGCGGCGATCTGCTCGGCCAGGCAGATCAGGAGAGCCTTGAGCATAGTCTCGACGGGCGCGACGCCGGGGGCCTTGAGGCGGTTGGTACAGGCGACGCGCTGCGCGACGAGCTCGCCGCGCGTGCGCACCAGGACCTGGAGGCGTTCCCGGGCGGGATCGGACGCGGACCATCGCGTCAGGCTGGCGTGCCGCTCGGCGCCGTAGCGGGCGAGCGCCCGGGCGTCGAGGGCATCGCTCTTGCCGAGCGTGCCGAAGGAGCGGATGAAGGCCTTGACCTTGCGGGCGTCGGCGCGATGGGCCGGACGGCCGGCCGTTGCGAGCGCCGCCAGCAGGGCGTCCTCGTAGCCGCCGGTCGCCTCGCAGATGACGAGGCCGTCCGGCTCCAGCCCGGCCGCGAAGGCGGCCAGGGCGTCGGGCCGATTGGCGATGCTGCGGGTCGTGCCGTCACAGCTGTCGAAGACGACGATCTCGGCCCGGCCGACATCGCAGCCGAGAAAACGGGAAGGCGTGTTGGTGCAAACCGGCATCGGGGCTATCCTCGAAGGGCTTGTGATTGTCTGCGGGCGTTCAGCTCACGCGAAGAGGCCCAGGCAACTCAGCAAGCGTGACAAGGGAAGCGACCCGCGACCACGATGACAACGGGCGAAAGCCCTGTTCCGGGACGGTCGGCGGGCCGCGCCTGGTCCGGCCGGCCAGCCGGACCAGGCATACCGCTTCCGCGGAACCACACAACAATACCAAAACTCAAACAGACAATTCCGGGG
>NZ_JBBCUM010000043.1:0-1285 GCF_037147855.1 Allobosea sp. MMO-172 | reverse complement strand
CTTCGCCCAGACGGTCGCCGACCGGCACTACGTGGTCGAGCAAGGCAAGGTCATCGACATGATCCCCAATGCCGAACTCGACGCCAATATCGACAAGCTGCATCGCTATCTGGGGGTCTGAGACATGTTCGAACTGCTCGGTATTCCTCCGCAGGCGCTATTCGGCCAGATCCTTCTCGGCCTGATCAACGGCTCGTTCTACGCCATCCTCAGCCTCGGGCTGGCGGTGATCTTCGGGCTTCTGAACATCGCCAACTTCGCCCATGGCGCGCTCTACATGATGGGCGCCTTCGTCGCCTGGATGGGACTGAATTATCTCGGCCTCAACTACTGGGTCTCCCTGCTATTGGCCCCTTTCGTCGTCGGCGCGGTCGGAGTGGTGCTGGAACAGGTTTTCCTGCGCCGGATCGCGCAGATGGATCATCTCTACGGATTGCTGCTGACCTTCGGCCTGGCTCTGATCATCCAGGGTCTGTTCCGCAACCAATACGGCTCGTCGGGCCTGCCCTACGCCATTCCGGCCGAACTGCGTGGCGGCTACAATCTCGGCTTCATGTTCCTGCCGACCTATCGCGCCTGGGTGATCGTCGCCTCGCTCGTGGTCTGCCTTGGCACCTGGTTCCTGATCGAGAAGACCAGGCTCGGCGCCTATCTGCGCGCCGCCACCGAGAACCCGATCCTGACCCAGGCACTGGGTATCAACGTGCCGCTCCTGGTGACGCTGACCTACGGCTTCGGCGTCGCGCTCGCCGCCTTCGCCGGCGTGCTGGCGGCGCCGATCTACTCGGTCAATCCCAACATGGGAGCCGATCTTCTGATCGTCGTCTTCGCGGTTGTGGTGATCGGCGGCATGGGCTCGATCATGGGCGCGATCGTCACCGGCTACGCACTGGGACTGATCGAGGGCCTGACCAAGGTGTTCTATCCCGAGGCCTCTTCGACCGTGATCTTCATCGTCATGGTGCTGGTGCTGCTGGTGAAGCCCGCCGGCCTGTTCGGCCGCGCCCACTGACTCTCGCAAAGCAAGGATAAGAGCATGACCGACCTTGCCTCGACCGGCGCCCCCGCCTCCGGCCTCACACTGAGCGAGACCGATGACGGCACGGCGCGCCTGCACCGCAACCTGTTCATCGCGATTGCCGCGGTGCTCGTGGTCGCGCCCTTCGTCGCCTATCCCGTCTTCGTGATGAAGGTGCTGTGCTTCGCGCTGTTCGCCCTCGCCTTCAATCTTCTCCTTGGATATGGCGGCCTGCTCTCGTTCGGCCATGCCGCCTATTTCGGCATG
>NZ_JBBCUM010000042.1:0-1755 GCF_037147855.1 Allobosea sp. MMO-172 | reverse complement strand
AAGCTCGGGTCATTTTGCCTCCGACCAAATCAACAGTCGGGGCGATGGAATCAGAATTCGGCAGCCAAGGGAATCATCAACGCGATTCCTCGTTCAATGGACGTGCTCTAGCCCAAGACGAGTTGCAACGGCGGGGTCACAGGGTGGCGCGGTTCGCGACGCGCAAAGACCTGATTGCCGCAGAAGGCGCGCTGGAGTCTTTGGAAATCCTTGCCGCGTCCTCAAGCTTTTCAGCCGATCGCGAGTTGTTTGTCCGGATGCCGCGTCTGCGCGCGTTAGTTTCCCCGGTCACAGGTGTCGAGGGGTTCGATGTTTCGGCCGCGACCGCGCACGGTATACTCGTGGCGAACGGTCAAATTGCAGAAAACTCTGTTAGCATGGCCGAGGCAACCGTTCTCTTGATCCTCGCTTCGCTCTATGATCTGCATGGCACGGAGCGTTGCCTTCGCGAAAATCTGCCACGTCCACCGCAGGTCCATGCGCGTATGCTGATGGGAAAGAAAGTTGGCCTGATAGGCTTTGGCAAAATTGGACAGGCTGTTGCGGAACGATTGTCAGTATGGGGCGTGAGGCTCGCCGCCTACGTACGCACGACGCGACCGATGCCCGCATATGTTGCTGCACAGGGCCTCGAGGAGGTGCTCGCGACGAGCGACGTCGTTATTGTAGCGGCGGCGCTCAATCCTGAATCACGAGGAATGCTGGATCTTGACGCGTTGCGGCGGATGAAACCGGACGTGGTCTTTGTCAACATCACGCGGGGCGGCATCGTCCGCGACGATTCTCTTGCGGCGCTTGCCGCAGAGCGACCGGCTATGCGTCTGGCCCTTGATGTGTTCGACCCAGAGCCATTGAACGAAAATAGTCCACTGCGCGACCTTCCGAACGCCATTCTTACCCCACACATGGTCGGGCATACGAAGGAGTCGCAGGCACGCCTGCCTGAGGCATTTTGCGAGAACCTTCTCGCGGTGGCAGAGCGGCGGGTACCTGATTACGTCGTCAACCCATCTGTCATCGAAACGTGGCTAAGAAAGCAGCCAAGCATACAGCTATAGTTGTGCTGAGACATATCAATACCCGGCGGATAGATGCCGCCTCGAAACCGAGAACAACAGATAAGGAGCAACGTCTGCGCGGGGGGGGGGGCGATGATGGTCATGAAAGAGCCCGTTGCTTAAGGCCGAGGTGGACATTCTGTGCCTCAGACCGCCTCCTTCGGCCGCTTCCCGTGAAAACATCAAACCAGCGCAACGGCTGTTTATCGCTGGATGTAAGCGTAAGCTCTGAAATCGACATATGTCCAAGCCCCCATTCGGGCTCAGCATCGTCAATCACACCGTTATCCGGAAGGTTGGTGCAAAACACCGCTTACTTCGGGACGGCAGCCCGCATGGGCAAACATAGGAAATTCGGCTTCGGCCTCAGCCGGCAACCCGGCACGACGGGACACCAAATCCGCACCATCATGCCGAGAACTGTCGCACTTTCGCAACACAGCCAAACCAAAAGAGGGTTTCACCGCCGTCCGCACTTCGCCACGATATCCGAGAAACTGATTCCGATTTGATTCCGGGAGGAATTTCGCTTCCGGATTCCGGGCAACAAAAAACCCGCTAACCTGTTGGTTTAGCGGGTTATTTTTGGTTGCGGGGGCCAGATTTGAACTGACGACCTTCAGGTTATGAGCCTGACGAGCTACCGGGCTGCTCCACCCCGCGTCGAGATTTGGCCTTTGATCTTGTCCTGAAGGGG
>NZ_JBBCUM010000041.1:0-1854 GCF_037147855.1 Allobosea sp. MMO-172 | reverse complement strand
GGAGTATTGTTGGCGTCACTCCCTTCATCGTGGACGTTTGTCCTGTCCCTTACTCGGCGCCCGGTCTGGATAGGGTCGGCAGCAAGAGGGCTTTCTCCTGGCGTTGCGGGCTCACGCTCGTCTTCCAAAATCGCCGGATTTTCACGTTGCTTTGGCATGGCTGACTCCTTTGAAGAGCAAGCCATGCAGCTCATATTTGTTCCGGCCTTTAGGTCTTGAGCCTTGATTTGGTCATCTCGATCTCGACGACCAAGCCGGAGGGAAGCCAGGCGAAGTGCATGCGTGCGCCCAACTGTGATTTGACCGCTCGATCGACAAGAAGGCTGCCAAAGCCTCGCCTTTGAGGCTCGCCGTCGACCATGGGACCACCGAACTCGCCCCAGCGCAAACGGACATCGTCACCCGATGCCTGGACTTTGATCTCCACCGTTCCTCCGGGAACAGAGAGGGAGCCGTGCTTCACAGCGTTCGTCGCCAGTTCGTGAAGCACCAGTGCTATTGCCGTAGAAGCGGACTGGCCAACCCGCACCTCGTCGCCATTCATCGTGATCAAAGGGGTGGCGCCCACGTTGTAGGGTGCAATCAGTCGCCCGATGAGTTCCAGAAGGGTGTCGGGTGCTCGCTCACTGCTTTTCAGGACTATGCCGTGCGCCCTGTTTAGCGATGCGATTCGTTCAACGATGCCTTCCGCGAACTTTGCAGATGCAGGCTCCGCACGAGCGGCCATCGATATGAGGCTGCCGACAACGGCAAAAATATTGCCGATGCGGTGCTGCAACTCGCGGGCGATGAGTTCCCGCTGCTCTTCGGCGGTTCTTCTGGCGGTGATATCGATATGCGCCCCGATGAGCTTGACTGGCTTGCCCAACTCATCCCGCTGGATTTCAGCCTTGGCCAGAATCCAGCGCACAGCGCGGTCAGAAGGGCGAACGATGCGATACTCGGCCTCATACTCGACATCGGTGCCGAACACGCTCCGCTGGAAATGGCTGACGACGCGGTCGCGGTCTTCCGGGTGGATGCGAGCAACCCACGCCTCGTGGGTTTCGTTCTCTGACTCCGGGGGGAGGCCATGGACCGCGAGATACTCTGGCGAGCGCTTGTTCCGAAAGGCGCCTTCACGGAGGTCGACCTCGAGTCCACCGATCTGGCCAATGCGCTGAACGCGGGCGAGCTCTTCCTCCCGCAACCGCAGCCTTCTGAGAGTCTCGTCCAACGGCAACTCTACGCCCCCGGGCAATGTCGTGAACCGCGATCCTCTGCCGCGTCTCAGAACATCGATACTTGCTCAAGGCGATCTGGTTCCGAGGCTTGCATCGCTTTTTTGTTTGGTGGCCATCACGCCTCAGCGCGCCATATCAAGCGGCTTTCTCGCGCACAAAGGAACGATCGGATTGAACCGCGGTTGAGCCTGCATGGCACGCATCGTGATCCGCAACGAAGATCAACTGAACGAGGCTCTTGACCGAGCGATCCACCTCGCGGGCTCTGCGAAGGGCGGCGACGAGGAGCGTGAACTGAACGCGATCAACGCAGCGGTGGAGCTGTACGAGCAGTCGTTGGCCGTCACGGCCGCTTCCGGCCGCGGTGAGCGGAAAACCAAAGACGATGTCCCGAGCGGCACCGGATCGGAGTGAGGCGATGCCGATCGAGAATTCACCCCCGCCGAAGGTCGCCAAGAAAGTCGGCATCCGCGTTGTGGCGATTATCGCATTCATCATCGTGGCGATATTCATCGGCTTCAATCTGAACCACCTGCAAACGCAGCGCGAATTGCAGTCAGGCCAGGTGGATCCCAGAGACGCCCCGAAAAGCCCGACGGACTTGCAAGCGCCGCGGCCCAAACCCTGACCG
>NZ_JBBCUM010000040.1:0-2154 GCF_037147855.1 Allobosea sp. MMO-172 | reverse complement strand
GCAACCGCCACCGACATGTTGAAGCCGAGCCACCAGAGCAGCCAGACGCCGCCCACCAGTGCGAAGGGCAGCGACAGCATGACGATGAAGGTCTCTGTCAGCTTGCGGAAATTCAGGTAGAGCAGCAGGAAGATGATCGCGAGCGTCACCGGCACGACCAGCCTGAGGCGCGCTTCGGCCCGTTCGAGATATTCGAACTGGCCGCTCCAGGCGATGCGGTAGCCCGTCGGCAGCTTGATGCTCTGCGCGATCGCGTTCCGGGCATCGCGGACATAGCTGCCGAGGTCGCGCCCGGCGGTGTCGACGAAGATGTAGACCGCGAGCTCGCCATTCTCGGTCCGAATCGAGGTCGCGCCGCGCTTGCGCTCGATGCTCGCGACCTCGCCCAACGGCACGCTGGCGCCGGACGGTGTCGAGACCTGGACCTCGCGCGCGATCGCCTGCGGGTCGGAACGCAGATCGCGGGGATAGCGGATGATGACGCCGTAGCGCTCGCGACCCTCGACCGTCGTCGTCACGGTCTCGCCGCCCATCGCCGTCACGATCGCATTCTGAACGTCGCCGACAGCGAGCCCATAGCGCCCCAGGGCGACCCGGTCCGGCAGGATGTCGAGGAAATAGCCGCCGATGACGCGCTCGGCATAGGCGCTGCTCGTGCCGGGCACGGTCTTGAGCACGGCCTCGATCTGACGCGAGATCGCCTCCATCTGTGCGAGATCGGTGCCAAAGACCTTGACCCCGATCGGCGTGCGTATCCCTGTCGCCAGCATGTCGATGCGGGCGCGGATCGGCTGTGTCCAGGCATTGGAGATGCCGGGGAACTGGAGCGCCTTGTCCATTTCCGCCTTGAGGCTGTCGAGCGTGACGCCCTCTCGCCACTCGGTCTTGGGCTTCAGGTTGATGATGGTCTCGAACATCTCGGTCGGGGCCGGGTCGGTCGCCGTCTGGGCGCGTCCCGCCTTGCCGTAGACCGAGGCGACTTCCGGAAAGGAGCGGATGATCCGGTTCTGGGTCTGGAGCAGTTCGGCCGCCTTGGTCACCGAGATTCCGGGAAGGGTCGTCGGCATGTACATCAGCGTGCCTTCGTCGAGCGCAGGCATGAACTCCGAGCCGAGCTGTCGCGCCGGCCAGAGGCTGAGTCCCAGCACCACCAGGGCGAACAGGATCGTCAGGGTCTTGGCCTTGAGGACGCCGCGGATGAGCGGCCGATAAAGCGCGATCAGCAGCCGGTTGATCGGGTTGCGGGCCTCCGGGATGATCCTGCCCCTGACGAAGACGACCATCAGCGCCGGCACCAGCGTCACCGAGAGGAAGGCCGCGGCCGCCATGGCGAAGGTCTTGGTATAGGCGAGCGGGCCGAACAGGCGCCCCTCCTCCGCCTCCAGCGTGAAGATCGGCAGGAACGAGACGGTGATGACGAGCAGGCTGAAGAACAGCGCGGGTCCGACCTCGCTCGCAGCCTCGATCAGGATCTCGACGCGCGGCTTGTCCGGCGGTGCCCGTTCGAGATGCTTGTGCGCGTTCTCGATCATGACGATGGCGGCGTCGATCATGGCGCCGACCGCGATGGCGATGCCGCCCAGGCTCATGATGTTGGCGCCGAGGCCGAGCGCCTTCATCGCCGCGAAAGCCATCAGGATGCCGACCGGCAGCATGATGATCGCCACCAGCGCGCTGCGCAGGTGCAGCAGGAAGACGATGCAGACCAGCGCGACGATGACGCTCTCTTCGATCAGCGTGCCCTTGAGCGTCTCGATCGCCCGTTCGATCAATCCGGAGCGGTCATAGACCGGCACGATCTCGGCACCGCCCGGCAGGGATGGAGCGATCTCGGCGAGCCGCGCCTTGGCCCGCTCGATCACGGAAAGCGCATTGGCGCCGAAGCGCTGCAGGATGATGCCGCTCGCGACCTCGCCCTCGCCGTTGAGCTCGGTGATGCCGCGCCGCTCGTCCGGACCGAGCTCGACTCGCGCGACATCGAAAAGGCGCAGCGGCACGCCGCGCTCGCTCTTCAGGACGATGTTCTCGATATCGGCGATCGATTTCAGATAGCCGCGGCCACGCACCATGAACTCGAACTCGCTGAGCTCGACCGTGCGTCCGCCGACGTCCATGTTGCTGCTGCGCACCGCCTCGCGCAGCGTCGCCAATGAG
>NZ_JBBCUM010000039.1:0-2486 GCF_037147855.1 Allobosea sp. MMO-172 | reverse complement strand
TGTCAAACGGCGCGCAATGTTGCCCCCCGATCGGCGTCCAATATTGACCCCTTGATGAGCTGTGGCGGTCAGGAGGCGGCGCGGCGGAGCTGGTTTGGGTTGCACAGCCGCGCCGGCTCCGGGTCGTCGGCGCGTTGATCGCTCAGAGCCTGTTCTTGAAGCGCCAGCTCTCGTTGCCGGTCTCGACGATGTCGCAGTGATGGGTCAGCCGGTCGAGGAGTGCGGTGGTCATCTTGGCGTCGCCGAAGACGGATGGCCATTCGCCGAAGGCGAGGTTGGTGGTGACGATGACGGAGCTCTGTTCGTAGAGCCTGCTGATCAGGTGGAACAGCAACTGGCCGCCGGACTGGGCGAAGGGCAGATAGCCGAGTTCGTCGAGGACGATGAAGTCCATGCGCGATAGATAGTCGGCCATGCGACCCTGCCGGCCGGCGCGGGCCTCGGCCTCGAGCTTGTTGACGAGATCGACGACGTTGAAGAAGCGCCCCCGCGCGCCGGCACGGATGCAAGCTCGGGCGATGGCGATGGCGAGATGGGTTTTGCCGGTCCCGGTGCCACCGACGAGGACGACATTGCGCTGATGGGCGATGAAGTTGCCGCCTGCGAGGTCGTGGACGAGCGTCTCGTTGAGCGGCGTGCCGTCGAAGACGAAGTCGCCGACATCCTTGGCGAGGGGCAGCTTGGCGATGGTGATCTGGTACTTGATCGAGCGCGCCTGCTTCTCGGCGATCTCCGCCGATAGCAGATCGCCGACGATGCGCTGAGGTTCGTGCTGGCGCTTCACCGCCGTGGTGATGATCTCGTCGAAGGCGGCCTTCATGCCGTAGAGCTTGAGCTCGCCCATGGTGGCGAGAATCTCCGAGCGTTCCATCACACGGCTCTCCTGAGGCTGTCGTATCGGGCGCAATCAGCGGCGGGCTCATGACGCAGGCGCAGCGCATCGGGCGTCATGATGGTGATCGCAGCAGCCGGCTCCCGGCGTCGGGCCAGGATGTTGAGGATGACGTCGGCCGAATGCACGCCCTGCTTCAGCGCCTCGGCGCAGGCGGCTTCGACCGCCGGTAAGCCGTCGCTCAGCACCGTGGTCAGGATATCGACCATCTGCCGGTCACCATCCTGCGCGGCCGCCAGCTTCCGGCGTACCCGATCCAGCGAAGCCGGAAGAACCCAGTCCTTGAAGGGCGCGCCATTGCGCAGGGCGCCCGGCTTGCGGGCCAGCACCGGCACATAGTGCCAGGGATCGAAGGTCGTCTGATCGCGGCCGTAGGAACGGGCGTGCTCGCCGACGATGCGGCCGTCCTGACGCAGCTCGATCCGATCGGCATAGGCGCGGATCTCGACGGGCCGGCCGATCGCGCTCGCCGCAACCGAGTACCTGTTGTTGTCGAAGCGGACCAGGCAGGTCTTCGATACCGCCGCCGGCAACGCATGGAAGCCGTCGAAGCGCCCGACATAGGGAACGAGACTCGGCCGCTCGGCTTCGAAGGCCTCCCAGATCGTGACATCGCGTCGCTCGGGATGGCGATGCGCCTTGGCATAGCTGATCACCTGATCCATCAGCCAGGCGTTCAGCTCGTCGTAGTTCTTGACCCGCAGACGCGGAGCGAAGAAGCGTTCGCGTACGAGCCCGACCTGGTTCTCGACCTGGCCCTTCTCCCAGCCCGAGGCTGGCGTGCAGGCGACGGGATCGACCAGATAGTGGCTGCACATCTGCATGAAGCGCCGGTTATAGGCCCGCTCCTTGCCGACGAAGATGGTCTCCACCGCCGTCTTCATGTTGTCGTAGATGCCGCGCGTGCAGGCGCCCTTGAAGAAGGCGAAGCCCCGGTCGTGGGCGTCGAAGACCATCTCCTGGCTCTCGCGTGGATAGGCTCGCACGAACAGCATGCGCGAATGGCAGAGCCGCAGATGGGCGACCTTCACCTTGGTCGTCACGCCGTTGATGACGACGATCTCGTGGCTCCAGTCGAACTGATAGGCCTCGCCGGGCGCGAAGCTCAGAGGAACATAGGCATCGGCGGTGACGGCGGACTGCTCGCGGCGCCAACCTCGCGCATAGCGGCGGACGGCATCATAGCTGCCCTCGTAACCCCGGCCCCGCAACTCCTCGAAGATCCGGATCAGCGTCAGACGCTCACGAGCCGGCTTGCCCTCGTTGGCCATCAGCAGCCGGTCCAGATCCGGACGCCAGGGCCCGATCTTCGGCTGCGGCTGAACCTTCCGCTCGTACTCGAACGACGTCGCGCCCGAACGCAGCACCTTGCGCACCGTGTTCCGCGAGACGTGAAGCTCGCGGACAATCTCCTTGATGGTCTTCCCCCGGACCGAAAACTCGCGCCGGATCCGCGCAATCGTATCCACGCCCTTCATCCCCCGCCCGCCCGTCTGAAACCAGAACGGACAGTCTCACCGAAACCGGCTCAAGGGGGTCAAAGTTGGACGCCGATCCCCCGCCTCAAGGGGTCAAACTTGCACGCCGAAACACA
>NZ_JBBCUM010000038.1:0-2606 GCF_037147855.1 Allobosea sp. MMO-172 | reverse complement strand
GGCGGCATCTGGCTCGACGACAAGCGCATCGACCCGCTGCGTCCGGAAGAGCGCGGCTTCGGCATGGTCTTCCAGAGCTATGCGCTCTTCCCGCATATGAGCGTGAACAAGAATATCGGCTTCGGCCTGAAGATGCGCGGCCTGCCGCGCGCCGAGATCGACAAGCGCGTCGCCGAGGCCGCGGCGCTGGTGCGCCTGCAGGGCCAGACCGAGAAGCTGCCCGGCCAGCTCTCCGGCGGCCAGCAGCAGCGCGTCGCGATCGCGCGCGCCATCGTCGTCGAGCCGCCGCTGGTGCTGATGGACGAGCCGCTCTCGAACCTCGACGCCAAGCTGCGTCTCGAGATGCGCGCCGAGATCCGCCGCATCCACAACACACTCGGCGCCACCACGATCTACGTCACCCACGACCAGGAGGAGGCGCTCTCGCTCGCCGATCGCATCGTCGTGCTGCGTGATGGCCAGGTCCGCCAGGTCGGCACGCCGGAAGACCTGTTCATGCGGCCGGACCATCTCGATGTCGCCGAGTTCATGGGCTTCCGCAACAAGGTGAAGGGTAAGGTCGCCTCGGTTGGCGATGGCAAGGCGGCGGTCACGGTCGGCGAGGCGCAGCTCTCCGGCCGGGCCCGCGAGGCGGTCTCCGCCGGCACTGAGGGCTATCTGGCGATCCGCCCGGAGGATTTGCACCCGGTCGCTTCCGGCCAGCCCGGCCTCAAGGCGCAGGTGGTCTCGACCGAGTTCCGCGGCCGCGAATTCGTCGGCTTCGCCCGCATGGCGGATGGCACCGACCTGTCCTTCCTCGCCCATGACAAGCTTTCGCCGGGCGAGGCGGTGACGCTCGCCGCCGATCCCGACCGCGTCCTCGTCTATGGAGGGGCGGCGTGAGCACCGACACCTCCACCATCCCGCTGAAGCAGCGGCTGGCGGCGCGCGGGCTCGACGGGCTGACGCTGCTCGTCCTGCCGGCGGTGCTGTTCCTGCTGGCGCTGTTCATCTACCCGTTCTTCTACGGGCTCTTCCTGTCCTTCGAGCCGAAGCAGGGCGGCATCTTCGCCAACTACCAGCGCTTCTTCTCCGATCGCTTCCTCTACGGGACGATCGCGACGACGCTCTGGCTCGCCCTGCCGGTCACCATCGCGACGCTGCTGCTGGCGATCCCGATCGCCTTCCGCGTCCGGCTGATGCGCAACCAGCGCCTCTTGACCACGATCCTGGTGATCCCGATCACGCTCGGCACCGTCCTCGTCGCCGAGGGCCTGCTGAACTATCTCGGCCCGCAGGGCTGGTTCAACCGCGTGCTGATGACCTTCGGCATCATCTCCTCGCCGGTGAAGCTGCTCCATAATTACTGGGGCGTGATGCTCTCGCTGGTCATCACCGGCTTCCCCTTCACCTTCCTGCTGACGCTGTCCTATCTCTCGGGCATCGATCCGGCGCTGGAGCAGGCGGGCGCGACGCTGGGCGCGGGGCCGTGGGACCGCTTCAAGCACATCCTGTTCCCGCTCCTGTTGCCGGGCCTCGCGATCACCTTCTGCCTGAGCTTCGTGCAGGCCTTCTCGGTCTTCCCCTCGGCCGTGCTGCTCGGTGCGCCCTCGGGGCCGACCCGCGTCATCTCGATCGCGGCCTATCAGGCGGCCTTCGAGGAATACGACTACTCCATGGCTTCGGCCGTCGCGATGATCATGGGCGTGGTTCAGCTCACCATCGTCGTCATCGTTCTGGCCGCGCGAGGCTTGCTGTATCGCGGCCCTGCCGGCGGCGGAAAGGGCTGATCCGATGGTGAAAGACACCCGTCTCTCGACGAAGCTCTGGGCGGCCGCGAACTGGACGCTGATCGGCTTCTTCATCGTCAACCTCTTCGCGATGATCGCGACGGTGGTGACCTCGTCCTTCTCGACGCGCTGGCTCGGCACCTGGCTGCCGGCCGGGTGGACGACGCGCTGGTACGCGGCCGCCTGGGCGGAGTTCCAGCTCTATGACGTGCTGCTCGTCACCTTCCAGATCGTCTTCCTCGTGGTGGCGCTCTCCGGCCTGATCGGCGTGCCCGCAGCCTATGCGCTCGCGCGGCGCGACTTCCCGGGCAAGAAGCTCGTCATGCTGCTCTTCCTGCTGCCGCTGCTCGTGCCGCCGATCACCTTCGGCATCCCGCTGGCGACGGTGCTCTACCAGACCGGCTTCGCCGGCCAGATGTCCGGCGTCGTGCTCGCCAATCTCGTGCCGACCGTGCCCTTCGTCATCCTGGTGATGATCCCGTTCATCGAGCAGATCGACACCAAGATCGAGGCGGCGGCGCGTGTCTTCGGCGCCAACACCTTCAAGCTCTTCGTGCATGTGCTGTTGCCGCTGCTGATGCCCGGCATCCTCGCGGCGCTGCTGCTGGTGCTGGTCAGGACGCTCGCCATGTTCGAACTGACCTTCCTCACGGCCGGCCCGACCAGCCAGACGCTCGTCGTCGCACTCTACTACGCGGTCTTCGCCGCCGGTGTCCGCGCCGTGCAGTCGATCGACGCCATGGCGGTGATCTACATGGTCACCACCCTGATCTGGCTCGTCATCGCGCTCCGCTTCGTCAACCCGACGCAGATCGTCGCTCGCGCAAAACGGTAACG
>NZ_JBBCUM010000037.1:0-2712 GCF_037147855.1 Allobosea sp. MMO-172 | reverse complement strand
CATGCCGAAATAGGCGGCATGGCCGAACGAGAGCAGGCCGCCATATCCAAGGAGAAGATTGAAGGCGAGGGCGAACAGCGCGAAGCACAGCACCTTCATCACGAAGACGGGGTAGGCGACGAAGGGCGCGACCACGAGCACCGCGGCAATCGCGATGAACAGGTTGCGGTGCAGGCGCGCCGTGCCGACATCGGTCTCGCTGAGAGCGAGGCCGGAGGCGGATGTGTCGGTCGAGGCAAGGTCGGTCATGGCTTCAGTCCTTGCGTCAGGCCGCGCGGCCGAACAGGCCGGCGGGCTTCACCAGCAGCACCAGCACCATGATGACGAAGATCACGGTCGCGGCGCCTTCCGGGTAGAACACCTTGGTCAGGCCCTCGATCAGGCCGAGCGAGAAGCCGGTGACGATGGCGCCCATGATCGAGCCCATGCCGCCGATCACGACGACCGCGAAGACGACGATGATCAGGTCGCCGCCCATGTTCGGGTTGACCGAGTAGATCGGCGCGGCGAGCACGCCGGCGAAGGCGGCGAGCGCGACGCCGAAACCATAGGTCAGCGTCACCAGGAGCGGCACGTTGATGCCGAAGGCCTGGGTCAGGGTCGGGTTCTCGGTCGCGGCCCTGAGATAGGCGCCGAGCTTGGTCTTCTCGATCAGGAACCATGTCCCCAGGCAGACCACGAGCGAGGCGACGATCACCCAGGCGCGGTAGTTCGGCAGGAACATGAAGCCGAGATTCTGGCCGCCGGTCAGCTGCGGCGGGATGGCGTAGGGCAGGCCCGACGAGCCGTATTGGTTGCGGAACAGACCCTGGATGATCAGAGCCAGGCCGAAGGTCAGCAGCAACCCGTAGAGATGGTCGAGATGGGCGATGCGCTTCAGCAGCAACCGTTCGATCACGACGCCGGTCGCGCCGACGATGATCGGGGCCAGCAGCAGCGCCGCCCAGTAGTTGAGGCCGAGATAGTTCAGGCACATCCAGGCGACGAAGGCGCCCATCATGTACTGCGCGCCATGCGTGAAGTTGATGATGTTGAGCAGCCCGAAGATCACCGCCAGCCCGAGGCTGAGGATGGCGTAGAACGAGCCGTTGATCAGGCCGAGAAGGACCTGACCGAACAGCGCTTGCGGCGGAACGCCTAGAAGCTCGAACATGATGGGCTCAGATCATCTTATAGGGCGGGCTCGCGAACCTCTTTGTCATCCCGGCCAAGCGAAGCGCCAAGCCGGGATCCATCGTAGAGTTCCGGAGCCCTCCGATGGATCCCGGGTCGACCTGCGGTCGCCCGGGATGACGGCGGAGGACGTCTAGGCGGCGTTCAGCCGGGGCTTACTTGACGAGCGAGCAGCCGGTTTCGGCCAGCGGCTGGAAGGCCTGCTCGGCCGGCAGCACCGAGACCTGCTTGTAGTAGTCCCACGGACCCTTCGACTCCGAAGGCTTCTTGACCTCGTAGAGATACATGTCGTGCATCTTGCGGCCGTTCGGGCGGATCGAGCCCTTGCCGAACAGCGGATCGTCCGTCGGCAGCTCCTTCATCTTGGCGACGACGGCGGCCGAATCCTTGCTCTTGGTCGCCTCGACCGCCTTCAGATAGTGCAGCAGCCCGGAATAGACGCCGGCCTGCACCATGGTCGGCTTCTTGCCGCCATTGAGCTTGGCGAAGCGCTCCGACCAGGCGCGGGTGCCGTCATCGCGATCCCAGTAGAACGACTCGGTCAGGACGAGGCCCTGCGCCGCCTGCAGGCCGAGCGCATGCACGTCGCTGATGAAGACCAGGAGCCCTGCGAGCTTCTGCCCGCCCGCGACGATGCCGAACTCGCCCGCCTGCTTGATGGCGTTGGTGGTGTCGCTGCCGGCATTCGCAAGGCCGATGACCTTGGCCTTGGAGGCCTGGGCCTGCAGCAGGAAGGACGAGAAGTCGGTGCCCGGGAACGGGGTGCGGACGGCGCCGACCACCTTGCCGCCGTTCTTGGTGACGGTGGCGCTGGCGTCGCGCTCCAGCGCATGGCCGAAGGCGTAGTCCGCGGTCATGAAGAACCAGCTGTCGCCGCCGGCCTTCACCATGGCGCCGCCGGTGCCCTGCGCCAGCGCGTAGGTGTCATAGGTCCAGTGGATGGTGTTGGGGCTGCAGGCCTTGCCGGTCAGGTCCGAGGTGCCGGCGCCCGAATTGATATGGACCTTGTTCTTCTCCTTGGTGATCTGGCTCACCGCCAGCGCGACCGAGGAGGTCGGCACGTCGAGGATCAGGTCGACGCCGTCCTGGTCGTACCACTGCCGGGTGATGGTCGAGCCGACATCCGGCTTGTTCTGGTGGTCGGCCGAGACGATCTCGACCTTGATGCCCTTCTCGGCCGCCTTGAAGTCCTCGACCGCCATGCGTGCCGCGATCACCGAGCCCTCGCCGGCGAGGTCGGCATAGAGGCCCGAGCGGTCGTTGAGCACGCCGGCCTTGACCGAAATCTGCTGGGCGAGCGCTGGCGCCGCCATCAGGGTCGCAAGCGCCGTGGTCGCGAGAATCGTCTTCAGCTTCATCATCGTTCTCCCTCTGTCGATACCGGGCGAGCCGGTGCTGTTCTGGTGGATCGCGCTGCTTCAGACGCCGAGATAGCGATGCAGCTTGTCGATATTGGCGTCGAGTTCGGCATTGGGGATCATGTCGATGACCTTGCCTTGCTCGACCACGTAGTGCCGGTCGGCGACCGTCTGGGCGAAG
>NZ_JBBCUM010000036.1:0-2854 GCF_037147855.1 Allobosea sp. MMO-172 | reverse complement strand
GCGGCTGTGCAACCCAAACCAGCTCCGCCGCGCCGCCTCCTGACCGCCACAGCTCATCAAGGGGTCAATATTGGACGCCGATCGGGGGGCAACATTGCGCGCCGTTTGACAAAGAAATTGCCAAAAGAGGACGGACCTAATGATAAGGTGGTCCCTTTAGGTAGCATCTTCGATGAGTTGACCCCTCCACCGGGTCACTGCTCTGAGCTGGGCTTGGGGTTACTCTTACAGTCATGCGCAAAGTGACCGGCCTGAGGCTCCCACCCGGCGAGGAGTGACCGGGATAGGGACCCACCCTTCCCCGGACCCAACCGAGGGGTCACCCATCCAAGACCCACCCCACGTGGGGCGGCGGCGAGGCTTCCCCCCGTGGCCCCTGCCGCGTTCCCGCCCTGTTCCGCCTCACGCCCTGCCCTGCCGGGGCTGGCCGCATGTGTTGTCATGGGTATGACAGTGCGAGGTCCGCCCTGGCGGTGGGTGATGACGATGGTGGGGCTTGCCCTCACGTGAGAGATACCATCTGTCCTACGGGAAGCGGTCACTCCGCGCCTGGACCTTAGGCCCTGCCTCACGCCCTCCCGAGGCGATGGGGTCTAGTGGCCGCATGGCCTCACGGGGTCTACCTCACGCCTAGGCTTTGAGGGGTCCTCATGGCTCCCTAGCCTCACCGGACATGCCCTCGAGTATTAGCCCTTAGTCTAATACCTCACGGGGCCATTGAGGCTAACCTATTGATATCCTTGAGGTTGCCTCATGGTCCCTCATGGCTCCCCAAAGAAAAGTGCACCGCCAAGCGATTTCCCGCTTGACGGCGAATCACGGTTCTGACTCCCTAGAGACACCGAGGCGGACATGCCGTCCCCCTCACAGCAAGAGGCGGTTGGCCTCTTCCTGCTCTCTCGCCGATGACAGCCACTCTCAGGAGTCTGGCAGCAGCCATCAGCAGTCTGGCAGCAGCAAGGCGAACCTGTCTAGGAGAGCGAGCGCCGGCAAGCCGGCGCAGCCATCAGCTCAGAACGGGCGCTTCAGCTTGCACTGATCGATGAACTGGAGGCCCTTCTGGCGGGCCGTGTCGTTGAAATAGCCGGTGTCGCGGAAGGCCTGGATCTCGTCCTTGGTCATCGCGGCGACAGTGCCCTTGGCGTAGCAGCTGCAGGGGGTGTGAACCGCCTCGCGCGTCGTGCCCATGAGCTGCGACTGCGTGATCAGGCAGGCGTCGAAGGCGCGCAGCTGAATCATGTAGGGGGTGAGGTTCTTCGCGGTCGGGTCCGGCGGCGGCAGGGTCGTCGAGCTGCTTGCGGCATAGGCCGAAACGCTCGCCAGAATCGACAGTCCACCGGCCAGAACGACCGCACCCATCCGCCGCATCTTCATGATTCCGCCTGCCCTTCGAGAACGGAGCGCAGCGAAAACCACCATGCCGAGCCCATGCTTCGGCATGGCCATAGAGCGGGCCGCAGGTCAAGAGGCCGGCAGCGTCAAGCCAGCCGATTTCATGAGCACTGCTTCCGCCGGAACACGCCCGGCGAACGGCCTGCGCCCTTTTTCGGCCTCCCCCTCGCGCCGGACTATCCAAAGGCGTGCCCCGGCCCCAAAGGCGTGGAGCGATCACCCACTCGATGCGTGCCGCGGCAGGCGAAAGACCCCTTAAGATAACGAAATGGGAACCTTAACCGCCCATTAAATCTCATTCTCCAGATTGCGGGCATCGCCTATCGGAGACGCCATAGCGTCGGAGTTCTGGATTATGCGTTGCGTTGCGTATCTGGCCGGTCTTTCGACCTGCCTCGCCTTGTCGCTGCCTGGCCATGCCCAGGCACAGTCGAGGGACTACTCGACCCTGACCTCGCCCCAGTCGGCACAGAACTGGTACATCACGCTGGGCGCCGGCGTGCGCTACCAGCCCGACTATACCGGCTCGGACGATTACGTCTTCCGCGCCCGCCCGATCATCTCGCTGGGCAAGGGCCTCAAGAGCACCTGGTGGAGCGCCGAGGACGACGCGATGCTCAGCATCGGCGTCTTCTCAGGCCAGGGCTGGCGCATCGGCTTCTCGGGCGACCTGCTCTGGAAGCGCTCGGCCAAGATCAACCCGGCCCTCGTCGCGGTGCCCGCCACCAAGTTCGGCGCCGAGCTCGGCGGCTTCGCCGAATTCTACCCGACCTCCTGGCTGCGCGGCCGCGTCGACCTGCGCCGCGGCATCGCCGCACATGACGGCGTCGTCGCCGACTTCAAGCTCGATGCCTTCTCGACCATCGGACAGTGGACGCTCGGCGTCGGCCCGCGCATGCGGATTACCTCCGCCGACTATGTCCGGACCTATTTCGGCACAAACGGCGCCATGCCCGGAACGGGCGGCCTGCTGCAGCGCTTCAATACCGGCATCCATACCTATGGCGCGCTGGCGCAGGTCACCTATCACTGGTCGGAGCAGCTCAAGACCACGGCCTATGTCGAATACAAGCGCCTCGTCGGCGACGCCACGCGCTCCCCGATCGTCAGGCCGTTCGGCTCGCGCGATTCGTTCACCTTCGGCCTGTCGGCGAGCTACTCGTTCGACACCGGGATGAACTACTCCTTCGGGCTCTGAGAAGCGGCCGAACTGGTCGCTGCGGGTTTAGAAGCACACCTTTGTCATTCCGGGGCGCGCCGCAGGCGCGAACCCGGAACCCACGACGGGGTGAAACTTTCAGGCTTGGTTGTGAAGGGCTCGCCCGGTCGTGGGTTCCGGGTTCTTCGCTCACGCGAAGCCCCGGAATTGTCTGTTTGAGTTTTGGTATTGTTGTGTGGTTCCGCGGAAGCGGTATGCCTGGTCCGGCTGGCCGGCCGGACCAGGCGCGGCCCGCCGACCGTC
>NZ_JBBCUM010000035.1:2500-5663 GCF_037147855.1 Allobosea sp. MMO-172 | reverse complement strand
TGGTTGCGGGGGCCAGATTTGAACTGACGACCTTCAGGTTATGAGCCTGACGAGCTACCGGGCTGCTCCACCCCGCGTCGAGATTTGGCCTTTGATCTTGTCCTGAAGGGGAGGCCCTTCCGGGTCAGTCTTGGGCTTTAAACGGCAACGCGGCGGCGACGTTAAGTCGACCGCCGCGTTGAAGCGATTTGTCTTTGTGATGAGGGGATATCCTTGACAGGCCCGGCAACGACCTACTCTCCCGGGTCTTGAGACACAGTACCATCAGCGCTGAGGAGTTTAACGGCCGAGTTCGGGATGGGATCGGGTTCTGGCTCCTCGCTCAAGCCACCGGGCCGGCGAAGGATATTGGCAAGCATATGGTCTTTGTTTTGATGTTTCGCGTTTTGGTGTCGCGGACATTGATCATGAGAACGATCAAGCCGATCGAGCAATTAGTACCGGTAAGCTGAACCCATTACTGGGATTACACACCCGGCCTATCAACGTGGTCGTCTTCCACGGCTCTCAAGGGAGAACTCGTTTTGAGGTGGGTTTCCCGCTTAGATGCATTCAGCGGTTATCCCGTCCGTACATAGCTACCCTGCACTGCGGCTGGCGCCACAACAGGTCCACCAGAGGTACGTCCACCCCGGTCCTCTCGTACTAAGGGCAGATCCTCTCAATTCTCCTACACCCACGGCAGATAGGGACCGAACTGTCTCACGACGTTCTGAACCCAGCTCACGTACCACTTTAATCGGCGAACAGCCGAACCCTTGGGACCTTCTCCAGCCCCAGGATGTGATGAGCCGACATCGAGGTGCCAAACGATTCCGTCGATATGGACTCTTGGGAATCATCAGCCTGTTATCCCCGGCGTACCTTTTATCCGTTGAGCGATGGCCCTTCCACGCGGGACCACCGGATCACTATGGCCGTCTTTCGACTCTGCTCGACTTGTCAGTCTCGCAGTCAGGCAGGCTTATGCCATTGCACTCAACGAGCGATTTCCGACCGCTCTGAGCCCACCTTCGCACGCCTCCGTTACTCTTTGGGAGGCGACCGCCCCAGTCAAACTGCCTGCCATGCGCTGTCTCGGACCCGGCTTACGGGTCGCGGTTAGACATCCATGACGATAAGGGTGGTATTTCAAGGATGACTCCACCAGAGCTGGCGCCCCGGCTTCAAAGTCTACCACCTATCCTACACATGCCGACACGAATGCCAGCGCAAAGCTGCAGTAAAGGTGCACGGGGTCTTTCCGTCTGACCGCAGGAACCCCGCATCTTCACGGGGAATTCAATTTCACTGAGTCTATGCTGGAGACAGCGGGGAAGTCGTTACGCCATTCGTGCAGGTCGGAACTTACCCGACAAGGAATTTCGCTACCTTAGGACCGTTATAGTTACGGCCGCCGTTTACCGGGGCTTCAATTCGGTGCTTGCACACCTCCTTTTAACCTTCCGGCACCGGGCAGGCGTCAGACCCTATACGTCATCTTACGATTTCGCAGAGCCCTGTGTTTTAGTTAAACAGTCGCTACCCCCTGGTCTGTGCCCCCAATGCCTAGTTGCCTAAGCACTGGGCCTCCTTATCCCGAAGTTACGGAGGTAAATTGCCGAGTTCCTTCAGCATAGTTCTCTCAAGCGCCTTGGTATACTCTACCAGTCCACCTGTGTCGGTTTCGGGTACGGTCTGATGTTGGAGCTATTTCCTGGAACCGCTTGGAAGCCGGGTCAATCCAATAAGACCCGACAGCGTACGCGATCCGTCACTACCAACTGGCTGAGGAATATTCACCTCATTCCCATCGACTACGCCTTTCGGCCTCGCCTTAGGGGCCGGCTAACCCTGCGGAGATTAACTTTACGCAGGAACCCTTGGACTTTCGGCGACAGTGTCTTTCACACTGTTTGTCGTTACTCATGTCAGCATTCGCACTTCCAATACCTCCAGGAGCCCTCACGGGTCTCCCTTCGTTGGCTTATGGAACGCTCCGCTACCGCTTGCACAAAGTGCAAACCTTAAGCTTCGGCTCGTGGCTTGAGCCCCGATACATTTTCGGCGCAGGAACCCTTGTTTAGACCAGTGAGCTGTTACGCTTTCTTTAAAGGATGGCTGCTTCTAAGCCAACCTCCTGGTTGTTTTGGGATTCCCACATCCTTTCACACTTAGCCACGAATTGGGGGCCTTAGCTGTAAGTCAGGGTTGTTTCCCTCTCCACGACGGACGTTAGCACCCGCCGTGTGTCTCCCGTGCAGTACTTCCGGGTATTCGGAGTTTGGTTAGGATTGGTAATGCGGTAAGCACCCCTCACCCATCCAGTGCTCTACCCCCCGGAGTATTCACACGAGGCGCTACCTAAATAGCTTTCGCGGAGAACCAGCTATTTCCGAGTTTGATTGGCCTTTCACCCCTAGCCACAAGTCATCCGAGACTTTTTCAACAGGCACCGGTTCGGTCCTCCAGTAAGTGTTACCTTACCTTCAACCTGCTCATGGCTAGATCACCCGGTTTCGGGTCTAATCCGACGAACTGAACGCCCTGTTCAGACTCGCTTTCGCTGCGCCTACACCTACCGGCTTAAGCTTGCTCGTCAGATTAAGTCGCTGACCCATTATACAAAAGGTACGCGGTCACTCAGGACGAACCTTGAGCTCCCACTGTTTGTAAGCATTCGGTTTCAGGTGCTGTTTCACTCCCCTCGTCGGGGTGCTTTTCACCTTTCCCTCACGGTACTTGTTCACTATCGGTCGCTGAGGAGTACTTAGGCTTGGAGGGTGGTCCCCCCACGTTCAGACAGGATTTCACGTGTCCCGCCTTACTCATGTCCCAACTGTTCGCAGATCCGTACGGGGCTATCACCCATTATTGCGTGGTTTCCCAACCACTTCCGGTAACTTACAGTCAGGCACTGGCCTGGTCCGCGTTCGCTCGCCACTACTAACGGAGTCTCGTTGATGTCCTTTCCTCCAGGTACTTAGATGTTTCAGTTCCCTGGGTTAGCTTTAAACCCCTATGTATTCAGAGTTTAATACCTTCTTGTGATCTCTGTTAGTCCGAAGACAGACCCAAGCACAGACTAAAAGCCTGCCCTTGGAATAACAGAGATCGAAGGTGGGTTTCCCCATTCGGAAATCCGCGGATCAAAGCTCATTCGCAGCTCCCCACGGCTTATCGC
>NZ_JBBCUM010000034.1:0-9071 GCF_037147855.1 Allobosea sp. MMO-172 | reverse complement strand
CTGGAACACCGGCACAGGATCGGAGGTGATGCGGCGCATCGCCGTGCCGATGATCGGCGGCATGGTCTCATCGGCCGTGCTGACGCTGCTGGTGATCCCGGCGATCTACGGGCTTATCAAGGGCTGGCGGCTGCCGCAGGGCGCGTTGCCAAGCCCGGCTGTACCGCTACCAGCGCAGGCGGGCGCCTCTCACACACGTCCGGTTCCGGGCAGTGATGCGGTGTCAATCTAGAGATGGGCCAGTCTCATTGCGCGGTAGTCGCCGAGTGCCGCTCTCTTCCCTCTTGCGACCTTCGTAGCGTTAACAAATAGAGAGAACTGTACGCCCCTCGGGAAGCCGCCGGCCGACGGTGGGCGTACACGCGTCATCGAAACTCTGGGCCACGCCGAGGAGCCTGAAACCTCTCAGATTCAGGTGCTTGCCGGCCCTTCAGTGTTCTTTGTACCTAATGCCGGTTCAATGGTCGTTGTCTCTCCTCCTGGAAAGCTTGACGCCTGGCGGGAAGGTGAAAGCGCTGTCATCTAATGGCAAGAGCGAGAGCCGCATGTGCGCGTAGCTGCTGGAGGCTCTCGTCTGTCGGCCTTGTCCTCGAGGACAGCTGTCACCTTATCAGAGTGAAGATAGGATGGCGTAAAAAGCGATTGTTGGGTTCTTTGGGTAGTTGAATTTCCCGGGAATGGCTAAGCGAGGAGCGCGCCAATGGCGTCCGAGGTTCACCCCCTAGTCAACGGCCCAGTACCTTCCTTCATCGTGGCTCCAGGGGAAATAGACACCCTGCTGGTGGTTGCAGGAGTGATCCTGCTCGCGTGCATTCTGGCTGTCGGATTGATCTTCCTCAGGTTGCATAGCTTGCCGGAGCGGATGGCCCATAAAACAAAGAAGATTCAATTTGAATTCGTTGCAGTACTCGGCCTTCTTTCATTGCTTACCGGCGTACATATATTCTGGGTGGCGGGCTTGCTTCTTGCTCTGATCGATATTCCTGACTTTCCAAGCATCTTTGGTAGGATGGCTAACGCGCTCGAAAAGATCTCCGGCGCCACCCCTCGGCCGAGGGTTGGAGACCGCCCCGACGAAACGGAGCCTAGCGACGGCTTGTCTGAAGAGCGCTCGCGGACGCAACCTGTCGCTCCAGGGCCCGGTACGCACTGAAGGCGCCCGCCGCTCGAACGATTGGTACGTCTCATCGAGTAATGACGGGTCATTCTGCCGACCGGGCTCGCATCAATTCTGCGACAAATGACTTAACCAGCCTGGTTTTCTGCGAGTCAGGTCGGAATAGAAGGATGCTCTTGAAGTACACCGCTGGCTCGAACGGGCGAAATTCCAAGCCTCGCATTGCGAACCCCTCTGCAGCTGCCGGATTTGTGATCCCTATCCCGACGCCGCTGAGCGCCAACGCGCACAGCGTTCCAGAACTAGGTGTCTCGACAATTGTTTTCGGCACCACTCCTTCGGCCTGAAGGATCGCATCAAGGCGACGACGAGCACGATCCTCTGGCGCTAGGGCGATGAAGCGGACGCCATCCAAGTCCTTCGGTGAGATTGCAGATTTGCTTGCCAGCGCGTGTCCGGGGGGCAATGCGCAAACCGCTCGCACGCTGGCGAACGCCTGATGTTCGAGGCCGGTCAGGTCGACCTCGTCAGCTGCAAGTCCGATATCAAACCCTCCGGTACTTACTAGTTCTCTGACCACCGACGAAGCATGAATCTGAAGGTTAACGGCAATCTCGGGCTGCTTTTGGTGGAACTTGTAGATCGCCCGCGGGACCAGCGTTGCCCCCAGCGCAGCCAGACTGGCAATTCTGAGCGAGCCAGCTCCGAAATCTCTGATGCGAGCAGCTTCAGCCCGGATGCGATCCAGGCCAACGAAGCTCTTTTCGACCTCGTTTAGCAGCATCTGCGCCTCGGGGGTCGGGACAAGCCGCCCCTTGATCCGCTCGAAGAGAACGAACCCAACTCCCTTTTCCAGTTCGGCGATCGTCCGGCTCACAGCGGGCTGGGTGATGTCGAGCAATTCGGCCGCCCTGGACGCCGAGCCGCTCAACATCACCGCGCGAAAGGTCTCCAACTGCCGGTAGTTCAAAGCGGGCATCCTATCAGATTCAGGCATAGAACTATGCCATGAAGTCAGTTGTTTTCATACGATCGTCGCCTACGGTTTGTCCAACTTCGAGGACGCCCATGCACGATCTAACGCTCTGTGTTCATCACCCGGCTGTTTCCCATGACGGCTTTGTCAGCCTTGCAGTTCCGACGTATCGGGCGTCCACGATCGTCTACGACGACGCAGAATCCTTCGCGCGCAGAAAGCAGCGCGGTCCTGACGGTTACAGCTATGGCTTGCAGGGAACGCCCACGACGCGAACCCTTGAGGCGCAGATCACCGCTTTGCATGGCGGTGTTCGGACAGTGCTGGCACCGTCGGGCCAAGGGGCCGTGGCGCTGGTCATGCTGGCCGTTCTGGTGCCCGGAGACCACGTTCTTATTCCGGATACCGTCTACCCGCCCGTCCGAGATTTTTGCATCAATTACCTCGCTCCACGGGGCATAACGTTTACCGCCTACGATCCCCTCCTTGGAGAGAAGATCGCTTCGCTTATCGACGATCGAACTCGTTTGATCTGGGTCGAGTCGCCGGGTTCTGGAACGATGGAGGTCCAAGACCTCCCTGCGATCAGCCGTGTCGCGAAGGCCAAGGGTGTTCTCGTCGGCAGCGATAACACCTGGGCGAGCCCGCTCCTTTTCAAGCCCTTAGAGCATGGCGCAGATTTCGTGGTCGAAGCCCTCACCAAATACGTAGGGGGGCATTCGGATCTCCTGCTTGGCTCCGTGACTGTCGCGGACCTCGGATTGCGTCAGAAGCTCAAGGACACATTGCGTCTTCTCGGCATCGGCGTCTCCCCGGACGAGGTTTCCTTGGCGCTGCGCGGGATCGAAACCATGGGCCTACGCATGGCCCATACTGGCCGCGTCGCCGAGGAATTCGCTCGCCGGCTCAGCAATCAGCCTTCTGTCGAGCGCGTGCTCCATCCCGCATTGCCCGCATGCCCTGGGCACGATGTGTTCAAGCGCGACTTCAAGGGCGGCAGCGCCGTGTTCAGCATTGTTTTGAAGCCCGGCGCCGAGCGTAACCTCGATGCTGGGCTGAGCGCTCTGAATGTATTCGCCCTGGGCGCCTCATGGGGTGGGACGCGCAGTCTCGTGGCTCCAATGGCGATCAAAGAAGGCCGCACGGCCACCGTATGGGCGAGCGAGGGGACTGTCCTTCGCATCAGCATCGGCCTCGAGGATCCGGACGAGCTTTGGCGCGACCTTGAGAAGCTTCTGGGTGCACTGGAACTGCCCGACGCAAAAGTCGCCTAAACGCCAACCACCAAAAAAGGGGAAGAAACATGAAGTTCTTGAATAGCGCTCGGAACTGGGCGGCCTGTGCCGCGGCGGTTGGCTCGCTCACCGCGATGGCAACGGCGGCTCACGCGCAGCAGACCGTCGAGCAGATCAAGCAGCGAGGGTATGTGATCTGTGGCGCAAGCCAAGGAAATGTAGGGTTTTCCGCGCCGGACGAGAGTGGTGCCTGGAAAGGCCTCGACGTCGACACTTGTCGCGCAATCGCGGTTGCGATCTTCGGGGACAAGGAAAAGGCGCGTTTTGTGCCCTTGTCGGGCTCCCAGCGTCTCACTGCCCTACAGACCGGCGAAATCGACGTGTTGCCGCGCACCACGACGTGGACGCTGCGGCGCGATGCGAACGGCCTCAACTTCTCGTTCCCCAACTACTATGAGTACGACGCGTTCTTGCTCCCGAAGAAGCTCGGCGTCACCGAAACGAAGCAGATGAAGGGCGCATCGGTCTGTCTCCAAACGGGCTCGACCACTGAGGTCACCATTGCGGACCTGTCTCGTGAATTTAAGCTCGATCTCAAGCCAATTCTCTTCGACAACGTGCCCGCTACCCGACAGGCATTCTTCGGCGGGCGCTGCGATGCGTTGATCTCCGATGCCTCGGCGCTCGCAACCGCCCGGGCGACGCAAACCAAGAACCCGGATGATTACGTCATCGTCCCGGCCAGTGGACATTACGAGGCTTTGGCGCCGTCCGTCAGGCACGGCGACGATCGCTTCTACGACATCGTCAAGTGGTCATTCCAGGTCCTGATCGCGGCAGAAGACCTTGGCGTTACGCAGGCCAATGTCGATGAGCAGCTCAAGTCGAACGATCCTAGGGTCCAGCGCTTCCTCGGCGTCGAGCCAGGGAACGGTCAGGCGCTGGGGCTGGATGAGAAATGGGCTTACAACATCGTCAAGCAGCTCGGAAATTACGGCGAGATCTTCGACAAGCACATTGGCCAGAAGAGTCCAATCAAGCTCGATCGCGGGCCGAACAAGCTTCACAAGGACGGCGGGCTGATGTTCCCGCTCGTGTTCAACTAGTCCACCAGGACAGCGGGAGAGGCATTGCCTCTCCCGATGAGCGCGAGGGCGCGTCATGCTTCGTTTTTGGTTCGATCGCCGTGTTCGTTCGGCCGTCTGGCAAGTCGCGATCCTTGCGGCCTTCCTGGCGGCGATCGCCTGGCTGACGGCAAACACACTCGACAATCTGGCACGCCGTGGAATCCAGACTGGCTTCGGCTTTCTGACAAGGCCGGCGCGCTTCCCGATTTCAGAAGGCTTTCTCGCTTATGAGCCCACGCAAACATATCTGCGGGCATTCGCGGTCGGCCTTCTGAACACGATCTATGTGTCTGTGCTCGCGATCGGCGCCGCAATGGTGATCGGGTTCGTCATTGGACTGGCGCGTCGCTCCCTCAATCCGCTTGTGCGCGGCGTTGCCGCAAGCTTCGTCGAAGCGATGCGAAACACGCCCCTCGTGGTTCAATTGCTATTCTGGTACGCGGTCCTCACGATCGGGTTGCCGTCGCCTCGTGCGGCGTTGGAGCCTGCCCCGGGGCTGTTTCTTTCGCTGCGGGGACTCTTCTTCCCTTGGCCTATCTTAAGCGGATGGGCGGTCCCAGCCTGGATTGGGCTCGCGGCGGTCGCTCTCTCCGTCGGCACGGCCTGGTTCGGACGGACGGCTGGTCGGGCCCCGATTCCGCCTCCACGGGTAATTGCCATCGGAGGCCTGGGCCTAGCAGCGGCCTCCGGCTGGGCGGTTGGTGCGAGCCTGAGTTTCGATCGGCCTGCTTTGCAGGGGTTCAACTTCACCGGCGGTGCGACTCTGACCCCGGAGTTCATGGCACTGATGCTGGGACTCGTGCTCTACACGTCCGCCTTCATCGGCGAGATCGTCCGGAGCGGCATCGACGCCGTTCCGAAAGGGCAGTGGGAGGCCGCGCGGTCGCTGGGCTTGCGGGAGCCGCGGATTCTCTGGCTGGTCATTCTCCCTCAGGCCGTACGGTTGATGGTGCCGCCGATGACGAGCCAGTTCCTGAACGTTGTAAAAAACACGACCCTGGCGCTGGCCGTAGGCTATCCCGACTTTGCTTCCGTCATGGCCACGACGATCAACCAAACCGGCCAGGCGATCGAAGGCGTGCTGATTCTGATGGCGGTCTACCTGGTGATCAGCCTGTCCGTCTCGGCGCTGATGAACGGGTACAACAAGCGCATCATGCTGGTGACGCGATGACGGTTGCGGATTTCTCCTTGGAACAAACCTCTCCGGCGAGGTCGGGCGAAAAGACAGCCAGGCCCCCGGAGCGGCGCATGTCGCCTCTTTCGGTGCTGTTCGGCAGCTTGGGCAGTGCGGTGCTGACGATCGCACTCGGTGCGGTCCTGATCCTCGCGCTGCCACGCATCATCCAATGGGGTGTGATCGACAGCGTCTGGAGCGCAAACGACGGCGCGGCTTGCCGCGAAGCTACAGGAGCGTGCTGGGCGTTCCTGCGGGCCAAGTTCCGGCAGATCACCTTCGGGATCTATCCCCTCGATCAACAGTGGCGGCCGTTCTTGGCGATGATCCTGCTGTTCGCTTGCATCCTCTGGAGCCTGCCGCCCCGCAACTGGGGACGAAGCTTGCTCGTGCTCTGGGGCACGGCCATCGCGGCCTTCCTCATCCTGATGCAAGGAGGGTTGTTCAGTCTGGTGCCGGTGCCCAGCGCTTACTGGGGCGGTTTGCCGGTGACGCTGATCCTAGCGGTCTCCGCCCTAGGCATCGGCTTCCCGCTCGGCATCGTGCTCGCGCTTGGCCGGCGTTCTGCGATGGCTGTTCCCCGCATCCTCTCAACCGGTCTGATTGAGATCATCCGCGGGTTGCCACTGGTCAGCCTGCTCTTCATGTCGTCGATCATGCTGCCCATCATGCTTCCGGATGGGATGGCGATCGATAAGCTCGCTCGGGCTGGCGTGGCTCTCACCATTTTCTCAGCGGCCTATCTCGCGGAGATCGTGCGTGGCGGCTTGCAAGCCGTGCCTGCCGGACAAGAGGAAGCATCTCGGGCGCTAGGTTTGAGCTGGGGCCAGACCATGCGCCTGGTCGTCCTGCCCCAGGCCCTTCAGAAGGTGATCCCACCCCTCACCAACACGATCATCGTGATGGTCAAGAACACAGCCCTGGTTCTCGTGGTCGGACTTTTCGACCTACTCAGCTCCGGCAAGGCAGCGCTCACCGATCCGGCCTGGCCCAGCCCCTTCACGGAAACCTACCTTTTCATCGCCGCGATCTACTTCGTGATGTGCTTTGGGATCTCGCGATACAGCGCCTTCCTGGAACGAAGGGCGAGTATCGGGACGGCACGTTGACAACCGCGACAGCGACAAGGAGCTTTTCATGAACGTAAGCGTGAATGTGCTCGAATCCACCGACTCCGACGCCGTCGGAATGATCGGCGTCAACAAGTGGTACGGGGAGTTCCATGTGCTGCGCGACATCAACCTGAAGGTCGGCCGCGGCGAGAAGCTGGTCATCTGCGGCCCGTCCGGCTCGGGCAAGTCGACGATGATTCGCTGCATCAACCGGCTGGAAGAGCATCAGAAGGGCCAGATCGTCGTCGACGGCACGGAGCTGACCAACGATCTCAAGAAGATCGACGAGATCCGCCGCGATGTCGGCATGGTCTTCCAGCACTTCAACCTGTTCCCGCATCTGACGATCCTGGAGAATCTGACGCTGGCGCCGATCTGGGTGCGCAAGATGCCCAAGAGGGATGCCGAGGAGATCGGCATGCACTATCTCAAGCGCGTAAAGATTCCCGAGCAGGCGGCGAAATATCCGGGCCAGCTCTCGGGCGGCCAGCAGCAGCGCGTGGCGATCGCCCGCTCGCTGTGCATGAGCCCCAAGATCATGCTGTTCGACGAGCCGACCTCGGCGCTCGACCCCGAGATGGTCAAGGAGGTGCTCGACACCATGGTGAGCCTGGCCGACGAGGGCATGACCATGCTCTGCGTCACCCACGAGATGGGCTTCGCCCGCCAGGTCGCCGACCGTGTCATCTTCATGGATGCCGGCCAGATCGTCGAGATGAACACCCCCAACGAGTTCTTCAAGAACCCGCAGCACGAGCACACCAAGCTCTTGCTCTCCCAGATCCTGCACTGAGTATCAGCCTCAAGCACATCGGTTTGCGTTGGTAGTTCAGCGTGCTGCCGCCGGGCGATGTCGTAGAGGGGTTATCGGCGGACCGACCGCGCTTTCTCGGTCCGCCGCAAAGAGGCCAAGTGGGCGGAGAGGGTCTAGGAATAGGGCGTCCGCTCAGCGTGGTACCTAATCTCGCTCGCGCCGTGCTGCACTTTCGAGCTCCATCGGCCCGATGATCACTCCCTGGCGCAAGACTGTGCATGCGCGCAGGAAAGGCTGAGCCTGCGTTTCACGAAATATCTGAAGCGCCTCCACTGCCGTGGCTGCCTTGCGAGACGTCTTGGTTGCCCGGATTGTTGCTTTTATATTATACAGAGCCATAGTCCGCGTTGGATTATAAATTACTGGCTACTCGCACTCACAATTAGCGCGCTCTTTTTCCGTTACCACCCATATTCGAATCGCCAATAACGAGAACTAGACTCTCATTTGGCATCGTTACATAAGTCATGGTGTAATGTTTCACCGCGATACGCGATTTAACGTGTTATGGTAAAATTTCTGATCGGGAGTAACACCGATCTATAGCCACATTGTAAACCGTTCTATCAAAAGATATTTCTCTCATGGCAAAGATAGATCATTTAACAGGACCTGCATCTACTGCGCGCCAGGTGTTGGCTGCCCATTTTTTGCGGCATAGGCCCTGCATTATCGAAATTGGAAGCGGAAATAATCCGATATCGAACTATCTGGCCCACGATCCCGAAGTGGTTTATCTGGTCGATCCGAAACTCGGCGCTGCCTCGGCTTCGACTGCGACGAGGAGTTCATCGCCTAAGATCGTGCATCTTCGCGAGAAGTACCAGGCCAGCCAAATTTCGCCGGCGGGCCCGTTCGCGGTTGTCATTCTGGGCCTTTCCCTCAAGGGGCTCGGCCTCACGGCGGACATAAACGATCATCTCAGAAAGCTGCTTTCGGACGCGGACACCGTGGTTGTGGAATTCGCGAAGAACCACGAACGGGCAGTTTTCCAGTACGACTATATATGCTCGATCAGGGGTGAGAGCCCCGCAGTTGAAATCGACCTAAAATTGCATGATAAAGATGTGCTGCACGCAGGGTTCTCGGAGCGAAAATTTATCGTATTTGATCACAAAATGCTGGCGATGAGCCACTAAATGTAAAAATTACATTCAGTCATATGTATGATTCAAGAAGCCCTTTGTTTATTCTTACACTCCGGTAAAACGGCTTGAAATGGCTCGCATAGAGCTCTTCATTCCGGATATATTCATCAATGTTGGGCTTTTTCCTGAGCCCCATTCCATCTTTGTCATCGAAAAATTCGATGCCGTTCGTCACAAACGTCGCTCTCAACTTCCGGCTCGTGAGCGCTCGAATCGAACGCTTCTCGCCTTCGAACCCGCGTATCGCGTTTAACCCTGTGTTTCGGCGTGCAAGTTTGACCCCTTGAGGCGGGGGATCGGCGTCCAACTTTGACCCCCTTGAGCCGGTTTCGGTGAGACTGTCCGTTCTGGTTTCAGACGGGCGG
>NZ_JBBCUM010000033.1:0-13256 GCF_037147855.1 Allobosea sp. MMO-172 | reverse complement strand
GTCGATCGACGCCATGGCGGTGATCTACATGGTCACCACCCTGATCTGGCTCGTCATCGCGCTCCGCTTCGTCAACCCGACGCAGATCGTCGCTCGCGCAAAACGGTAACGAGCGACGGGCGGCGCTCCCTCGAGCGCCGCCTCATTGCCTTTGGTCAGGCCTCCGGGCGCTCGTCCTCATTGGCGGCGCTCCGGCTCCTGAACAGCCGCCACAGCGATTTGCGCAGGCGTCGCGACGTCATATGCGCACCAGCCGGCCGGCGCTCCAGCGTGATCTTCTGGTCGTGGTAATCCTCAAGCCCCGGACGGTGGCCGACGCTGATCAGCGTCGCCTGCGCGAGCTCGTCATCGAACAGGCTGAGCAGCGAGGCCTGGCTCTCCTCGTCGAGCGCCGAGGTCGCCTCGTCCATCACGATGATGTCGGGCTTCTGCAACAGCAGGCGCGTGAAGGCGACGCGCTGGCGCTCGCCGCCGGAGAGGATGCGGTCCCAGTCCTCGTCCTCCAGATCCAGCTTTTTGGCGAGATAGCCCAGCCCGCAGCGCTGCAACGCCACGGTGACCGCCTCGTCCGGCACGGCACGGTCTGAATCCGGATAGAGCAGGATGCTGCGCAGGGTGCCCTTCGGCAGGTAGGGCTTCTGCGGCACGAAGGCGATGGTCTGGCCGGACGGCACGCGGATCGAGCCCGAGCCCCAGGGCCAGATGCCGGCGAGCGCCCGGATCAGCGTGCTCTTGCCGGAGCCGCTCTCGCCCGCGATCAGCGCCTTCGCGCCTTGTGCGATGGTGACGGTGGCATCGGCCACGACGACGCGGCCGTTGCTGTGGGCGATGGACAGGTTCTCGAGATGGATCGCGTCGTCCTCGCTTTCGCCGAGTGCGATCTGCTCGTCCTTTTCCATGATCGAGCCGATATCCAGCGCCTCCAGCTCCTCCACCAGCTCGTCGACGCGGGTGACCGAGGCGAACCACTCTGCCAGCCGCACGAAATTATCGACGAACCAGATCAGCGCGGCCTGTACGGCGCTGAAGGCCGCGACGACCTGCACGACCGCGCCAAGCGTAACGCCGCCGGCGAGGTATTTCGGCGCAATCAATAAGAGCGGCACGATCGGGAACAGCGCACCATTGGTGTTGAGTACCAAGGCGATGACGCCTTGCTGGCGCACGATCCGGAGCCAGGCCGCGACGACGCGTCCGTAATTCTCCCCGACGGAGTTGCGCTCATCGGCATCGCCCTTGATCAGCGCGATGCTCTCCGCATTCTCGCGCAGTCGCGTCATCTCGGCCCGGAACTGCGCCTCCATCTCGTTCTTGTGGGCGACGCGGGCGACGAGCGGGCGACCGGCCAGATAGGCGCCAAGCGAAGCGATCGTGGCATAGACCACCGCCGCGACAGCCATGTAGCTGGGAATCACGATCGTGGTTCCGCCCAGCGTGAACTCGGCCGAGCCGGCGACTTGCCAGAGGATCGCGGCGAAGGTCGCGGCCGTGACGAAGGCGGTGATCAGGCCGATCGCGAGCTCGACCAGGGGCTCGATCGCGAGCCGGGTATCCTCGGCGACGCGGTATTCCGGCGCGGTCATGGTCTTGGTCAGGAAGCCCAGCCGGTAGTAGCGCTGGTCAGCGATCCACCAGCCGGCAAGGCGGCGCGTCAGGTTCTCGCGCCAGCGCACCTGCAGCAGCATGCGGCTGACGACGAGGCCGGAGACCGACAGGGTCGATGCGGCCAGCAGGAAGGGCAGCCAGCTGGTCGTGGCCCAGACGGCATCGACATCGCGCTTTTCGAGAGCATCGAAGAACCAGCGGTTCCAGCGGTTGATGCCGACGGCGGCGGAGGTCTGCGCGGCAATGAAGATCAGGACCGCAATCGTCAGGGCCCAGGCCTGCCAGCGCGTCCTGCCGCGCCAGTAGCGCAAGGCGATGCGGAAGAACTGCCGCATGCGGGAGCGGCGCGAAACCCGCGGAGCCTCGGCCATGTGCTACTCCGCCTTTCGGGCGCCGCCGCGTTCGGGAAAGGCTTGCGACAGGCAGCCTCCAACCTCTCAAACCGCAGCCCGGCGGCGCGGTTCCATAGTCTACCTCGGCAGGGCTTCAGCGGGTCGGGGGCCCGATTTTCGCTGTGCCTCTCGCGCGCCGAGGCGATTTGCGTCATATACGCCGCAGTTTCGCCGTCTCGGCACCGTTTGACGGCGAGAGCGGCCAATCTGGCGACGAAGCATCACCGCAAACAGGCATCGGCAGGCCGAGAGTTGAACGCAGAAATCCCGACAACTGGAGCTGATCGCGCAGCGAACTTCTGGCGCTTTTCCGTGGCGCCGATGATGGATGGGTAATACTGAAGTAAAGATGCTTTTAAAGTCAAGGGCTTATCGTTCAACGGATGGGCCGTGCTGTAGGGGCGCTGTACTAATCGCCTATATCTCTATGAATTTTCTCTCGAAAAATTTCGACGTATCGCTGCTTTGCTCTTCTTTCCGTCGTGATCATCAGTCGAATTTCCATGTAACATACCATTTTGTAATGCACATTACATTCGCAGTTAGGGACGGCCTCGCATAGGGAGGCCGAGTTCGCGCATTCCAGAAAGCGCGCTGGGATCAAGTCAGTCACTCGGCAATCCGTGCGATCTCATGCTCCGCCACGCCAGAATTTTTGATGACCAAGCACTTAGGCAGAGCCGGCCGATTTGGCCCGTTATGGCTTAGTGTTCCGACTACGGTTCCAACGCGCGCGAGTCTTTCGCTAATCACGCGCGTCGTTAGAGTGGTCGGCGTTTGGAGCGCTGTTGTAATGCACACCACAACAACACAGCGCCTCAGTCACTCAAGAGGCCGCTTTGCTCCAGTTCGGCGCGCGCGATGACATCACGAACCGCCTTCGCTGCCGCACGAGCGATCTCCTGAGCGTCGCCCGACGTGTTGATGGTTAGATTGATGGTGTGCCCGCCCTTGTGGATCGTGACGCTTCCGCCCCCGGTGGCCTGTGCGATGTTCTCGGGAGCCGACAGCGACCGCAGTTTGTGGTTCGGCACGATCTCGCCCGAGGCCGGCGCGCGGAAGAGTTCAGGGCCTCGCTCGCCGACGAGATAGGTCTTGCCAGCGCTCACCGGCCCGCCGCTCGCGCGAGCGCCAGCAAGGTCAACACTGCTCGGAGCGCCGCCAATCTTGAGGCTCACGGTCGGGGACACGGTGAACGAGAGCGCGCTTTTGAGCCGCTGAACGAGCGACGTCACCGAACTCTCAGCCTTCAGAAGCTCATCGTTCAATGACGATGTGAAGCCCGATCCCGAAGACCGGCCCGCCTCGGTGATGCGCGCGACCTGCTCTTCGAAGCTCTTGGCTACGTCGACGCTCTTCCCGATCGGCCCGGGCGCTACAGCCTTCGCATCCCAGTTTGACATGTGTCCAATCCGGCTCGGCGGGGTTACCGTCCCCGTGCGCGAAAAGCCGCCCTTCGAACCGAGGGTAAAATCGCGCGCATACACGCCGTCAAAGGTCTTCGGCTTTCCTTTGCCTTCGATCCAGTTGAAGAAGCTCTCCAGCCCGAGCGCCTTCCGCAAGGCGTCCTGAGATGCTTTCACGTTGGCGGTATCCTCTGCCGTGAGGGCGCCACCCTTCACTCTGGTGATGAGGCCGCTCGCCTCTGCAAGCGGGTCGCGTCCCGTCGCTGCCTTCACGCCAGCATTGACCCCGAGCATTGCGGCACCGAAGCCGAGTGTCTTCGCGATCGAGCCGATCGCGGACGGACCTGCCTTCGTTGCGGCTTCGAACGGAAGTCGAGCGCCGACTTCCTTCGCGCTGCTGAGCCCGAGCCATTCGCCGGCCGCCTTCGCACCACGCCATGACAGCCAGCCAGCCCCGGCTACGCCTGCCGCTCCCGCGCCAATCCCGGCTGTTGCAGCAACGTTCTTGTTCTCCGAAAGGGATTTGGCGAGTCCCGCAATGCCGGAAGACAAGCCGTTGAGGGCGCTCGTCGCGGCCGGCATGAGCGGGCTCGTCAACGACGTGACGAGATTGTTCATCTGCGACGTGAAGCCCGACCACGCGACGAACGGGTCGTCCTTCATCAGCTTGTCGGAGCCCGCGAGGCCGGGTGCTTTCTCGTATGCCGCGATCTTCGACTCGTACTGCTCGCGCTGCGTCGCCATCTTTGTGAAAAGATCGGAGACGGTGCGGTTCGAAAGCAGCTTCTGGAATAGAGAGACGAGCGCCTTGTCGTCACCCGTGTTGACGCCTTTTTTGGCGAGCGCAGGCAGTGCCGTCTTTGTCAGATAGGCAAACGGATCGCTCAGGAAGGTCGATTCGTCGAGAAAACGCCCCTTGGCATCGCGCAGGCCGTATTTCGTCTGAAGCGCTTTCGACTCCTTGGTCGCACGGCCACCAACGACTTGCGACAAACCGGAAGCGAGAGACGTGCCCAACTGCGCGTCGCCCATGTCCTGCGCCAGTTGGGGCGCGAGCAGCATGAGGAACCGATCGGAGAGGTTCGCGCCTGCGGAGCGGGATTGGCGAACCATGGCGAGGAAGCCGCCCATGTCGAGATCGGCGCCTTCGACGCCCAGCGCCTTCGTCCAGCCGTCGAGCAGGGTCTTCATCCGCTTCGGGTCGATCACACCGAGGGTATCGAGGCCCTTGAAGAACTTCCGTCCCTCGTCAACTGCAGCATCGCGGCCTTTGAGCGATTCAAGCACGACCTGAGACTGTGCGAGCGTATCGCCGAAATCGATCGCCTTCCCGACATCGCGCATCGCCATTGCTGTGTCGCGAAGGCGTTCGTGCAGTGTCGTCGCGTCGATCGCCGGGAAGCGCGCCGACAAGTCGAACGATGCCTTCCGCAGCCTTTCGCTCTCGGATTGCGACAGGCCGGCGAGGAAATCGCGGGAGTCTTCCCGCTTGGAATCGGCGCCAAACCTGATCGAGGCACGACCGACACGCTGCACGGCATAGCCGCCGCCCGCGACGCCGAGAGCGCCGCCAAGACGGCCATTCACTCGCTTCTGCTCGCGATCAACGCGGCGAAGCGATTTCAGGACGTCGGTCTCCCATGCCTTGATCGCCCCAAGCTGGAAAGCGGCATTGCGCGGGGCGGTGGACAACGCCCGGTGCATCGAGTTCCATGATTTCTCGATCCGGACAAACTCGCGGGGGGCGACCTTCAGCTTGTCGAGTTCACGCTGAAAGCGATCGCCCCAATGCGTGAAGCCGCTCAACGACTTGGACAGCTTCGTACTCTCGGCGCCGACGCGGGCGAGAGAACGGGCGCCAGCCTTCTCCGTAGACGAAAAGACACGCCCCAGATTACGAGCCCCTTGCGCGCCGGCTTCGCTGAGGCGCGAGATCGAAGACGTCGCGGTTTTGACGGCTGCGGTTAGGCTGGAATTGACCTTGCCGCCGATGTTGACCGCTACACTGAAGGCCCGAGACATCCTCATTTCCTCCGGAAGGCTTCAAGCTGGTCGGCAAGTTCTCCTGCGTCGAGTTCGTCGAGTTCTTCGATCACGTTGGGCGCCACGTCGCAGAGACGGGCGAACAGGAAGATATCGCGCTCGAAGGGCGTGCCGGGCGCCTTCGTTGCAGCGAGACTGTCCTTCATCTTTGGGCGGCGCATCGTCAGGGTCGTGTGCGTGACGGCGTCGACGGAGACCGGGAAACGGAGGGTGACTGATACGCTCTCACGGAGATCGGTACTCATGGGATTTCCTTTGCGAGGAAGTCAGCGGGCTTCGCCGAGAAATGCGGAAAGGCGGTCGCGCAGGACTGAGAGATCGGCCATATCGATCTCGTCCGCGGCCGATCGTGGGATGCCGCATAGCCGAGCGACCATCCCGAGCACCTGCTCGGGATCGCGCATGTTCATGCGACGGATCGCAACGACATCTGCTCGACTGGGCTTTCGCAGGTTCAAGGTTGCGATGGGGCGGTCACCGCCAATCGGAAACGTCAGGGGGATCGAGAGAACGGGCGCGCGCATCAGCGTTTCCGAGGCCAAAGCTGTTCGCTGCCAGCCTGAGCGGACGGGAGCGAGACATTGTGCGAGAGCGACGGGAGCCACACGTCGTCACCACGCCGCTCGGGCTCGACGTGCTCGTAATCGACCTCGAAGAGCGACGGATCGTTCGGAACGTGCTTACCGTCCTTAAGCGAGAAGACGATGCCTGCCGACTCCTGATACTCTTCACGCCAACCGGTGGGCTTGCCGTCGGCGTCGTAAACGGGGACACGCACCCTGCGGACCCACTTCTTCCGCTTTTCGCGCCGCTCAGGCGTCACACTGCCGGGAATACAGCGAAAGCGGCGATGCGGGGTCTCGATGTCAGGAAGGCCAGCGCGACGAAGTTCTGCGTTCATGGCGTCGACGGCGGTTGCGACCTCGTCGTAAGCCGCGACCGCTGCAGCGACTTCCCGCCCGGCGCGCTCATACCGATCGAGCGCCTTCGGGATGTCGCTATCGACCCGACGACGGAGAGCTTCGGCGCGAGCCTTCAGATCGACAAGCCGTTCGCCAGCCTGCGCCTTGGTGAATGCTGTCTGAAGCTCAGAAAGCTGCGCCTGCATGCGCGCGATACCGCGCTTGAGCGCGGCGCATTCCAACTCTGCCGCTTCGTGATCACTATCGGTCAGGGCGGCCGGATTCGCGAGGGTGTCCTCAACTTCCGGAAGGCGCGTCTTAGCCTTGGCGAGGCCTCCGCTAATGGTCGCCATCTCGGCGGCGATGGTACTCGAGGCGAGCGCCCTCTTTGCGCCGAAGCGCTTCGTGATGAAATTCATGATGATTGTCCGGATCAGGGGTTGGCGGCGCGATAAGCGCTCAGGACGGATTGGGCAGCGGCTTCGGCCTCGGCCGTCGTGCTCGCCCTCTGGCTCGGGGCGACCTTGGCCTTCTCAGCGCGATCAAATTCCGCGACGAACACGTCCAGCGGAGCCATGAAACCTCGAAGCTCGCCCGGAAGGGACGCATTGAACGTTTCGAGGCTATGGCCGGCTTTGATGGCGGCGAGAGCTTCCTCGCGCCAGCCGTGGGGGGCTCGCGCCATTATCAGGGTGCAGCGCCGTACCTCTGCCGCCTGTGCGTGCTTGGCGGCAGCGCTCACGGCCTGAGCGGTGGAAGCAGCGGCACGGCGAGCCGCAATGACGATCGGGTCTCTATCGCGCGCTGCGGCTTCAGCGAGCTCGGCATTCTTGCGAGCCGCAAGGTGAAGCTTGCCCCAAGCACGCAAATCCGCGTCGGTATGCCGCTTCCGCAGCGGCGCGATATCTGCGGTAGCGATGGTGTTTAGATTGATCGCATCGATATCGAAGTCGGGTGAGCTAATATCGATCACGATCAAGCCTCCCATGCCGCTTTGATTTCAGGGACCAGGCCATCAAGCTCGGTGAGAGCGGCTTTGATGTTGCCGATCAGGCCGTTCGCCGCAGCAAGGTTATCTTCTGGGCGGTTGCTCGATCCGACGGTCGCGCAAGCCGCTGCGATCGTGGTTGCATAGCCGGCGATTAGGCGCGCGAGGTGCTCGGCATGCTCGCGTTTCGGGCGCGTGGAGTCGACCTTCGCTTGGAGCACATTGCGCTGTTCGATCAGCATGATTTTCCTCGGTTGCGGTCTTGGAGACGAGGTCAATCATGGTGCGGCGGCACGCGCGCACAGGCTCGATCGAGTCGCCTTGCGAAAATGGGCGGGTGCCCGAGGAAGACACCCGCCCGTACGGCTGACGGAAGACGGAAAGCCGTCAGGCCGCTGCGCGCGGTCCCATCGCGCGAAGCTTCTTGCCGCTCGGTGGGCAAGCGATGCGAGTTTTTGTGATTGGGCGGGCTGGGGCTGTCGCAAAGCCCTCGTGGATGCCGCTGACGATCTCGACGAGAAGCCGCGTCGCCTCGGGGAGCGTGATCTTCAACCGCTCAGCGGCCGGCTTGAGTTCGGCCATCACGTCTTGCGGGAGAGCTTCAGCACGGGGGACCGGGACGAAGTCGTATCCGAGCGCGCCGAGGACGGCTTCAAGGCTGGTGAGGCTGGGATAGTTCTTTACACGCCATGCCTTGAGCGCGGCGCGCTGCACGCCCGAGACCCAAGCCATTTCGTCATAGGTGAAGCTTTGCCGCTGCATCTCGGCGAAGACGAGCTTCACATGCGGCGAGACGTTGTCGGGGATGCTGATGCGGTACTTTGGGTGTTTAGATTTGGGGTCGCGGCGGGGCATGTCGCGACCATGGCGGGCACGGCGCTTGCGACCGGGAGTGGTTTGGTAGCTTGAGTTCGCAGTTTAGACATTAAGATTAGGCGCTCGACATTTCGAGTTGCCAGCCATTTCAGTTTCGCATCTGGGAGCGAAATTCACGCACCCTACAACCCCGTAATTATCGCTCTCACTCAAATCCATTATCTGTTTCAAAACAATTGCTTAGTGGATAGCGCTCCGAAAGCGCGCTATTTCTCGGGGCTCACTGCGGCATTGTCCACGATTTAGAGGGGAAGGATTGGTCGATATCCTGCTATGTCTGAGTATTTCCTTCGCTCAGCAGCTCAGGATAGATGCTAGCGGGGAAGAGGGCCTATCTCATCGGAGAGCGCATGTTCAAGAGTAGAACCGTTTTCGTCGTGGGGGCTGGAGCTAGCACCGAGTTTGGTCTGCCGATGGGGACACAGCTAACCTCAAAGATCGCATCGGGACTTAACATCTTATTCCGTGATGGATACACTCAAACTAACGGTAGCAAAGAAATTCTGCAGGCATTACAAAATAGAATAGATGGCGGAGGCTCCGACTTAAATAAATTGTTGCTCGCGGGACGTAAGATATCAGCTAACATGGAAAGCGCGATATCAATCGACAATTATCTGAACAATAGATCGGACGATGAAGATATTGTGTTTATGGGCAAATTAGGCATTGCGTACGAGATTTTGGCATCTGAAGGTTCTAGTTCAATTGCCATCGCTGATGGAGGTGAGATCGACTTAAGAAAATCTTCCAAGAGTTGGATTAATGTTTTTTGCAAGATGCTGCATGAAAATGTCCCTAGAAATAAAGTAGATACAATATTTGATAATGTATCTATAATTTGCTTTAATTACGATAGATGTATTGAGCATTACCTACTACATGCTCTGCAGAGATATTTTGATCTGCAAGAAGATCACTCAAGAGCAATCGTTAATAGGTTACGTATTATCCATCCGTATGGGAGGATAGGGAAACTACCTTGGATGGCTGGTCCAGCGTTCAATGTCTCCTATGGTGCATCGACAAACCCTCAGAGAACTAACCTTCTGAATCTGGCGGCAGGAATACGAACCTTCACTGAACGATTCGAAGATGATCACGAAACAGTCAAAGAGGTGCGGCAACAGATTGCCGAAGCTGAGGTGCTTGTGTTTCTAGGTTTCTCTTATGGTTCGATGAATATGGATCTCATGAGCGTCCCCAATAGCGCGTCTCGAGTCGTATATGGTACGGCTTTCGGAATTTCTGTTCCGAACATTCAATCTATAAAAGGTGAAATTGCTAGGATGCTAGGACGTAATCCTCGACAGATAAACATTGAGCTGTCGATAAATTCGAAATGCTACGAATTTTTAAATGAATATTGGTTTCCAATCATGAGATATCGTGATGCTCGCGCACTCAGGGGTAGCCGCTAATTGGACAAAATTACTTCACGCCGCGAGCAATAATGTTGAAAGAGCATTAGAGCAGCTCTTGTTGTGTCGCTGGTAAGATAGAAGGGTTGACCATTTCCAGTTCGGCCGGCGCGGCCGTCGCCGGATCGTCGTCGCCCACGCCGGTCTTGTTTATCCTCTGATCGACGATCCACTCGCGTAGGTCCGGCGGTGAACGCATCAGCACCTCCTTGCCGGCGGAGCCGTCCAGCCACCCTTCGAAATCGGTGGGGTGCAGCATCGCCGGCATGCGGTGGTGGATCTTGGACATCCACGGATCGGCATCGCGAGTGATGATGCTGGCGCTGATGATCTCCTCGCCGTTCTCGTCGCGCCAGCGCTCCCAGATGCCTGCGAAAGCGAGGATCGCGCCGTCCTTCGCACTGATGAAATGTGGCGTCTTGTTTTTGTCGTCGCCCGTCCATTCGTAGAAGCCGCTCGCTGGGATGATGCAGCGGTTCTTGACGTAGGCGCGCTTGAACAGGCCGTTCGTGTCCACGCCCTCGATGCGCGAGTTGATGTGCGGCTTGATCTGCTTCGCGGTCCCCTTGTGCCAAGGCGGGATCAGGCCCCAGCGCGCCTTCCAGATTTCGCGGCCGGCGGGCGCTTTCACGATGACGTCGATCGTGGTCGTCGGGCCAATGTTATAGCGGGCCTGCTGATTGCGCGCTGGTGATTCCGGTTCGGACAATGGCTGGCTGAAGGCATAGATCTCGCCCCAGGTGTAGGCTTGGCTGAACCGTCCGCACATGAGCTACTCCAGATCACCAGATCAAACCATGGATGCAGGAAACTTCATTGAAACGGCCTGCTAGACCAGCACTTCGCAGCGTGGTGGATTTCTAGGGCCAGATGAGTACGCCTTGCAGAGCCGCGGCTACTGCTGCGAAGAATGCAGCGGCTGCATTGATGCGGGATTGCCACCGACCGGTCCGCCCCCATTCGATCTGTTTACCGGTTTTCAGATCGTCGCTGATGATCTGGCAGTGGGACCAACGTTCGTCCGGCTTCGGCGTCAGGGGGGGCTTAACAACCAGCGAAGCCCAAAGCCAAAGCCCGGCAGCAATGAATGCCGCAAGAGCGGAAGCAGTGGATAGTGTCTGTGCCATCAGTCACCTGTGTGCGCCCGCTTAGAATGAGGCGGGAGGGCACACTACTGCATCGAGAAGTCATTTGACGTCAGCGACGTCGATCAGCGCGCTTCCTCTAACATATTGTATCGAAGCCCAGCTGACACGGCGCGCCCCTCGCTGCCGCCCGCTTGGCTGCTGTCCTACTGGATCGGCGAAGCTTGGGCCTGTGCCTCATTGGCCTTGGCCATCAGCGCTTCGAGCTTCGCGAACGTCTCCGGCGAGAAGACGAGGTTCATCACCTGGCCGCTGGCCATCTCGAAGCTGATCATCGTCTCGCCCCGCGGATCGGTCGTCAGCGCAATCCGCTTCACATCGGCCACGTCAAGATCGATTTCGGGCAGCTCGCTCGGCTCAGCCATCAATCCCGCCCCTTGACCGGGAGCCAAAGCTCGTCTGGATCGGCTTGAGCGATAGAGGAGTCGGCGACGATATGCTGCTCCTGAAGTTTGGCCTCTATGAGCGCGATATCGAGAAAGTAGGCGAGTGTGCCAAAACCCCGAGTGATCGCTTCGTTCTTAAGCGTCTCGATCCGCTCGGTCAGGTCATCGGCTCGACGGATCGGAATGCGCGGCACTCCTGATCCGATCCTGACCACATCCGCCATGATGCTGGCCCTCCCAAATCAGGGTAATCGCGCGCAAGTCGATCATACAAGTCCACCTCTGCGGAATCAGCTGCGAGGGCCGTTCAAGCTACTTGGCCGCCGCGATCTAGAGCCGGAAGTTGTGGAAGTTCGAATCTAGCACCTTGCCGCCCCACCGGCTCGCAAGCAGCGTGAAGGTGGGGGGAAAGCTTATCATGACGGCGTTCGCAGCTAACGAAGACAAGTCGGCGAAGCGAGAGTTCCTGTCCCTTCTGACCAATCATCGTGTTGGGGTGTCGAACGATCGACAATCGGAGGCGCGATATCTGGCAAACGAACAGGCGAACGCCTGGAATGCGTTGCTGAGCGCTATCGAGGGGGCTATCTCCAAGCAGGAGGATCGTGATCAGGTCCGCGCTGCGATCCACGTCCTTCGTCGAGGCATCGAGACACAGCCAGCTCCTTCCGTCTCGGAGGCGCCTGACGGAGCTTGGATAGTAGAGCGATCAATTCCAGTCATCCACCCCGAGGCGGTTGCAATGCAATTGCCGTTCATCAAAGGGAATGGTTGGTTCTGTTTGGCCGCAATAACGTTCGTCACGCGGAATATAATTAGTTTTCGGCATTTGGCGCGCTCCCTCACAGTTAATGGTGAGCCAGTGAGCGTCCTATCGGACCCTCGCGTCACCGTTGCCTATATCGAGATCACAGCTCTGTTAGCAGAACAAAAAGATCTAACTATAGATGCACTTCGTGAATTGAATGCAACAAGAACTGCACTAGACGCGGAGATGGAGCGTTTGGATAAAATACAGAGTATGCACCGCGATTTGATGCATAGTATCGAACGGCGCTGGGATTCTTTTCGACTCGAACGTTTTACCGAGATCGAAAATCTGAAAGATCAACTCTCCGACGCAATCCGTTTCGAGGCCAGCACGAACCTTTGGAGAAAGCGCACGGTAGGCCATCTTTATTGGATGCTGGCTAGTTTCATCGTCATGGGATTGGGTACCGGTCTAGTCGTGTGGGCGGTCCTTTCTCGTGCGCTGCCTGAGCTCGACCCAGGACCATTTGAGATACTCACACGCTCCGCGTACCCCACGCAAAAGCTCGTCCTAATCAGTCTTTGCGTCATCGGAGCTGCGTGGGTGCTGCGGTTCGTTGCCCGTTCAATTGTCGACAACATGACCCTACGCGCCGATGCTCAACACCGACAATCAATGCTGGATACCTATCTAGCGCTTCGCGGCGAAGTTGGTCTGAAAGACGAAGAGCGCGCTATTATCCTAACAGCGCTGTTTCGGCCCCTGCCTGGCCAAGCACCTGACGAAAACCCACCAACACCGGCCGGTGAAGCCTTTCAGAAACTGATCCAACGCTAGCGATTGCGTGCAAGTGCATGCTTTCTGCAAGTGCAGCTTGAGCTGGACCGGCGCGCCGATGGCGGCGGGGCGCATCTGGATGCTGGCGGCCATCATGGCTTTTGCACCGCGACTGGCCGCGCGCCCTGCGAAAACAGGCCGCGCAGGTAGCCCCGCGAAACCGAGCGGTCTGCGTCCGCTAGCAGTACGATGAAGTCGTGCGCAAGTGCCCGCAGCGCGGCACTCTCCGAACCGTGCTCCTCCATGAGCATCGAGACGATGCCGCCAATTTCGGCGTCCAACGACGCATCTTCAACATGCTGGTCGGCTGGCTGAGCTGACATGGCTTGTGTCCTCGAAAGAGGAACATAATGAGAACAATCTTGGGGGATGAGTCAATCCCCAAGCGCAGGGGCTGTCAAACGGCGCGCAATGTTGCCCCCCGATCGGCGTCCAATATTGACCCCTTGATGAGCTGTGGCGGTCAGGAGGCGGCGCGGCGGAGCTGGTTTGGGTTGCACAGCC
>NZ_JBBCUM010000032.1:0-16341 GCF_037147855.1 Allobosea sp. MMO-172 | reverse complement strand
GCCCGTCTGAAACCAGAACGGACAGTCTCACCGAAACCGGCTCAAGGGGGTCAAAGTTGGACGCCGATCCCCCGCCTCAAGGGGTCAAACTTGCACGCCGAAACACATTGTGTGAGCCTGAGAACGCTGCTCAGCGAACGTTACGTTGTTCGATCCGGTTCGTGATCCAGCGATCGATTTCGGACCGAACGAATGCGAAGCGCCGTTGGCCAAGCGGTACAGGAGCCGGAAACGACGTTTCAGTGCAGAGCCTGCTAATCGTCGAGCGGGACAGGCTGGTCAGCGCGCATGCCTGCTTCATGGAAATAAGCTCGGGAAAGCTTCGGTAAGGTTGATTGGGCAATTGCTGCCTCACTGCTCGACATCAGTCATTTTGACCGATATTGAACGTAATGCGCGCTATGCCCGCTGTCAACGATATGATGGATATAATGCAAAATGAGTGATTTCGCTCTGTTGGCAGCGCAAATTCGGGCGGCTAGAGCGCTATTGGGCTGGTCGCAATCCTATCTTGCGGATGGAATCCGGGTCAGCCGCTCGACCATAGCGGACCTCGAATCGGCAAAGCGCCAGCCTCACGAGTCGACTCTATTCGTGCTGATGTCCGAGTTGGCAGCGGCCGGAATCGAGTTCACTGAAAGAGGGGTGAGCTTCCGGGAGTACCCGACGAAACCCTACGAGCCTATCGGCGTACGCAAAGGGAAATCCGATACCCCTTCGTTAGGTTAGCTTCCCGTGACGGTGGCGAGCCATTTCCAGTCCTCGAACTTATCGCCGGTCTGGCGAATATGAGTGTATCTCTTCATGCTTTGCCACGAGCGATGCCCGGATACGGCTGCGGCGCGCGGGATCGAGACCCCCACCTCGAAAAGTCGCGACACCCCTTCGTGGCGCAGATCATGGAAGGTTAGGTCGGGGAAGTCGAGGAAGGCCGTAGCTCTCGTGAAATTGGCGCTAATCGCTCCCGACGAATAGGGGAATATCCTGTCCCCCACCTTCGGCATTGATTTGATGATCGCCAGTGCCTCGGGCGGGAGGTCGCACCACACGTTGTTTCCGATCTTCTCGCCGGGATTCTTCATGTCGCGCACGAGAATGCGAGCCCCGGCTTCGTCGAGGTCAGCCCATTTGATCCGGCAGATTTCTTCTTGTCGGCGCGTTGAGAAGATCGCGAAGGCGACGATCTTTTGCATGGGCATCATCGCCGGCCTGCGAGCTTTCCTATCGCCGTAGTGCTGCATGATCTTATCTAGCTCGGCGAGGGTAGGGCGCCTATCGCGCGCCTTGCTCTTCCCGGTGATCCCCATGCGGTTGCAGACGACAAACGCGTCCTTCATGGCTTGCTGATCGAGCGGGTAGCTCCACATTGGGCGGGCGATGGCAACGATCGAGCCGAGATGCGACATGTAGTTGGCGCGGGTCTGTGGCTTCACGTCGAGCGACTGAGCCATTGAAACGTAGTCGGCGCTACGAATTTCGGAGCAGCGCATCTCGGCCATCGGCATGGACTTTATCGCGCGTAACACCTGCGCCTTGGTCCGGCCCATGGCGCGCTCATATTCCCGAATGTATTGGTCTACGACCTCGGCGAGCTTCGGATCTTTGGCTCTGACTTGTTCGAGGGCGCCGGGGAGTTTCAGCGCTTTCTCGCGACGCTTGGCCCAAGTTTTCGCTGCTTGCTCGCGATCAAATGTTTTCGTCTCTCTGTGGGGTTTTTTGCCGTCGCGTGAAATTAGGATTTGCGCCTGATAGCCGATCGTTCCGTCCGCGCGCTTGCGCAGTATGATTGTTGCCATGATGGGCCAGCCCAATTACTGCATGACCCGTCCAACTACAGCATGTGCTGTAGTGCGAGCGACGGATCATCCGTTATCGACGGATATCCGCTGAAATCCGACGGACTTTAGCGGATATCCAGTGAGCCATATGGCTGCGGACTTGAGGCTGTTTGGAAATTTATTGAACGAAATCAAAGAGATGGATCGTCCGCAAAATCCTTGGCGCTTCTCGGTCGCACCCATGATGGATTGGACGGACCGGCATTGCCGGGTCATCCATCGCCTGATGTCGCGCCATGCGCTGCTCTATACCGAGATGGTGACGGCGCAGGCGGTGATCCGTGGTGATCGCGAGCGGCTGATCGGCTTCGATGCCGTCGAGCATCCCGTCGCGCTCCAGCTCGGTGGCAACGACCCGAAGCTGCTAGCGGAAGCCGCGAAGATCGGCGCCGATTTCGGCTATGACGAGATCAACCTGAATTGCGGCTGCCCCTCCGACCGCGTGCAGGGCGGGGCTTTCGGCGCCTGCCTGATGCGCGAGCCGGCGCTCGTCGGCGATTGCGTCGCGGCGATGAAGGCGGCGGTCGGGGTTCCCGTCACGGTGAAATGCCGCATCGGCGTCGACGATCAGGACCCGGAAACGGCGCTCGACGCGTTGACCGCTTCGGTGCGTGCGGCCGGCGTCGATGCCCTCATCGTTCATGCCCGCAAGGCCTGGCTGCAGGGCCTTTCACCCAAGGAAAACCGTGAGATCCCGCCGCTCGACTATGAGCGCGCCTATCGCCTGAAGGCGGCCAATCCGGACCTGCCGATTGCGATCAATGGCGGCATCAAGGCGCCCTCCGAATGGCCTGCCCATCTGGAGAGGCTCGACGGCGTGATGATCGGTCGCGAGGCCTATCAGAATCCCGAGATCCTGCTTCAGGCCGATCCGCTGCTTTTCGGCGAGGAGGCGCCCGTGGCCGATGCCTTCGCCATGCTGGAGGCGCTGGAGCCGCATCTCGCCGCGCATCTGGAGCGGGGCGGGCGGTTGCATGCCTTCACGCGCCATCTCGTCGGCCTGTTCCCGGGCCGTCCGGGCGCGCGCCTGTTCCGCCGCCATCTCGCCGAGCGTTGCGTCGGCGCCGATGCCACGCTGGAAGACCTGCGCGCGGCCATCGCCCATGTCTCGCGCCATGAGGCTGCTGCCGCGGCCTGAGACGGCCCTGAAAAGCGCCTCGGAAACGACCGGCTTGACGGGCGAAGCGGCTTGCGTTTACACTTAACTTTATGGTTAAGTTTCAAGATGCGCAGCTCGACCGGACCTTCTCCGCTTTGGCGGACCCGACGCGGAGGGCCTTGCTGGCGCGTCTGGAGCGGGAGGACGGGCTGTCGGTCAGCGAGTTGGCAAAGCCGTTTCCGGTCTCGCTCCCGGCCATCATGAAGCATCTCGACGTCCTCTCGGATGCCGGGTTGCTGACGCGGACCAAGGCGGGGCGCACCGTGTCCTGCCACCTGAATGCGGAGCCGATGGAGGAGGCGATGGGCTGGCTGGCGCGTTATCAGCGCTTCTGGACCGAGCGGCTCGATGCGCTGGAGGCGCTGCTCGAAGCGCGACGCAAGGGCGAAAGCTGAAGGCAAGGAGCGGGCACATGCATCAGCCGGTGACACCCAGCCTCACGATGAAGCGCCGCCTCAACGCGTCGCCGGCCGAGGTCTACGAGGCCTGGACCAATCCGGACCTGCTGGTGCGCTGGTTCGGCCCCGAGAATGTCGTGGCGCAGGAGGCGGAGATCGACCCGCGCGTTGATGGCGCCTACCGTGTCGTGATGATCGAGGATACCGGCGAGCGCCATGAGGTGCTCGGCCGCTATCTGGAGGTGGTGGAGAACGAGCGTCTCGTCTTCAGCTGGTCCTGGATCACGACGCCGGAACGGGTCTCGCGCGTCACCGTGACGCTCAAGCCCGATGGCGACGGCACGATCCTGACGCTCCTGCACGAGAAGCTCGCCGACGATGCCGCCGTCCGCGGCCACACCCATGGCTGGACGGGCACCATGGTCAAGCTCGAGGCCTATTTCGCCTGAGCGACCGCGCGCCGCGGCATGATCCGCGCCGCGCCGAAGAAGCCGCCGGCTGCGCGCCGGCGGGAATTGGAGGAGAGGAGACGATGGAACACAGGATCGTATCCCGTGAGGAGTGGATTGCCGCGCGCAAGCTCCACCTCGCCAACGAGAAGGAGCTGACCCGCCGGCGCGACGCTCTTTCGGCCGAGCGGCGCGCGCTGCCCTGGGTCAGGGTCGAGAAGGGCTACACGTTCGAAGGCTGGGACGGCGCGCTGTCGCTGGGCGATCTCTTCGCCGGCAACAGCCAGTTGATCATCTATCACTTCATGTTCGGGCCGGGCGCCCGCGAGGGCTGCCCGAGCTGCTCCTTCCTCGCCGATCATTTCGACGGCGCCAACAGGCACCTCAGGCATCACGATGTCAGCCTCGTCGTGGTCTCGCGCGCGCCTTACGCCGAGTTCCAGAATTTCCGGCACCGCATGGGCTGGGATTTCCCCTGGGTGTCCTCGGCGAACAGCGACTTCAATTACGATTTCCACGTTTCGCCGAGCCCGGAGGAGCGGGCGGCTGGCCGCTACGAGTACAATTACGCGATGCATGACGGGCAGGGCGGCGAGATGCCGGGCTTCAGCGTCTTCTATCGCAACGAGGCCGGCGAGATCTTCCACACCTACTCGACCTATGCCCGCGGTGGCGACCTCCTGATCGGCGCCCATAACTTCCTCGATATGACCCCGAAGGGGCGCAACGAGGTCGGGATCATGGACTGGGTCCGCCATCACGACCGCTACCCGAGCAAGCCGCTCGGCGCGGCGAGCTTCCAGCCCGAGCTCGCGGTGAGTTCCTGCTGCGATTGAACGCGATTTGACGGACCCGTTCCGGACTTATCGCGTTGATATCAACATTTAACGAAGCGGTTGCGCCTAGCAGCCGCGAACAGGGAGATCTGCAATGGCCTATGTCGATGGTTTCGTCGTCGCGGTGCCCGCCGCGAACAAGCAGGAGTATCTCAAGATGGCTGCCGATGCGGCGCCGCTGTTCAGGGAATTCGGCGTCAGGCGCCATGTCGAGGCCTGGGGCGACGATGTCCCGGACGGCAAGGTGACCGACTTCAAGGGCGCCGTGAAGGCGACGCCGGACGAGGTCGTGGTCTTCTCCTGGTTCGAATATCCCGACCGGGCGACGCGCGACGCGGCCAACCAGAAGATCATGAACGACCCGCGCATGAAGCAATGGGGCGAGACCATGCCCTTCGACGGCAAGCGCATGATCTATGGCGGCTTCGCCTCGATCCTCGACGAAGGCGAGGGCGGCGCGATGGGGTATCTCGACGGCGTCCTCGTCGCCGTTCCGGACGAGCGCAAGGCGGACTACCGCGATTTCTCGGCCAACCATGCGGCCCTGTTCAAGGAATACGGCGCCCGTCGCGTCGTCGATGCCTGGGGCGACGACGTGCCCGACGGCAAGGTCACTGACTTCAAGGGCGCGGTGAAGGCCGAATCCGGCGAGACGGTGGTGTTCAGCTGGGTCGAGTGGCCCTCCAGGGAGGTGCGCGCCGCCGCCTGGGGCAAGATGATGGAGGACCCGCGCATGGCGGCGCTCGAAATGCCCTTCGACGGCAAGCGCGTCGTCTATGGCGGCTTCGCGCCGATCCTCGACACCGCGCGCGGCTGAGGCGGGCGGCTCCCATATACACAACGGCCATGCGGGGGTGGCATCTTGCCCCCGCCGGCCAAATGGCCGAGAGATCGGGTTGCTTCACCGGATCTCTCGTCATGCTTGCTGGCATTCCCCTCGGCGATCTCGCCTTCCTCGCCGTCTCGCTCGTGCTGGCAGGTGCCGTCACCGGGCTTCTGGCCGGCGTCTTCGGCGTCGGCGGCGGCGCGGTCATCGTGCCCGTGCTCTACGAGGTCTTCCGCGTCATCGGCGTCGCGGATGAGGTGCGCATGCCGCTCGCGGTCGGCACCTCGCTCGCCGTCATCATCCCGACTTCGATCCGCTCCTTCAACGCGCACCGGGCCAAGGGGCTCGTCGATCTCTCGATCCTCAAGGTCTGGGCCGTGCCCGTCGTGATCGGCGTGATCTTCGGCAGCTGGATTGCCCGTTATGCGCCGGCCGACCTGTTCAAGATCATCTTCGTCATCGTCGCGCTGATCTCGGCCATCCGCCTGCTCTTCGCCGCCGATCGCTGGAAATTCGGCGAGGACATGCCCGGCAAGCCCCTGATGGTCGCCTATGGCGGCGTCATCGGCGTGCTCTCGGCCTTGATGGGCATCGGCGGCGGACAGCTCTCCAGCCTGTTCATGACCTTCTACGGCCGGCCGATCCACCAGGCGGTCGCGACCTCCTCGGGGCTCGGCGTGCTGATCTCGATCCCCGGCGCCCTCGGCTTCATCTATGCCGGCTGGCCCAAGATGGCGATCCTGCCGCCGCTCTCGCTCGGCTATGTCTCGCTGATCGGCATGATCCTGTTCATTCCGACCTCGATCTGGACCGCCCCGATCGGCGCCAGCCTGGCGCATAAGCTCTCGAAGCGGCGCCTTGAAGTCGCCTTCGGCATCTTCCTGCTCTTCGTCGCCAGCCGCTTCATCTGGTCGCTCATCCACTGAGGCGGATGGCCATGAGCGAGACCGCGATCCGGCTGCTCCAGCCCGCGGACCATCAGCCGCTGGCTGCGCTGATGGTCGAGATGCAGGGCCATTACAGCGTGCCGTGCCCGCCGCTGGCGGAGATTCTCGCCGGGCTCGCGGCCTTGCCTTCCGGCGTCGATATCCTCATCGCCGTGCAGGGCGAGGCGATTCTCGGCTTCGCTTCGGCCTGCAATCTCTATCCGGGGCCGGGCCTGAAGACGGGTTTCTTCCTCAAGGAAATCTATGTCGCTGATGCGGCGCGGGGTGCCGGCCTCGGTCGCAGGTTGATGGCGGCGCTTGCGGAACTCGCACTGGAGCGTGGCCATCGCCGCATCGATTGGACGGCCGATGCCGACGACGCGGCGCTGCTGCGCTTCTATGACGGCCTCGGTGCCGCCGCCTATCCGAAGAAGGTGTTCTATCGCCTGACCGGCGATGCGCTGGCCGATCTGGCTGGCGCGGCTGGGGACTGATCGTCAGGTCCTGCGGTCGGCCAAGCGCTTCGGCAGCACCGCCATGATCGCGAGCCGCTCGGCCTCGCTCAATCGCCCCCATTGCGCGATCTCCGCCAGCGTCCGGCCGCAGCCCTCGCAGAGCTTGCTGACCGGATCGATGACGCAGATTTTGATGCAGGGCGTCGAAGCGGTGGTCATCGCGCGGTCCAGCCTAGTGCCAGCGCGAGGCCGAGATAGATCGCGATCTCGGCAAGCTGCTGGGCTGCGCCGAGGATGTCCCCGGTCTGCCCACCGATCAGGCGCCGCGCCATCCGCGACAGCACGGCCGCCGCGCCATGCGCCAGCGCGAAGCCGAGGAGCAGACCGGTGATCGGCAGCTCCGCCGCGAGCCCGATCCCGGTTGCGAGGAAGAGGCTCAAGCCCAGCGCGATCCGCGCTGTCAGCACCGTAGGCTGGCCGACGGCCGCCGCAGCCCCGCTGCTGCGCGCCGCCGGCTGCGTCGCAAGCATGAAGAGCCCCTCGGCGCGAGACCAGGGCGCCGCGACGAGCAGCGCCGCCGCAGCAGCCCAGGCGCCGGAGCGCTCGAGGATCATGGCGATCAGGCTCGCCCGCAGCAGCAGCGACAGCCCGAGCGCCAGCGCGCCATAGGAGCCGATGCGGCTGTCCTTCATGATCTCCAGCCGGCGCTCGACCGTATGACCGCCGAACAGCCCGTCGGCAGTGTCCGCCAGTCCATCCTCATGGAAGGCGCCGGTGGTCAGAGCCAGCGCGGTCAGTGCCAGCGCCGCGACGACGAAGCCGCTGAGGCCCGCCAGACCCGCGCCCAGCGCCACGAGCGCAGCCGGCGCGGCGATGACCAGCGCGGCGAAGGGCAGGGCGCGCGGCACCTCCCGGAAATCCGGAATCGCATGGCCGTCGTTCTCGCCGGGCAATAGCGGCACCGGCAGGCGCGACCAGAAGCGCAGGCAGATCGCGGTCGCGATTCCCCAGCCCGGCCAGTCCGGCGGCCGCGTCTCGGTCGTGGTTTCCGCCTCTGCCATGCCTGCCGCGTCGTCTCGCTCGATTGTCTTCACGCTCCCGACCCTATAGCAGCAGCGCAGACTTTGCCGCCACGCTCTCGCGCCGGCCGCAGCCCCTTGCCAGACGGAACAGCCATGGCCGCCTCCGGATTGCCCTTCGACGATATCCGCGACCTCATCGCGCAGATGCCCGGCCCCGACATGGCGGCGGCGAATGCGGTGCGCGCCCGCGACGCTAACCTCACCAAGCCGGCCGGCAGCCTTGGCCGCATGGAGGAGATCGCCGAATGGCTTGCGGCCTGGCAGGGCAAGGCCTCGCCCGAGGTCAGGCGCCCGCTGGTCTGTGTCTTCGCCGGTAATCATGGCGTCGTCGCGCAGGGCGTCTCGGCCTATCCGCAGACGGTGACGCGCCAGATGCTGGAGAATTTCGCCGCGGGCGGCGCCGCGATCAACCAGATCTGCGCGGCCTATGATCTCGGCTTCAAGGTCTTCGACCTCGCGCTCGACCTGCCGACCGGCGATTTCACGCAAACCGACGCGCTCGACGAGCGCGCCTGTGTCGCCACCATGGCCTTCGGCATGGAAGCGCTCGTTGGTGGCACCGACCTGCTCTGCCTCGGCGAGATGGGCATCGGCAACACCACCTCCGCGGCGGCGATCTATGCGGCGCTCTATGGCGGCGATGCCGCGCATTGGTGCGGCCGCGGCACCGGCGTCGATGATGAGGGCCTGAAGCGCAAGATCGCGGCGGTGGAAGCGGGGCTCGCCCTTCACCGCGCCCATCTCAAGGACCCGCTCGAAGTGCTGCGCCGTCTTGGCGGGCGCGAGGTCGCGGCGATCTGCGGCGCCATCATCGCCGCCCGCTCGCAGCGCATCCCGGTGATCCTGGACGGCTATGTCGTGACGGCCGCCGCGGCGATCCTGCACGCGATCGAGCCTTCGACCATCGACCACTGCATCGCCGGCCATCTCTCGGCCGAAGGCGCCCATGCCGATGTGCTCGCCCGTCTCGGCAAGGTGCCGCTGCTGGCGCTCGACATGCGCCTCGGCGAGGGCTCGGGCGCGGCGCTCGCCGCCGGCCTCGTCAAGGCGGCGGCGGCGGTCCATTCGGGCATGGCGACCTTCGAGCAGGCGCAGGTTGCGCGGAAGGATGACGAGACGACGCGGCACTGAGCTGAGGCTTCGGCACGCCGCCGCGAAGGGCTATGGCCCCGCGGCCGCGTGCCGTTCGACGGCCGCCACGATGACGCAGAGCAGTTCCGCCTGCGCGTCCTTGCGTGTGAGGTCGCCGACTGCGGCTGCCCCGGACAGGGCTTCGGCCGCGCCGAGCACTCCCCAGAACGCCGCCGCCGGGATGGCCGTCGCGGCAAACGGCTGAAAGGTCGCGCGGCATTTCGCGATGAAGGCTGCGTTATAGCCCCGTTTCAATTGTTCGAGCTCCGGTGAACCCGCAAGCGCCGCACTGACGCCGGGAATCTCGCGCCCCTGCGTCAGCACGCAGTCGAGATAGCAGGCCGCGATCACGCCAGCCCGCGCCACGAGCTCTTGCGGGGCCTTTGCCAGCGCTTCGTCCATCAAGGCCGTCTGGCGCGCGTCATATTCCCGGTAAAGCGCGGCGAGCAGGCCGGCCCGCGTGCCGAAATGATCGTAGACGACGGGCTTGGTCACGCCGGCGTCCTCGGCAAGCCGGCCGAGGCTCAGCGAATCCGTGCCCTCGCGGCGTATCAGGCTCCAGGCCGTATCCAGCAATTGGCGGTGGCGATCGTCGCGGGTGAGGCGCCGGCGGGTTTGCCGTCCGTCCGCACTCTCGTCGGCGACTTTAGGAGGCTCGCTTGACATTCTATATACCATTGGTAACTTACTAAAAGTATATAGCGCCGATAGGCGGCGCGCAACCGATCAAGGCACCAGCCATGCACAGCCTCATCGTGGTTTCCCATCCTCTGCCGGAATCGCTGACGGCCGCGGTCGCGCGACAGATCGGCGCCGGGCTCGCACAGGCCGGCCACAGCTTCGAAATCGCCGATCTCGCGGCCGAAGGATTCGACCCGCGCTTCAGCGCCAATGACGTCGCGGTGCATCTGAGGCAGGCGCAGGTCGACCCCATGGTCGCGGCCGAGCAGGCGCGGATTGGCCGGGCCGATGCGCTGGTGCTGGTCTATCCGGTCTACTGGTGGTCGTTCCCGGCCTTGCTCAAGGGCTGGATCGACCGCGTCTTCATCAATGGCTGGGCCTATGAGGAGATGCCGGACGGCCGGGTCGTGCGGAAGCTCGGCCATTTGCCGATCCATCTCGTCGCGATCGGCGGCGCGGATCTGCGCACCTATGCGCGCCACGGCTACTTCGGCGCGATGCGGACACAGATCGACCACGGCATCTTCGGCTATTGCGGCGCGCCGGTGCGTCGCTCCGAATTACTGGTGCCGGGGGAGGCCCGGGGCGCGGCGGAGATGCTCGAAGCGGGGGCGCGCATCGGCCGCGCGATCTTCGCGCCGCCGACTTCCGCACAGGCCGTGTGATCTCGCCCGCTGCGACGGATCAGGAGGCGTAATCCGTCTTCAGGCCCGCCCGCTCGGCATGGCGCTCCTGCGCCAGCTCGATCAGGCGGGTGATCAGGGCCGGGTAGGGCAGGCCGGAGGCCTCCATCATCTTCGGATACATGCTGATCGTGGTGAAGCCCGGCAGCGTGTTGATCTCGTTGAAATAGAAGGCGCCGTTCTGGCGGTCGAGGAAGAAGTCGACGCGCGCCAGCCCGCTGCATTCCAGCGCGAGGAAGGCGTCGATCGCGAGCTGCCGCACGCGCGCCATCTGCTCGGCGTCGAGCTTGGCCGGCAGGTCGACGCTGGCGCCGTCCTGATCGATATACTTGGCCTCGTAGGAGTAGAATTCGTGCTGCGGGCCGGCATTGAGCTCGCTGGCGACGCTCGCCACCGGCGGGTCACCGTCGAGGACAGCGACCTCGATCTCACGGGCGTCGATGCCCTGCTCGATCAGCACCTTGGTATCGTACTGGAAGGCGTCGTCGAGTGCGGCACTGAGCGCCTCCCAGCTCTTCACCTTATGCACGCCGACGCTCGAGCCCATGTTGCAGGGCTTGACGAAGACGGGGAGCGTGAGCGCTGCCTGCGCGGCCCTGGCCGAGCCTTCCGGGTCGCGCCGCCAGTCGCGCCGCGAGAGGGCGAGATAGGGCGCGACCGGCAAGCCGGCGAGTGCGGCCAGCCGCTTGGCGATATCCTTGTGCATGCCGACGGCCGAGGCCAGAACGCCCGAGCCGACATAGGCAGCGCCGGCGAGCTCCAGCAGGCCCTGCACGGCGCCGTCCTCGCAGAGCGGGCCGTGGATCACCGGAAACACGACATCGACCGGCGCGATCGCCGGCGCGGCGTTGTCGGCCGGCAGGATTGCGGTGCTCCCGCCCTGCGGCTCCAGCCGGATCATCGGTGAATCGGCGGGGATCGGCAGGCTCTCGGTATTGGCGCCCTCGATCCGGCGCAGGTCGTGGCACTGCCAGCGGCCCTGCTTGTCGATGCTGACCGGCACGGGCTCGAAGCGCTCGCGGTCGATATAGCGCAGGACGGAAGCCGCCGATTTCAGCGACACCTCATGCTCGCCCGACTTTCCGCCATAGAGCACGGCGACGCGCGTTTTCCGGTTCATGATCCGAGGGTCCGAGAGGCTGGAGGAGATGTCTGAACGAGGCGATGAGAGGATGTCGTCGAGCGATGAGGCGAGATTCGGGCGAGAGGATCAGGCGGCCCGCGGTTTCGCCTTCGGCTCGGGCAGGGCGGCGAGCGTGTCCATCACGCGCTCGGCTGGCAGCGTGATCGTCACCTCGGTGCCGGCGCGCGGCTTGGACTTCAGATGGAACCCGCCGCCATGCAGGTCGATCAATCCCTTGACGATCGGCAGGCCGAGGCCCGAGCCCTGCTCGGCCGTCTTGATCGCAAGGGAGCCGCGCCCGAAGCTCTGCATCACGATCGGAATCTCGTTTTCGGGGATGCCCGGCCCGTTATCGGTGACGGAGACATATTGCCCGCCGGTCGCGGTCCAGCCGACCTTGATCGTGATCTCGCCGCCTTGGGGCGTGAACTTGATCGCGTTCGATAGCACGTTGAGCACGGCTTGCCGGATGGCGCGCTCGTCGGCCCAGACGCGCGGCAATTGCGGTTCGGCCAGGGCGCGGATGCTCTGGCCCTTGGCCTTGGCGCGCAAGGCCAGCATGTGCTGGCAGTCGTCGACGATGCTGGGAAGGGACAAGGCCTCCTCGTTCAGCTCGTATTTGCCGGCCTCGATGCGCGAGAGGTCGAGGATCTCGTTGATCAGGTTGAGCAGGTGCTGGCCCGAGCCGTGGATATCGGCCGAGTATTCCTTGTAGGCCGCATTGGCATGCCCGCCGAAGATCTCGTTCTTCATCACCTCGGAGAAGCCGAGGATGGCGTTGAGCGGGGTACGCAATTCATGGCTCATCGTCGCGAGGAAGCGCGACTTGGCGAGATTGGCCTCTTCCGCCTTGCGCCGGGCCTCGTCCGAATTGGCGTTCGCCGTTTCCAGCTCCGCGATCAGCGCGTCTTTCTCCGCCCTGAACGTGATCGAGGCGACGGAACTCGCATAGAGGCGGTTGGCGAGGAAGATGAAGAAGAGCTGGGCCGAGGCCGCCATCAGCGCCATGGTGACGCTGTCCATGTCGCGCCGGTCCCAGAAGAAGACCATGATCCCCATGATGATCGGGGTCAGCCCGGCATAGACCGCGATTGGGATCGTGGCCGAGAGCATGACGGTGAGAGCGCTGACGACCAGCAGGGCGGTGGTGACGAAGACCTTGGCGCCGGGCGCATCGACCTGCACGAACAGCAGAAGCAGCAGCGCCCAGGCGAGACCGTGCATGCCCTCCGCGCAGGCGAAGAGCCGGCGCCAGAGCGTCAGGCGGACCTCCTCGGGAGCCTTGGCGAGGAAGCGCCGCGCCATCAGCACGATGATCAGCGTCGACATCAACACGATGCCGGCCCAGACCGCGACGAGCGGCGCGGGCAGCCAGAGGCAGGCGGCTGCTGCGACGCCGAGCGCCAGAACCAGCGTGCCGGCCGAGCCCGCAATGCGGTATTGCGCGAAGACGCGCAGCAGCTCGTTGTCGAAGGCGCGTTCGAGCCCGGTGGAAGAGGTCAGCCGTTCGCGCGCCGACCTGACCTCGCGCGTGACCAGCTTCCGGCGCGCCACGGCCGAGGGGTCGGGTCCGCGCCCGCGCTGCACCTGTTCGGCCGTCACTTCCGCCATGATCGGGAGCGTGTATCCTCGTTCGGCCGCTGCGGCATGCAGCGGCCGGCTCGCCATCATGGACACCAAATCGTTAAGCTCTCCCTGATGGCACCCTTCGGATTCGGTCGCTCCCGCTATGGACCCTTCGGCTGGCGCCGCGTTGGCCGGCCGGTCGATTTCGTCGTGGCGCTCGGTCTGCTCGGCTTTCTCGGGCTCGCCGGCGCGATCCTGCAATACCGGCTCGGCCCGGCCCGGGAGCTGACGGGAGCGGCCCAGGCGATCGATGGCGATTCGGTGCGACTGCTCGGCGAGGAGCTGAGGCTGGAGGGTATCGACGCGCCCGAATACCGCCAGAGCTGCACCGCGCGTGACGGCAGATCGGTCGCCTGCGGGCGCGACGCGCGCCGCGCCCTCCAGGCGATGCTGGCGCGCGGCGTGACGCAGTGCGAGATCGGCAAGGCGGATCGCTATGGCCGTGGCCTCGCCCGCTGCAGGCAGGGCGAGACCGAGATCAACGCAGCACTGGTGCGCGAGGGCCATGCGGTCTCCTACGGCGCCTATCGCGCCGAGGAGGACGAGGCGCGGGCGGCGGGCCGCGGCATCTGGGCGACGCAGTTCGAACGCCCCGAAGCCTGGCGCCGCAGCCACTCCCGCTGAGGCTTTCCGCCATGATCGCGTCATGAAGCGCCGGCAATCCGGTTGACCTTCCGGCGCGGGCCGTGATCGGGTACGGCGGAAGACGGAGGGGATCTGATGAAGCTCTACGATGGCGGGCGGGCGCCGAATCCAAGACGGGTCCGCATCTTCTTCGCTGAGAAGGGGGTGCCGCTGCCGGAGCTCGTGCCGGTCGACATGGCCAAGAAGGAGCACAAGACCGAGGCCTTCACCCGACTCAACCCCGCCCAGCGCCTGCCGGTCCTCGAACTCGAAGACGGCACGGCGCTCGCCGAAACGATCGCGATCTGCCGCTATATCGAGGCGCTCCACCCGCAGCCGCCGCTCTTCGGCCGCGATGCGAAGGAACAGGCGACGATCGAGATGTGGAACCGCCGCGTCGAGCTTGGGCTCTTCGCCAGCGTCGCCGCCGTCTTCCGCCACAGCCATCCTTCGATGGCGGAGCTGGAAGAGCAGGTGCCGGAATGGGCCGAGGCCAATCGTGACCAGATCGACGACCATCTCTGGCTGCTCGAATTGCAGCTGGCCGCCAATCCCTTCGTCTGCGGCGATGCCCTGACCGTCGCGGACATCACCGCCGGCATCGCCATCGACTTCATGAAGCCCTCGCGCATCCCGCTGCCGGAGGATTTCGTCCATATCCGCCGCTGGCATGGCGCATTGTCCGGCCGGCCGAGCTGGAAGGTCTGATGCAGCGCTTCGTTCTGGCCCTGCTCGCCGTTCTGGCGCTGCCGACATTGGCGCCGGCCGCCGAAAGGCTGAGCGGCGAGGCGATCGAGCGTGCCTTCCGGGGCAACACCGTCTCGGGCCGCTACACCAATGGCGGCTTCTTCACCGAATATCACGACCCCAATGGCCAGGCGCTCGGCCATAATGGCTGGCAGGCCAATACCGATGCCTGCTGGATCACCAAGCCGGACCGCATCTGCTATTATTACGGCCCGCCGACCGACCGCACGGTGCATTGCTTCTCGGTCGAGATGAGCGGCGATCTCTATGTCCTGCGCAACAGCGGCAACGGCATGGTCAACGCATTGGCCAAGGTCGAACTCGGCAACCCGCGCAACCACAGCGACAACGGCACGCCCTGGTATTGCGACGGGCTGATCTCGCGCGCCCCCGGGCCGCTGATGAGCCGGAAGCTGGCGCAGCGCTGATGTCCCGGCCCGCACGCATTGCGATGGTCATGCTGGGCTTGCTCGCCGCGAGCCAGGCCGCGGCAGTGGAGCGTTTGACCGGCGATCAGATCAAGCAACTCTTCGAGGGCAACACCGTCTCGGGCCGCTATTCCGGCAGCAATCTGCCCTTCAGCGAGTATCATCATGCCGACGGCCGGGCGAGCGGGCATAATCGCCATCTGACGAACACCGATGCCTGCTGGACGACGACGCCGGATGCCGTCTGCTACTATTACGGCCCGCAGGAGAAGCGGCGCACCTATTGCTTCACCATCGAGACCAGCGGCGACCTCATCGTCATCCGCAATCGTCCGAGCGGGCGCATCAACGGCCTTGCCCGGATCGAGAAGGGCGATCCCTATAATTATTCCGCGAAGAAGTCCGACTGGGTGTGCGACGGGCTGATCTCGCAGGCTCCGGGACGGTCGAAGCTGGCGCGCCGATGAGCGCAGCCGAGACGCTGGACCATGTTCTGGCGGAGCTGCGTGCCTGCCGCATCTGCCGCGATACGCCCCAATACCTGCCGCCCTTGCCGCATCAGCCCCGCCCGGTCATCCAGGCCGCGACGACCGCGCGGCTCTGCATCGCCGGCCAGGCGCCGGGCACGCGCGTCCATGCCAGCGGCCGGCCCTTCACCGACCCTTCCGGCGTGCGCCTGCGCAGCTGGCTCGGTATCGATGAGGCCGCCTTCTACGATGCGGGGAAGGTTGCGATCGTGCCGATGGGCCATTGCTTCCCCGGCCTCGATGCCAAGGGCGGCGACAAGCCGCCGCGGCGGGAATGCGCGCCGACCTGGCGCGCCCGCGTCTTCGCGACATTGCCGCAGATCGAGCTCGTGCTGGCGATCGGGCGCTATGCCCAGAGCTGGCATTTCGGCCCGAAGGAGGCGGCCAATCTCTCGGCGACCGTCGCGAACTGGCGCGAGATCCTCGCCCGGCCGGTGTTTCCGCGTGTCCTGCCGCTGCCGCATCCGTCCTGGCGCAACAATGCCTGGCTGAAGCGCAATCCATGGTTCGAGGAGGAACTCCTGCCCGTCCTGCGGCAGGAGGTGGCGCGGCTATTGGGGTAGTTGGCGTGGATACTTGATCGTCGCTGCCTGCAACCACGCCCTTTGTCATTCCGGGGCGCGCCGAAGGCGTGAACCCGGAACCCACGATTGGGTGGGACGTCCAAGGCCGGGTTACACGGGCTCATCCGGTCGTGGGTTCCGGGTTCTTCGCTCTGCGAAGCCCCGGAATTGTCTGTTTGAGTTTTGGTATTGTTGTGTGGTTCCGCGGAAGCGGTATGCCTGGTCCGGCTGGCCGGCCG
>NZ_JBBCUM010000031.1:0-19641 GCF_037147855.1 Allobosea sp. MMO-172 | reverse complement strand
CGGCCGGCCAGCCGGACCAGGCATACCGCTTCCGCGGAACCACACAACAATACCAAAACTCAAACAGACAATTCCGGGGCTTCGCAAAGCGAAGAACCCGGAACCCACGACCGGGTGAGCCGCCTGCAATCGGGTCTTGGATGTCCTGCCCAGTCGTGGGTTCCGGGTTCGCGCCTACGGCGCGCCCCGGAATGACAGAGGTGGTGCCGGGCGAACTGCCGCTCCTTCACCCCTGCTCGAACGCCACCATGCAGCCGAACGCCTCTTCGGCCGGCACGAAGAGCCGCTCCTCGCCACGCTGGAACGACACTTCATTCTCAGTCAGGCGCGCGGCCACGGCTTCGAGATCGGGCACCGAGACGCAGAAGCCGAGGAAACGGGCCGGCGTCGTATCCGGCTCGACATGATAGGCGCCCTGCGCCGCCTCGGGATCGAGCACGTCGATGCGCCCGCGCGGCAGGGCAAGGACATAATCCTCGTTGCCCTCCAGCACCTCGGCGCCGCCGCTGAAAGCCGAGAGGAAGGCGCGGTGGAAGGCCGGCTCCTCCGCCAGCATCACGACGGCGGAGAGTGCGGTGGCGCCGTTCGGATGATGCTGGAATTCCGGATTCCAGAAGTTCTGCGGCTCGAATTGCTGGCAGACGAAGAAACCGCATTCCGGCGCGCGCGAATCGGCGGCGAAGGCGAGTTCGAAGGCGACGCGGACATCGCTGCCATCCGGGCGCCGGGCCCGGCGCTCGAAGAAGAACGGCTCGAAATCGCCGATGCCCTGCGCCTTGAAGGCAGCGGCATCGGCCTTGGCGTCGGTGCTCTCCAGCACCAGCATCGAGAGCCCCTCGCCCTGCCCGGCCAGCGCCTCGCGCACGAAGGCGCCGAAGGAGAAGCGCCGCTCGCCATGCGGCGGGATGGCGGCATCGTCGGCGATCGTCACCAGCTCGAGGAAGGAGCCCGGAAACTGCACGATCCGGTTCTCGGTGCCCCAGGGATGGCGGTTGCGGGCGCCGACGCGGAAGCCGAGCTTCTCGTAGAAATGCCAGGCGGCATCGAGATCGCGGACGCCGATGACGAGATGGTCGAGACCGCGGGGCGTTGAGGCGTTTGCAGGCATGGCAGGCTCCGTCGACAGGCGTATCGGAGCCCAAGGCTAGCACAGATCAGGGCGCGGTCATGTCGCGCCGCGTTCAGGGCTCGATATAGTGCGGCAGGAAGCGCGAGGTGTTCTTGGTGATCGGCGAGGCATCCTCGCGGACGCAGAGCCCGCAGGCCTGCGAGGCGACGAGCCAGGAGCCGAGCACGGCATATTTCCCATCCGCCGAGAACATGTTGGTCGCGGCATCCTGCAGGACATGGCCCTCGGCGCCATAGGGGCCGTCGTCGCTGTCGAGCACGAGGCCGCGCTCCATGAGCGTGACATTGGCGCCCTCGCGCGAATAGAGCGGCTTGCGCACATGCCGGGCCGAGAGCGTCGCGCAGCGCGGATCGCCCTCGAAGAAAGCCGGCAGCAGGTTGGGGTGGCCGGGCTCCATCTCCCAGAGGCAGGCGAGCAGGCCCTTGTTGGAGAGAATCGCCTTCCAGGGCGGTTCGATGAACTGGCAGCCCGAACGGCTGAGCGCCTTGCCGTAGCTCTCGCGGAACATCCATTCCCAGGGATAGAGCTTGAACAAGGCCTCGATCGGCTGGTTGGCGCCATCGCAGAAGCGCCCGTCGGTGAGGAGGCCAAGCTCCTCGATATAGGTGAAGCGGGCATCAAGCCCGGCCTGCGCGGCGCAATCGGTGAGATAGTCGACCGTGCCCTTGTCCTCGGGGCTGCCCTGCACGCAGGTCAGGTGCAGGCGGTAGGGCGAAGGCTCGCGCAGGCCCTTGAAGGCGGCGATCAGACGCTCGTGCAGCGAGTTGAACTGGTCGGAGCCCTTCGGAATCGCTCCACGGGCCATCGCCTGCTCCAGCCAGTCCCATTGCACGACGCTCGATTCGAACAGGGCGGTCGGCGTGTCGGCATTGTATTCGAGCAGCTTCGCTGGCCCGCGCCCGTCATAGGCGAGGTCGAGCCGGCCGTAGAGATTGCGCTCGCCACGCTGCCAGCTACTCCGGATGTAATCCCAGTGCTCGGCGGGAATTGCAAGCTTCGTCAGGAGCTCCTCGTGGTCGAGCGCCTTCTCGATGAAGGCGAAGCAGAGCTGCTCGATCGCCTCGGTCGGTCCCTCGATATCGCGCTCGATCTCCTCCAGCGTGAAGGCGATGGCCGCGCTCTCGTCCCAATAGGTCTCGCCGTCGATGGTGTGAAAGGCGAAACCCAGGCGCTCGACCTGCTCGACCCAGTCCGGCCGCGGCGGAAGCGTGACGCGGCGCATCTCAGGACGAGGAATGCGAAGAATAGGACCGCGCGGTCGAGCCGAAGCCGCCGCGCGAGGAGGTGCCGGGCGTCGAGACGCTGCCGCCACGCGCGCCTCCGGCGAAGGCCGCGGTGACCTTGCTCCCGGTCGTCGTCGAATAGGCGCGCGAGCGGCTGCTGCTGCCGCCATAGGAGCCGCCCGACGAACTGGAGGAGGACGAGCGCGCCTGCTGGCATTCGGGCTGCGTCGAGCCCGGCGGGCAGGCCGAGGTGGTCGGCGGCATCAGGGGTTGCGCCTGAGCCTGACCGCCGGAGAGGCCGCGCGCCAGCATGAAGCCAGCCAATGCCGGGATGAAATATTGCGCGCCACCGATCGTCGCAGAGCCGCAGCCATTGGCGCCGTACTGCGCCTCGCAGGCGCTCTGGCTCTGGAATTTCGGCGCATCCTTGAGCCGCGCGGCGCTCGCTTCCGAGAAGGCGGTCTCGCATTGCTGCGCGCTGAGCTGCCCGGCCACCCGGCAATCGCTCAGGCTGTCATAGACGAGGTTCTCCTGCGGGTCGTCGTCGGTCATCGACCAGACGGTGGCAACGAGGAGGACGCCTGCGGCCGCGAGCCCGATCTGCGAGGAGCGTTTCATGGTCGCCTCACTCCGTCATGCTGGCCGCAGCCAGCGTCCCGGATACGACGGCGATCACGGCGAGCATGACCGCGGAGGGCAGGCGATCCTCCTCGATCTTCCGCGACAGTTCCGGAATCAGCAGCCGTGCCAGGCCATAGGCCGCGAACTGGATGATCATCGCCGCGACAGCCCAGAGCACGCAGTCGGGAATGCTGCTGGCCTGCGAGATCGCCTGCTCCAGCGGCAGGGAAAAGCCGACCGTGTTGCCGCCGAGCGCGACCGCCGCCGAGAGATTGCCGCCGCGGATCAGGGCGATCTCGTCATGGGCGGTCATGCGCAGATAGACCGCGACGAAAGCGGCGATCAGGGCCGCACCGACGACGAAATAGAGAAGGAACGCGGGCAGGCCCGCCATCGAGATCGTCATGCGCCCTGCCCCCTGCCCTGTGCCGCCGCGCCGACCACAGGTCGGCGAAGCAGCTTATTCTCAGGGTAACAGGAGACCGGCACAAGCCGTCATTCAAAGAGAGGATGCGCCCCCGGAGCCTTCGACGAAATCAGACCAGGCGGCTCTGGGCCTTCGCCGCCTCGATGAAGCTGGCGAAGAGCGGGTGCGGCTCGAACGGGCGGGACTTCAGCTCGGGGTGGTACTGCACGCCGATGAACCAGGGATGGTCGGGGTATTCGACCGTCTCAGGCAGCAAGCCGTCCGGCGAGAGGCCGGCGAAGCGCATGCCCTTCGCCTCCAGCTTCTCGCGATAGCCCATGTTCACCTCGTAGCGGTGGCGATGGCGCTCGGAGATCTCGGTCGAGCCGTAGATTTCCGCGATCTTCGAGCCGGCCGCGAGCGTCGAGGCATAGGCGCCGAGCCGCATCGTGCCGCCGAGGTTGCCGCCGGCCGCGCGCTGCTCCAGCTCGTTGCCGCGCATCCATTCGGTCATCAGGCCAACGACCGGCTCCTGCGTCGGGCCGAACTCGGTCGAATTGGCGTCCGCGATGCCGGCGAGCGAACGCGCCGCCTCGATCACCGCCATCTGCATGCCGAAGCAGATGCCGAAATAGGGCACCTTGCGGTTGCGCGCGAAGGTCGCCGCCTTGATCTTGCCCTCGGCGCCGCGATGGCCGAAGCCGCCGGGCACGAGGATGCCGTGGACATGCTCGAGGAAGGGCGCCGGGTCCTCCTTTTCGAAGACCTCGGACTCGATCCAGTCGAGATTGACCTTCACGTTGTTGGCGATGCCGCCATGAGTCAGCGCCTCGATGAGGGACTTATAGGCGTCCTTCATGCCGGTATATTTGCCGACGACGGCGATGGTGACTTCGCCCTCGGGGTTCTTCACGCGCTCGGAGATGCGCTTCCAGCCGGTGACGTCGGGCTCCGGCTTGGCATCCATCCCGAAGGCGGCGAGCACCTCGGTGTCGAGCCCCTCCGCGTGATAGGAAAGCGGCACGTCATAGATCGAGGCGACGTCGCGGGCCTCGATCACGGCGGTCTCGCGGACATTGCAGAACAGCGCCAGCTTGCGGCGTTCCTCGCGCGGAATCTCGCGGTCGGTACGGCAGAGCAGGATGTCGGGCTGGATGCCGATCGAGCGCAATTCGGCGACCGAATGCTGGGTCGGCTTGGTCTTCAATTCGCCGGCCGTCGGGATATAGGGCAGCAGCGTCAGGTGCACGAAGATGCACTGGCCGCGCGGGAGCTGCTGATTGGTCTGGCGGATGGCTTCGAGGAACGGCAGGCTCTCGATGTCGCCGACCGTGCCGCCGATCTCGACCAGCGTGAAGTCGTAGCCTTCGTTGCCGGTGAGGATGAATTCCTTGATGGCGTTGGTGACATGCGGGACGACCTGAATGGTCGCGCCGAGATAGTCGCCCCGGCGCTCCTTGGTCAGGATGTCCATGTAGATGCGGCCGGTGGTGATGTTGTCGCCCTTGTTGCAGGGCCGGCCGGTGAAGCGCTCGTAATGGCCGAGGTCGAGATCGGTCTCGGCGCCGTCGTCGGTGACGAAGACCTCACCGTGCTGATACGGGCTCATCGTGCCCGGATCGACGTTCAGGTAGGGGTCGAGCTTGCGCAGGCGGACCGTATGGCCGCGCGCCTGGAGAAGGGCTGCGAGAGCCGCCGCCGCCAGGCCTTTGCCAAGCGAGGACACCACGCCGCCGGTGATGAAAACATACCGCGTCATGGGAGGTCACCTCTATCGCCACGGGTTCGATTCGCTAAGCGCGTTCTGAGCAGTCCCGCCTTGCCCTGCGCGCTTGTCCACAAAAGAGAAGGCCGGTCGCCCGGCCTCTCTCATATCAAAAGAGAAGGGCCGGTTTCCCGGCCCTGCCCTGGTTACTGCTGCGGCGCCGCTGGCGGCGTCGGCGGCTGTGCGCCGCCCTGATTCTGGTTCTGCATCTGGCGCAGCTGGTCGAGCACGCCGCCGGCATTCGGGGCGCTCGGGCCGGCCGGCGCGCCGGGCGTAGCCGGGGCCGAGGTCGCAGGCGCGCCGTCGATGATCGAGCGCTGGGTGCGGCCGGTATTGGCCATCACCGCGAGCACGATCGAGGTCAGGAAGAACAGGCCGGCGAGGATCGCCGTCGCCCGCGTCAGGGCGTTGGCCTGGCCGCGGCCGGTCATGAAGCCGCCGACGCCGCCTCCGCCGCCCGAACCCATGCCGAGGCCGCCGCCTTCGGAGCGCTGCAAAAGCACGACGCCGACGAGCGCGACGACGATGATCAGGTGAATGACGATGAGAACGTTCTGCATGGTCTCACGAAAATGGGCATGGCGCGGGCCGCCGCCAAGGGCCACCCGCTCCTCCTCGAAGATCGAGGCGAATTCGGCGGGCACATAACATGCGTGGGCCGGCAGCGCCACCCCTGCGCGCCGGCCTATTCACGCGGGAGTGCTCAGCCGGCGCAGGCGCGGGCGATCGCCAGGAATTCCTCGGCCTTGAGGCTGGCGCCGCCGACGAGCGCGCCGTCGACATGGGCGACATTCATCAGCTCGGCAGCGTTCGAGGGCTTCACCGAGCCGCCATAGAGCAGGCGCACGCCGGCAGCCGCCTGCTTGCCGAGCAGGCGGCCGAGCTCGGCCCGGATCGCCTCATGCATCTCGGCCACATCGGCCGCCGTCGGCGTCAAGCCGGTGCCGATCGCCCAGACCGGCTCATAGGCGACGACGAGCGTGGCGGCCGTCGCGCCATCCGGCACGGAACCGCGCAATTGCTTCTTGACGACGGCGAGCGCCTTGCCGGCCTCGCGCTCGTCCTTGGTCTCTCCGACGCAGACGATCGGCACCAGCAGCGCCTTCTGCGCGGCCTCGGCCTTGGCCTTTACCGTGGCGTTGCTCTCGCCATGCAGCGTGCGGCGCTCGGAATGGCCGACGATGCAGAAGCTTGCACCGGCGTCGGCCAGCATCGCGGCGGAAACCTCGCCGGTGAAGGCGCCGGAGGCCTGCGTGCTGCAATCCTGCCCGCCGGTGGCGATGCGCGAGCCGATCAGGGCGGCGGTCGCGGCGAAGAGCAGGCTGGCGGGCGGGCAGATCGCGAGGTCGACATCGGGCTTCAGCGCGGTGTCGTAGCCCCTGGCCACTTCGGCCGCGATGGCGAGGTCGGCCTTCAGGCCGTTCATCTTCCAGTTGCCGGCCACCAGCGGCTTGATGCTGCGCGTCACGTCGATCCTCCTGAAATCAGCTGTTCTGGCTCTAGCAACGCCCGGCCGGCGCCGCAATCGCGTGCGAAGCGGCATCGTGACCGCGACGGCGATTGCGGCTTTCGCCGCCGGTTCCTATAAGCAGCGCCGACAAATACGCGCGCGGGCCTGTTTCCGCGCCACGGACAGGTTCAGGGAAAGACGGCTTCGATGATGATGCAGGGCATCCGCAAGGCGGGTCAGGGTCTCCTCGGGAAGATCGTGATCGCCATCATGTTCGGCTTCCTCATCATCTCCTTCGCCATCTGGGGCGTGGGCGACATCTTCCGCGGCTATGGCCGCAACGAGGTAGCCAAGGTCGGCAAGACCGAGATCAGCCTCGAGCAGATGCGCACGACCTATCAGAACGAGATCCAGAACCTGATCCGCCAGCAGCGCCGGCAGATCTCGCCGGAGATGGCGCGCGCGCTCGGCCTCGACCGTCAGGTGCTGTCGCGCCTGCTCACCGAGGCGACGCTCGACCAGACGGCGCAAGGCATGCGCCTCGCGGTCTCCGATGAGACCATCCGCAACCTGATCTTCGACGATCAGGTCTTCCGCGATGCCTCAGGCCAGTTCTCCGCGGCCCGTTTCAATGAGCTCCTGCGCACGAACGGCTATACCGAGCAGAGCTATGTCGCGCTCCAGCGCTCGACGATCCTGCGCCAGCAGCTTTCGGAGATGGTCGTCGGCGGCCTCGCCGCCCCGCTCGCGCTGCAGGAAGTCGGCAACCGCCTGCGCAACGAGAAGCGCGCCATCACCTTCGCGCGGATGCCTGCGAGCGCCGCCGGCGAAATCCCTGCGCCGACCGAGGACCAGCTGAAGAGCTTCTTCAACGACCGCAAGATCGCCTTCCGCGCGCCGGAGTTCCGCACGGCCGCCATCCTCGCGATCACTGCCGAAACGCTGGCCGATCCCGCGAAGATCACCGACGAAGAGGCCAAGGCCCGCTACGAGGCGACCAAGGCCCAGCGCTTCACCGCGGTCGAGACCCGCACCATCCAGCAGATTCCCTTCCCGAACGAGGAGGAGGCCAAGGCCGCCAAGGCCAAGATCGACGGCGGCGAGACCTTCGACGAGATCGCGACAGAGCGGAACGTCGCCTTCAACGACCTGACGCTGGGCACCTTCACCCGTGACCAGATGATCGATCCCGTCGTGCGCGATGCGGCCTTCGCCCTCGAAGAGGGTGGCGTCAGCGCGCCGGTGAAGGGCTCCTTCGCCACGGTGCTGCTGCGCGTGACCAAGGTCGAGAGCGCGCATGTGCGCCCGTTCGAGGAGGTCGCGGCCGAGGTCAGGCAGGAGCTGGCGACGAGCCGCGCCGCCAGCCGGATCACCGAGCTGCACGACAAGATCGAGGACCAGCGCGCCTCGGCCCGGCCGCTCGCCGAGATTGCCAAGGAGCTCGGCCTCACGCTGCGCACGGCCGGTCCGATGAGCGCGAGCCTCTCGCGTCCCGACGGCTCGCGTGAGGAGGCCCTGCCCGGCGGCGACAGCACGCTCCAGGCGATCTTCCGCTCCGATATCGGCGTCGACAACGAGGCGCTCCGCCTGCCCCGCGACACCGGCTATGTCTGGTTCGATGTCACCAAGATCGACCCGGCGCGCGAGCGCGCCTTCGACGAGGTCAAGGCCGAGGTCGAGAAGCAGTGGCGCGCCGACGAATCGGCCACGCGGCTTTCGGCCAAGGCGCGCGAGCTCATCGAGCGTCTCGACAAGGGCGAGAGCTTCGACGCGGTCGCGGCCTCGGCGAATCTCACGATCGAGACGGCGGCGGATATCGGCCGGCAGGACCAGCGCCAGGAGCTGCCGGGCACGGTCGTCGCGCAGCTCTTCGGCACCGCCGTGGGCAAGAGCGGTTCCGCCGCGACGCCGGATGGCGGGCGCATCCTGTTCAAGGTCGATTCGGCCACCGTCGCGCCTTACGTCCGCACCACGCAGGAGGCTGGCAATTTCGAGCGCCTGCTGTCGTCGAGCGTGAGCGAGGACATCATGCTCCAGTATGTCGCGAAGCGGCAGGCCGAGCTTGGCGTCAGCATCAACGAGGCCAACTTCCGCAACGCGACCGGCGGAGCGCAGAACTGACGATGCAGCCGCTTCAGGAGTTCGAGCACTTCGCGCAGACCTACGAGACCGGCGCCCCGCAATTGCTGCGGCAGGTGCTGGTCGGCGATTGCGAGACGCCGGTCGCCGCCTTCCTGAAGCTGCGCCATGCCACGACCGGCCCGGCCTTCCTGCTCGAATCGGTCGAAGGCGGCGCCGTGCGCGGCCGCTATTCGATGATCGGGCTGGAGCCGGACCTGATCTGGCGCTGCCATCACGGGCAGGCCTCGCTTTGCCGCACCGCGCTGGGCGAGACCTTCCTCGACGATCCGCGCCCGGCCTTCGAGAGCCTGCGCGCCCTGCTCGAAGAGAGCGCCATTCCGGAGGCCGAGGGGCTGCCGCCGATGGCGTCGGGCGTCTTCGGCTATCTCGGCTACGACATGGTGCGCCTGATGGAGCGCCTGCCCGAGCCGAAGGAGACCGGCACCGGCGTGCCCGACGCCATCCTGACGCGGCCGACGCTGATGGTGGTGTTCGACGCGGTGCGCGACGAGATCCATGTCGTGACGCCCGTCCGGCACATGCCCGGCGTCGGCGCGCGCCATGCCTATGAGCGGGCGCAGGAGCGGCTGGAGGCCGTGGTGCGGGCGCTGGAAGGCGCCCTCCCCGCCGAGGCCGAGATCGACATCGCCAACCTGCCGGTCCCGGCGACCACTTCGAACACGAGCGAAGCCGAATATCTGGAGATGGTCGACAAGGCGAAGGAATATATCCGCGCCGGCGACATCTTCCAGGTCGTGCTGTCGCAGCGCTTCGAGGCGCCTTTCGCCCTGCCGCCCTTCGCGCTCTACCGGGCGCTGCGGCGGGTCAATCCGGCGCCGTTCCTCTGCTATCTCGATTTCGGCGACTTCCAGATCGTCTGCTCGAGCCCCGAGATCCTGGTTCGTCTGCGCGACGACACCGTCACGATCCGGCCGATCGCCGGCACGCGCCGGCGCGGCGCGACCGAGGCCGAGGACAATGCTCTCGCCGAAGAGCTGCTGGCCGATCCGAAGGAGCGCGCCGAGCACCTGATGCTGCTCGATCTCGGCCGCAACGATGTCGGCCGCGTCGCCGAGATCGGCACGGTCAAGGTCACCGATTCGTTCTTCATCGAGCGCTACAGCCAGGTGATGCACATCGTCTCTAACGTCGAAGGCAGGATCGACCCGAAGCACGATTCGCTCGGCGCGCTGATCGCCGGCTTCCCGGCCGGGACGGTTTCCGGCGCGCCGAAGGTCCGGGCGATGGAGATCATCGACGAGCTGGAGCGCGATGCGCGTGGCGCCTATGCCGGCTGCATCGGCTATTTCGGCGCCAATGGCGAGATGGATACCTGCATCCTGCTGCGCACAGCGGTGGTCAAGGACGGGCGCATGCATGTCCAGGCCGGCGCCGGCATCGTCTATGATTCGAACCCGGCCTCCGAGCAGGAGGAGTGCATCAACAAGGCCAAGGCCCTGTTCCGCGCCGCCGAGGAAGCGATCCGCTTCGCTGCCCGCAGCGGGCGCGGACAGTAAGTCCGCTCAGGCAGCCCCGAACGCCGCTAGGTTTCCTCGGAAACCGGACGTCATCCCGGGCTTGCCCCGGGATCCATCGAAGGCCTCCGGAACTCTACGATGGATCCCGGAGCGGCGCTGCTACGCAGCTTGTCCGGGATGACAGAACCGTTCTGCCAAAGAACAGCAGCCTCCGAAACGCAAAACGCCCCGCCGGTCTGGCGGGGCGTTTCTGTTTCTGGCCTGCCTCGGTCAGTGCCCCTTGCCGGGGGTCGTCGTCATCTTGTCGACCCAGGCGATGCCGATGGCCGAGAGGATGAAGACGACATGGATCAGCGTCTGCAGCAGCACGCCGGCTTCCGTATAGTTCGCCGTCTTGCCGGCGATACCGATATTGCCGGCCTCGATGAAGGTCCTGAGCAGATGGATCGACGAGATGCCGATGATCGCCATGGCGAGCTTGATCTTGAGCACGCTCGCATTGACATGGCTCAGCCATTCCGGCTGGTCGGGATGGCCCTGCAGCCGCAGGCGCGAGACGAAGGTCTCGTAGCCGCCGACGATCACCATGATCAGCAGGTTCGAGATCATCACCACGTCGATCAGCCCGAGCACGACCAGCATGATCTGCTGCTCGCTGAAATCGAAGGCGTGGGTGACGAGGTGCCAGAGCTCCTTGAGGAACAGGAAGACATAGACGCACTGCGCCACGATGAGGCCGATATAGAGCGGCAGCTGCAGCCAGCGCGAGCTGAAGATGATGGCCGGCAGCGGCCTCAGGGGACCGAGCTCGGCGGGCTGGGCGGACGGGTCGCGCGGTTGCGCCATGGTCGGTCTCGGTCCTTCGGTCAGGTGCGGTGTGCGGTGCAACGCTAGATGGCGAGGAAATTTCGCCCGCGCAAGCACTTCGACATTGCTTTCGAGCGCAAAAGCGACGGGAGCGTGACGGCCCATTTATGCCGGGATTGACTGCTAGCTTCCCCTGTGGTCACCGGACCGCTACATTCAGATCCAAACGGGGGAACATGCGGAGTTCCGCTCGCCAGGTACCGCAGAGGAGTTTCGTCATGATCCGGACGCTCGCCGTCGCTGCCGCCCTTGCCGGCGGTACCCTACTTGCCCTTCCGGCCTCGGCCGCGCCGCTCGCTCCCGCCACCGCTGCCGTCGCGACTGCGCAGCCGGGCAGCGACCTCATCGAAACCGTGCAATACCGCCGCTACGGCTACGGCCCGCGCTATTATGGCGGCTATCGTCGTGGCCCGGCCGTCGGCGCCGGCATCGCGGCCGGCATCATCGGCGGCGCGCTTGCCGCCGGCGCGCTCGCGGCCCCGCCCCCGCCGCCGGTCTACTATTACCCCCCGCCGGCCCCGGTCTATGTCGAACCGCCGGTGGTCTATGCCCCAGCCGTGCCGCGCGCCTATGGCTACAGCGTCGAGGATACCGACGCGGTGGCCTACTGCTCGCGCCGCTTCCGCAGCTACAACCCGGAAACCGGCACCTATATCGCCTCGGGCGGCGTCGTCCGCGCCTGCCCCTGACAGCAGGCGTCAGCGCGATCACAGACAAGAACTCCCCCGCAGCGATGCGGGGAGTTTTTCGTTTCGGCCGGAAACGGCTTGTCATCGCGGCAGCCGTCCCGCTTTATCCAGCCGGCAGCCTGAATCGGAGCATCGCGTGCGGATCGCCACCTGGAACGTCAATTCGGTCAGGCAGCGCCTCGGCCATCTCCTCGATTTCCTGAAGGAGGCCGAACCCGACGCGCTCTGCCTGCAGGAGATCAAGTGCGTGGATGCCGACTTCCCGCGCGCCGAGATCGAGGCGGCCGGCTGGCAGGTCGAGACGCACGGGCAGAAGACCTTCAATGGCGTCGCGATTCTCAGCCGTTCGCGGCTGGAGGATGTCCGGCGTGGCCTGCCGGGCGACGATGGCGACGAGCAGGCGCGCTATCTCGAAGGCGTGCTGCCCTTGGGCGAGGGCGTGGTCCGCGTCGCCTCGATCTACCTGCCGAACGGCAATCCGCCCAATACCGAGAAATATCCCTACAAGCTCGGCTGGATGCAGCGGCTCACCGCCCATGCCCGGATGCTCATGGAGCATGAGGAGCCGCTGGTTCTGGCCGGCGACTATAACGTCATTCCCGAGCCGCGCGACGCCCGCGATCCCGCTGCCTGGGTCAGCGATGCGCTCTTCCTGCCGCAGACCCGCTCCGCATTCCGCGGCCTGACGAATCTGGGCCTGACCGAGGCCCTGCGCAGCACGACCGATGCGCCCGGGCTCTACACCTTCTGGGATTATCAAGCCGGCGCCTGGCAGCGGAATAACGGCATCCGCATCGACCACCTGCTGCTTTCGCCACAGGCGGCGGATCGCCTCTCCGGGGTCAAGATCGCCAAGCATGTCCGCGGCTGGGACAAGCCCTCCGACCATGTGCCGGTGATGATCGACCTGCACTGAGCGCGGCAATCCGCCGTCATGCCCGGACCTGAGCCGAGTATCTCGAAAACCGGCGGCCTATTGTCATGAGATCCTCGGGCCGATGCTTCGCATCGCCCGAGAGTGACGGCATTGCAGCTCAGTGCTGCGGCGTGCCGCTGTTGCGCGAGTTCACCAGATTCTGGCGCTCGATCAGGGCCAGCGCCGCCGAGCGGTCGCTGGAGGAGGCAGCCGCGAAGGCCACGTCATGCCGCTCGATGATCCAGGCCTCGCGGGCCGGGTCGGCGCCTTCGCGCGCCATGGCGAGCCACATCAGGCCGAGAACCGGCTGGCGCGGCACGCCCTCGCCGCCACGGATCAGCATCTCGCCGAAAGCGGCGCGGGCAGGCGCATGGCCCTTCTCGGCCGCGAGCTTCATCCAGCGCGCCGCCTGGCGCGGGTCGCGACTGGCGCCCTGCCCGGTCATGTAGAGGCGGGCGAGATTGTACTGGCCGTCCGGGTCGCCGAAATAGGAAGCGGCGTAGTGGAACATGTCGAAAGCCCGATCGGGATTGGGCTTCACATAGCTGCCCTTGATCCCGTCCGAGAAATAGTTGCCGAGCGCCACGAAGGCGCTGCCGACAAGCCGGGCATCGGCCGTGCCGGGCATCGCGTCGGCATTCTCGTCCGCGATCTTCGAGAAATACTCGAAGGCCTTGAGATCGTTGGTGGGGACGCCCTCGCCGCCGGCATACATCCGGCCGAGCTTGTACTGCGCCGTGAGATGGCCCTGCGAGGCCGCGTATTCGAGCGCACGCACGGCGCCGACCTTATTGCCGGCGGTGGAATCGCGCATCCAGGCCTTCAGGGCGTCGCGCGCGCTGGTGAAAGGCACGAGCGGCAGCGCCGTATGGGCTGTGGGCGTATCGGGAGCGGGAGCGATGGCCGCAGCGCCATGACCCGGGACGGAATCGTCCGGCTCCGGCAGCGCCGCGCCCGGGATGGCACGCGGCGGCAGCAGCTTCGTACCTGAAATCTCCTGCGCCAGGACGGCCTGGTGGCCGCCCAGCAACAGGAACAGGCATGCTATGGTTGAGCTAGATATCCGCATAGCAATGGGTTTCGGCCGCCCCTCCTGGGTGGGTGACGGCACCGCCTTTGGCGGAGCCGACGGTCTGCGCGTATTTCCACAGCGCGCCGGAATTGTAGTCGGTCTTGCGTGGCTTCCAGTCCTTACGACGCGCTTCAAGTTCGGCATCAGAAAGGCGGACTGCGAGCTTTCCTGTGATGGCGTCGAGCTCGATGATGTCGCCGTCGCGGATCAGGCCGATCGGGCCGCCGACGGCAGCTTCAGGCCCGACATGGCCGACGCAGAAGCCGCGGGTCGCGCCCGAGAATCGGCCGTCGGTGATGAGCGCGACCTTGTCGCCCATGCCCTGGCCGTAGAGAGCGGCGGTGGTCGACAGCATCTCGCGCATGCCGGGGCCGCCCTTGGGGCCCTCGTAGCGGATGACGAGCACGTCGCCGACATTGTAGGTCCGGTTCTTGACCGCCTCGAAGGCATCCTCCTCGCGGTCGAAGCAGCGGGCCGGGCCGGTGAAGACGAGCTGGTCCTCCGGCATGCCGGCGATCTTCACGATCGCGCCTTCCGGGGCGAGGTTGCCCTGCAGGCCGACGACGCCGCCCGTGACCGTGATCGGCTTGTCGGCGCGGTAGACCACGTCCTGCTGGTCGTTCCACTTCACCGAGGCCATGTTCTCGGCGATGGTGCGGCCGGTGACGGTCATGCAGTCGCCGTGGAGATAGCCGGCATCGAGCAGGCTCTTCATCACCAGCGGGATGCCGCCGACCTCGAACATGTCCTTGGCGACATATTTCCCGCCCGGCTTCAGGTCGGCGATATAGGGCGTCTTCTTGAAGATCTCGGCGACCTCGAACAGGTCGAAATCGATGCCGCATTCATGCGCGATCGCCGGCAGGTGCAGCGCGCCATTGGTCGAGCCGCCGGTCGCGGCGACGACCATCGCGGCATTCTCCAGCGCCTTGCGGGTGACGATGTCGCGCGGGCGGATGTTCCGGGCGATCAGCTCCATCACCATCTCGCCGGCGGTGTAGCAGAAGGTGTCGCGGACATCGTAAGGGGCCGGCGCGCCGCAGCTATAGGGCAGCGCGAGACCGATCGCCTCGGCGACGGTCGCCATGGTGTTGGCGGTGAACTGGGCGCCGCAGGAACCCGAGGACGGGCAAGCGACCTCCTCCAGCTCCTTCAGGTCCTCGTCCGACATGGCGCCGACCGAATGCTTGCCCACGGCCTCGAACACGTCCTGGACGGTCACCGGACGGCCCTTGAAATTGCCGGGCAGGATCGAGCCGCCATAGATGAAGATCGAGGGCACGTTGAGGCGCACCATCGCCATCATCATGCCGGGCAGAGACTTGTCGCAGCCGGCAAGGCCGACCAGCGCATCGTAGCAATGGCCGCGCATAGTGAGCTCGACCGAGTCGGCGATGACCTCGCGCGAGGCGAGCGAGGACTTCATGCCCTGATGGCCCATGGCGATGCCGTCGGTCACGGTGATCGTGCAGAACTCGCGCGGCGTGCCGCTGGCGGAGGCGACGCCCTTCTTCACGGCCTGGGCCTGGCGCATCAGCGAGATGTTGCAGGGCGCGGCCTCGTTCCAGCAGGAGGCGACGCCGACGAAGGGCTGCGCGATCTGCTTCGCGGTCATGCCCATCGCGTAATAATAGGAACGGTGCGGGGCCTTGGCCGGGCCGACGCTCACATGGCGGCTCGGCAGCCTCGACTTGTCGTACACACGCCCGTCCATCGCCACTCGTCCTGTCCCCCGATCAGCACGGCGCGAAGATGTGCCACGCCATGCCTGCCGGGAGCAATCGCGCCCCTGAAAACCTGAAAAACGTCCGGAACCTCTCCAGGCGCCGCGCGTTACCCCCGATTTTGATATATCTCAGGCACTTAACGCAGCGTTTTGCTGGGCTTCGTTTGTGGCGGCTTCGCGGCGATTATGGCGGTCGGGGCAGCGCCGGGCACCGATCCCGAACGGGTGTTGCGCCGATGTCACAAAACTGAGGCCGGCGAGGTAATGTAACGGTGAGGTCGGCGGCTGCGGGCATACGAGCCCTCGCCCTGAGAGCCGCACGGCGGCGGCTCCAGGGAGGCCTTTGGAAAAAGGCTGGGTCAGCGTCGAGCGGTGTCTCAGAGCACCATCGGCAGCACGAAGAAACCGCCGACGATGACCACGAGCACGGCCAGCGCCACCATCGGCAGGTGCTTCTCGATGAAGATGCGGATGTCGTCGCCGTAGAAGCGCAGCGCCACCGCGATCATCAGGAAGAAGCTGGCGCGCGAGACGACCATGCCGATGGTGAACTTCCACAGGTCGAAATGCAGGAAGCCGGACATGATCGTGACGATCTTGAACGGGATCGGCGTCAGACCCTTGGTGACGAGCACCCAGAACCAGTAGTCCTGCGAGGTCGCGATCAGGCTCGCAGCCTTGTCCTGCAGGCCGTAGATGCCGATCAGCCAGGCGCCGACCGACTCATAGAGCAGCGCGCCGATCGCATAGCCGAGATAGCCGCCGAGCACGGCGCCGAGCGAGCAGATGCCGGCATAGAACCAGGCCCGATCCGGCCGCGCGATGCACATCGGAATCAGCAGCGGGATCGGCGGCAGCGGACTGAACGAGCTTTCGATGAAGGTGATGCCGAAAAGCAGCCACGGGGCGGCAGGATGGGAGGCGTACGAAACGCACCAGTCATAGGCTCGCTTGAGCATGGGTTCTGAACAGCCGGTCCTTGTACCGCCACGCATTCTGCATGGCGGGTTTGCGTCGGGCGCATCTAAGCGGGGTCCGCGAGAGAATGCGAGTCCTCTCTTGGATCAACGTCAATTTGACGACACCGGCGTGACCAGAATGCGATATCCCGGTCAGGCCAACCGCGCCAAAGCCTCCGCGACCTTGAGCTTGCGGGCCTCTGCCGCCGCCTTGCGATCGCGATTCTCCTCGACGATCTCCTCCGGCGCGCGCGCCATGAAATCGGGGTTGCCGAGCTTCTTCTCGACGACCGCGATGTCCTGGTCGAGCTTGGCCAGTTCCTTGGTCAGGCGCGAGCGCTCGGCGTCGAGGTCGATCAGCCCGGCGAGCGGCAGGGCCGCGACCTCGCCGCGCACGATGATCTGGGCCGACTGGGCCGGCGCCGCCGTCTCGAAGCCGATGTCGGAGACGCGCGCCAGACGCTCGATCATCGGGCGCCAGCTCTCGATCGTCGCCCGCGTCGCATCGGAAGCGTTGACGAGCACGAGCGGGGCCTGCGTGCCGGCCGGCACATTGACCTCCGAGCGGACCGAGCGGATGTCCGAGATCAGATCGACGACGAAGCCGATCTCGGCCTCCGCCGCCACGTCCTTGAGCGCCGAGAGATCAGGCCAGCGGGTCAGGCAGACCAGCGAGGCATCGCCCTCCGCGAGCTTGCGCGGCGCGCCGGCTTCGGCCTTCTGCGCCCAGAGCTCCTCGGTGAGGAACGGCATGAACGGGTGCAGCAGCTGGCAGATCAGGTCGATGACATAGGCGACCGTAGCCTGCGTCTCGGCGCGAGCCGCGGCATCGACGCCCTCGCCCTGCAGCACGGGCTTGGCAAGCTCCAGATACCAGTCGCAGAACTGGTTCCAGACGAAGCGATAGGCGCCGCCCGCCGCCTCGTTGAACCTGAAGCTCGGGATGCCGGCCGCGATCTCCTCGGCCGCCTGCGCTGCCTCGCTCAGGATCCAGCGGTTGAGCGGCTGCTTGACGGCGGCCGGGTCGAAGCCTTCCGCGCGGGCGCAGCCGTTCAGCTCGGCGAAGCGCGCGGCGTTCCAGATCTTGGTCGCGAAGTTGCGATAGCCCTCGACGCGCTGCGTGCTGAGCTTGATGTCGCGGCCCTGTGCCGCCATGGCACTGAGCGTGAAGCGCAGCGCGTCGGCGCCGTATTTGTCGACGAGCGTCAGCGGATCGATGACGTTGCCCTTCGACTTGGACATCTTCGCGCCCTTCTCGTCGCGAACGATGGCGTGGATGTAGACGTCCTTGAACGGCACCTCGTCCATGAAGTTGAGGCCCATCATCATCATCCGGCCGACCCAGAAGAAGATGATGTCGAAGGCGGTGACGAGCGTCGCCGTCGGATAATAGTGCTTCAGCTCGGCGGTCTGCTCGGGCCAGCCCAGGGTCGAGAACGGCCAGAGCGCCGAGGAGAACCAGGTGTCGAGCACGTCCTCGTCGCGCGTCAGCGCGACGGTGTCGCCGTAATGCGCCATCGCCAGCGTCTGCGCCTCGGCCTCCGACTCGGCGACGAAGACCTCGCCATCCGGCCCGTACCAAGCCGGGATCTGGTGCCCCCACCAGAGCTGGCGCGAGACGCACCAGGGCTCGATATTCTCCAGCCAGTCGTAATAGACCTTGGTCCAATTCTCGGGCGTGAACTTGGTCCGCCCGTCCTGCACCGCCTTGATCGAGCGCTGCGCCAGCGGCTTGACGTCGACATACCACTGGTCAGTCAGCCAGGGCTCGATCACGACGTCCGAGCGGTCTCCATGCGGCACGGTATGGGTGTTCGGCTCGACCTTCACGAGCAGGCCGCGCGCGGCCATCATCTCGACGACGCGGCGGCGCGCGACGAAGCGGTCGGCGCCGTCGAGCGCAAGCGTCTCGGCCTCCGGCTTGGCGCCGGCCAGGAAATCCTCGTTGCCGGCGAGCAGGATGCGCGCCTCGCCGTCGAGGATGTTGACGACGTCGAGCTGGTGGCGCTTGCCGACCTCGAAATCGTTGAAATCATGCGCCGGCGTGATCTTGACCGCGCCGGTGCCCTTCTCGGGATCGGCATAATCGTCGCCGAAGATCGGGATGACGCGGCCGACGAGCGGAAGCACCGCCTTGCGGCCGATCAGATGGCCTATCGTTTCGTTCTCGGGATGAACCGCGACGCCGGTATCGCCCAGCATCGTCTCGGGCCGCGTCGTCGCGACCGTGATGAAGGTCGCGGCGTCGTCGGCGTCATAGGTCGCGCCTTCGAGCGGATAGTTGAAATAGTAGAGATGGCCGTTCGGGTCGCGGCTCAGCGCCTTGTCGAGCTTGGCCGCATCGAACGCGTCCTCGCCGCCGCGCTGCCATTTGAACGTGCCGGTCTTCTCGACCTGCAGGACCTCGAGGTCCGAGATCGCGGTCTGGAACTTGGGGTCCCAGTTCACCAGCCGCTTTGCGCGGTAGACCAGCCCCTGCTTGTGCAGGCCGACGAAGACCTTGAGAACAGCGGCAGAGAGCCCCTCATCCATGGTGAAGCGCTCGCGCGACCAGTCGCAGGACGCGCCGAGGCGGCGGAGCTGGTTGACGATCGTCCCGCCCGACTCCTCCTTCCACTTCCAGACCTCGGCGAGGAAGGCCTCGCGGCCCATGCTGCGGCGGTCGGTGCGGTTCTCGGCGGCGAGCTTGCGCTCGACGACCATCTGCGTCGCGATGCCGGCATGGTCCGTGCCGGGCTGCCAGAGCACGTCCTTGCCGCGCAGGCGCTCGAAGCGGCAGAGCACATCCTGGAGCGTGTTGTTGAGCGCGTGGCCCATATGCAGCGAGCCGGTGACGTTCGGCGGCGGAATCACGATGCAATAGGGCTCGGCCCCGGGCGCGGCGCCCCTGCCCGCCTTGAAGGCTTGCGCCTCGTCCCAGGCCTTGCTGATCCGGGCCTCGACGGCGGCCGGTTCGAAAGTCTTGTCCATCATCGCATCGCTCGAACGCAGAAAGGCCGGGGAACCTGCCCCGGCCGGAAAAATCACGGGCCAAAAAGGTCTCGGCCCTTAAGAGCCCATGCAAAGGGCGCGCGTCAACGTTTTCGATGATGCGCGGCGTCGAGCCCACCTTGTCATCAACTCAGTATTTAGCGTCTCTGAGCCTTGCGTTTGCGACGACGATGATGCGTCGCATGATGGCGACGATAGCGACGATTGGCTTTTTCTGGCGCTTGATGA
>NZ_JBBCUM010000030.1:0-23824 GCF_037147855.1 Allobosea sp. MMO-172 | reverse complement strand
GCATCCTCTACTTCCTGCTGTGCTGGCCGCTCTCGCTCTACGGCTCGCATCTGGAACGCCGCATGGCCATCGCCGCGCGCTGACCACCCCGTTCACCGCCTGAACCAACCAAACACGAAGAGGGAGAGAAACATGACGAAGATCAAGACCACCCGCCGCAGCCTGCTCATCGCCGGTGCCGCCGCGCTTGCGATGCCGGCCGTGCTCGGCACCCCTGCCCTTGCGGTCACCCCGGCCGAGATCAAGGCCAAGGGCAAGATCGTCGTCGGCATCCAGGGCGACAACCCGCCGTGGGGTTTCGTCACCAGCGCCGGCAAGCAGGACGGGCTCGACGCCGATATCGCGACGCTCTTCGCCAAGGAACTCGGCGTGCAGGTCGAGTTCGTGCCGCTGGAGGTCAATAACCGCATCCCGGCCCTGACCACCGGCCGCGTCGACGTGCTGTTCGCGACGATGGCGATGCTGCCCGAGCGTGCCAAGGCCGTGCAGTTCTCGAAGCCCTATGTCGCCAACACCATCGTGTTCATCGGCCCGAAGAAGGACAAGATCACCACCAACGAGGACATGGGCCGCTACACGATCGCGGTCGCCAAGGGCGCCGCGCAGGACACGCAGGTGACCAAGAACGCACCCGCCAGCACGACGATCCGTCGCTATGACGGCGATGCGCCCTCGATCCAGGCGCTGGTCTCCGGCCAGGTCCAGGCGATCGGCGGCAATATCTTCTACATGCAGCGCATCGAGCAGGCCCGCCCCGGCGAGTTCGAGAACAAGCTCGAATTCCAGAACCTCTACAACGGCGCCTGCACCCGTCTCGGCGAGAAGGAGATCAACGCCGCGATCAACGCCTTCATCGACAAGATCAAGGCCAATGGCGAGCTGCAGAAGGTCTACGACAAGTGGATGAAGGTGCCGGTGCACAAGTTCCCGGAGAGCCTCGAAGGCATCACCTTCACCGCGAGCTGAGCGTTGGATCGCCGCGCGTCCTACCGGACGCAAAGTGGCGATCCAACTCTTTGTTTTGGCATCAGATTTCTCCGAAAAGTGGAAGCCACTTTTCGGTCCGATGCTGAGAAACGAGGATCAGGGCCATGAACCAGCCAGCCATCCAGAACGCCGCTTCGGCGGACGCCATGATCGCCATGACGCATGTCGAGAAATGGTATGGCGAGTTCCAGGCCCTGACCGACATCAATCTCTCGGTCCGCAAAGGCGAGCGCATCGTGCTTTGCGGGCCGTCAGGCTCGGGCAAATCGACATTGATCCGCTGCATCAATCATCTGGAGAACTACCAGAAGGGCGAGATCAGGGTCGGCGGCACCAGGCTCGGCGATGATGCGAAGACCATCGACGCGGTGCGCCGCGAGGTCGGCATGGTCTTCCAGCATTTCAACCTGTTCCCGCATATGACCGTGCTGGAGAACTGCATGCTGGCGCCGATGCGCTCGCTCGGGGCCAGCAAGGCGGAGGCCGAGGCCACCGCCCGCCAATTGCTCGGCCGCGTGAAGATACTCGAACAGGCCGGGAAATACCCGTCGCAGCTCTCCGGCGGCCAGCAGCAGCGCGTCGCGATCGCGCGGGCGCTCTGCATGAAGCCCAAGGTCATGCTCTTCGACGAGCCGACCTCGGCGCTCGACCCCGAGATGGTCAAGGAGGTCCTCGACACCATGATCGGCCTCGCCGAGGAGGGCATGACCATGATCTGCGTCACCCACGAGATGGGCTTCGCCCGGCAGGTGGCGAACCGCGTCATCTTCATGGCCTCGGGCGCCATCGTCGAGGAGGCCCCGCCCGAGGAGTTCTTCCACAACCCGCGCCACGAGCGGACACGCAAGTTCCTCGGCGAAATCCTCAGCAAGCACTGAAGCAAAGCGTCCGGCATGGCCCGGACGCCTCAACGGAATGCGATCGATGTCCCGCCTCGTCTATGTCCTGAACGGCCCCAATCTGAACCTGCTCGGCAAGCGCCAGCCGCATATCTACGGGCACGAGACCCTGGCCGATGTCGAGCGCGACTGCCGCAAGCTCGCCGAGGAGCTGAAGCTGGAACTGCGCTTCCACCAGTCCAACCGCGAATACGAACTGATCGACTGGATTCACGAGGCGCGCGAGGATGGCGCCGGCATCGTCATCAACCCGGCCGCCTTCACCCATACCTCGGTCGCGCTGCTCGACGCGCTCAACACCTTCGAGGGGCCGGTGATCGAGTGCCATATCTCGCAGGTGCATAAGCGCGAGGCCTTCCGTCATCACTCCTATGTTTCGATGCGTTCGGACGGCGTGATCGCCGGCTTCGGCACGCAAGGCTACCAGCTGGGCTTGAGGCGCATCGCCAGGCTCATCGACGACGCGGCCGCGTGAGGATGACCCCGATGTCTCCGCTGAAGATCGCGGTGATGGGCGCCGGTCTGATCGGCAAGCGCCATGCCGCCCATGTCCGGGCCGAGCCCGGCGCCGCCCTGTCGGCGATCATCGACCCCGCTCCGGCCGGCAAGGCTTTTGCCGAGGAGATCGGTGTCGCCTGGTATCCCGGTTTCGACGCCCTCCCCGCCGCCGAGAAGCCGGATGGCGTCATCGTCGCGACGCCGAACCAGCTTCATGTCGCCAACGGGCTGGAGCTGGTCGCGGCCGGCGTGCCGATGCTGGTCGAGAAGCCGCTGGCGGACAGCGTCGACAGCGCCCGCAGGCTCGTCCAAGCCGCCGAGGCGGCGGGCGTGCCGCTCCTCGTCGGCCACCACCGCCGCCACAACCCGATGATCCGGAAGGCGCGCGAGGCGATCGATGCCGGCCGGCTCGGCCGCATCCTGACCCTCAACGGCCAGTTCTGGCTGGTGAAGCCGGATGATTATTTCGACATCGACTGGCGCCGGCAGGAAGGCGCGGGCCCGATCCTGATCAACCTGATCCACGATATCGATCTGTTCCGCTATCTCTGCGGCGAGATCGTCGGGGTTCAGGCGCTGAGTTCGAACGCCGTGCGCGGCAACCCGGCCGAAGAGACCGCCGTCGCCATCCTGCGTTTCGCCAATGGCGCGCTCGGCACGGTCAGTGCCTCCGACACCGTCGTCGCGCCCTGGAGCTGGGAACTGACGACCGGCGAGAACCCCGCTTATCCGCGCCAGGATCAGTCCTGCTACCAGATCGGCGGCACGCATGGTTCGCTGACCATTCCCGCGCTCGAACTCTGGAGCCACAGCGACAGACGCGGCTGGTGGGAGCCGCTCAAGCGCGAGCGCATCCCCTTCGTGCCCGAAGACCCGTTGCAGGCGCAGATCCGGCACTTCTGCGCGGTGATCCGCGGCGAGGAGGCTCCTCTCGTCTCCGGCCGCGAAGGCCTGGCGACGCTCGCCGTCATCGAGGCGGTGAAGCGGGCGGCGCGCAGCGGCGCTCCGGTCGAGATCGCCCCGGAGCCGGCCCCAGTGAGGGCCGGCGCATGATCAAGGGCACGACACGATTGATCGGCCATCTCGGCTATCCGACCGAGAGCTTCAAGGCGCCGATGATCTACAACCCCTATTTCCAGCGCGAGGGGATCGATGCCGTCGTCGTGCCGATGGGCTGCCGCAGCGAGGACTATCCCGATTTCCTGAAGCTGTTCTTCCGCCTGTCCAATGCGCACGGCGCGCTGGTGACGATGCCGCATAAGGTCACCACGACCGGGCTCGTCGACGTGCTCTCGCCGACCGCCGCTATCGCCGGTGCCTGCAATGCCGTGCGGCTCGAAGCCGATGGACGGCTCAGCGGCGACATGTTCGACGGCGAGGGCTTCGTGCGCGGCGTTCTGCGCAAGGGGCACAAGCTCGCCGGCGCCCGCGCGCTCGTCGTCGGCGCCGGCGGCGTCGGCTCGGCGATCGCCGCCTCGCTGGCCAAGGCCGGTGTCGCCGAGCTTGGCCTGTTCGACAGGCAGGCATATGCAGCCGGGGAATTGGGGCAGCGGTTGACGGCGCATTACCCTGCCCTGCGCGTCACCACAGGCTCGAACGACCCCGACGGATTCGACATCGTCGTCAACGCGACGCCGCTCGGCATGAAGCCCGGCGATCCCCTGCCGGTCGACATCTCCCGCCTGCCCGCTTCCGCCTTCGTCGGCGAGGTCGTGATGGCGCAGGAGATCACGCCCTTCCTAGCTGCGGCCCGCGCACGCGGCTGCGCCGTGCAGGTCGGCACCGACATGCTGTTCGAGCAGATTCCTGCCTATCTTGAATTCTTCGGCCTGCCCTCGACCACGGCCGAGGATTTGCGCGCCGTCGCCAAGCTGGCCTGAGAGGAGGCACTCCCGTGATTCCATCGATCGCCACCGTCTGCGTCTCCGGCACGCTTCAGGAAAAGCTAGAGGCCATCGCCGCCGCCGGCTTCAAGGCCGTTGAAATCTTCGAGAACGACCTGATCGCCTTCCCCGGCTCGCCGACGGAAGTCCGGCGCATCTGCGCCGATCTCGGCCTGACCATCGTGACTTGCCAGCCCTTCCGCGATTTCGAGGGCATGCCGGAGGGGCGCCGCCAGCGCGTCTTCGACCGGGCCGAGCGCAAGTTCGATCTCTTGCAGGAATTGGGCACGGACCTGCTCTTCGTCTGCTCCAGCGTCTCGCCGGAAGCCCTGCCGGGCATCGACAGGCTCGCCGCCGATTTCGCCGAGCTTGGCGAGCGAGCCGGACGGCGGGGCCTGCGCGTCGGCTACGAGGCGCTGGCCTGGGGGCGGCATGTCTTCGATTACCGCGACGCCTGGGAGATCGTGCGCCGCGCCAACCGGCGGGAAGTCGGGATCGTGCTCGATTCCTTCCATATCCTGGCGCGCGGGCTCGACCTCGCGGCGATCGGCACGATCCCGCGCGACAAGATCGAGATGGTGCAGATGGCCGATGCGCCGCTCCTGCAGATGGACCCGCTCTCCTGGAGCCGGCACTGGCGCTGCCTGCCGGGCCAGGGCGACCTCAACCTTTCCGGATTCATGCGCGCACTGGCCGCAACCGGCTATGACGGCGTGCTCTCGCTCGAAATCTTCAACGACCGCTTCCGGGCCGGCTCGGCCCGCTCGGTCGCGCTCGACGGCCACCGCTCGCTGATCTGGCTGCTCGACGAAACCACAAGGCAGGTCGGCAAGCCGGTGCCCGGCGCGGTGCCGATGCCGCCGCCGGCCCCGGTCGAAGCGGTCGAGTTCATCGAGTTCACGGTGTCGGAGGCCGAGCGGCCCGGCTTCGAGCGATTGCTGCGGGCGCTCGGCTTCGCACGCGCCGGCGCGCATCGCTCCAAGGATGTCGACCTCTGGAAACAGGGCGATATCCGCATCGTCCTGAACAGCGAGGCCGACGGCTTCGCCCATAGCTATCAGATCACTCACGGCACCTCAGTTTGCGCGCTCGCCTTGCGCGTGCCGGATGCGCAGGCCGCGATCGCGCGCGCCAAGGCCCTGCTCGACGTGCCTCATGCCGGCGCGATCGGGCCGGACGAGCTCGACATCCCGGCCGTGCGCGGGCTTGGCGGCAGCCTGCTCTATTTCCTCGACCAGGCCTCGTCGCTCGGCCGCTGGGCCGAGGTCGATTTCGAGGCAACCGGCGAAGCCCCGGACGATGCCGGGCTGACCGGCGTCGATCATGTCTCCCAGAGCATGCAGTACGAGGAGATGCTGACCTGGCTTTTGTTCTATTCCTCGCTGTTCGAGACGCGGAAGACGCCGAGCCAGGCCGTGCTCGATCCCGGCGGCGTGGTCCAGAGCCAGGTCATCGAAAGCGGCCTCGACGGCAGGAACGGCCACGGTCTCAGGCTCATCCTCAACGGCTCGCAGAGCCACCGCACGCTCTCGGCCCGCTTCATCACCGATTTCTTCGGCTCCGGCGTGCAGCACATCGCCTTCGCGACCGACGACATCGCCGCGACCGTCCGGCGGCTGGCTGCCAATGGCGTCGCCATGCTACCCATCCCCGAGAACTACTATGACGACCTCGAAGCCCGCTCGGACCTGACGGGCGAGGAGATCGACGCGATGAAGGCGCTGAACATCCTCTATGACAGCGATGTCGGCGGCGCGTTCCGGCAGGCCTATACCCAGACGCTGGATGGCGGGCTGTTCTTCGAGATCGTCCAGCGTGACGACTATGCCGGCTACGGCGCCGCCAATGCCGGCATCCGGCTCACCGCGCAATCAAGGCTCGCGCGCCCGATCAGCGTTCCCGCACCGAGCCATGGCTAAGAGCCTCTAAGGAGAGAGAAGCCGCATGAGCAGCCTGATCCTTCCCTATTCGGGGCTCGATGTCGGACAGCCGGCCTCGCTCTCTCCGGATTACCGCTCGACCGTGGCGCGCAGCCCGCGCCAGGCCCCGATCGCGATCCCGCAGACGCTGACCGAGGTGACCGGGCCGACCGACTGGTCGCGCCTGATGGGCCCGGCGATGGCCGACCTCACGACGCAGCACAAGGCCGAGCCGCAGGGCCAGCGCATCGTCGTCACCGGCCGCGTGCTCGACGAGCAAGCCCACCCCGTGCCGAACACCGTCGTCGAGATCTGGCAGGCCAATGCCGCCGGCCGCTACATCCACGCCAAGGACGACTGGCCGGCGCCGCTCGATCCGAATTTCACCGGCGTCGGCCGCGTGATCACCGACGAGCAGGGCCGCTACCGCTATGTCACGATCCGGCCCGGTGCCTATCCCTGGGGCAACCACAAGAACGCCTGGCGCCCGGCCCATATCCATCTCTCGCTGCTCGGCCCGGCCTTCGCGACGCGGCTGGTCACGCAGATGTATTTCCCCGACGATCCGCTGATCGAGATCGACCCGATCGCGAATGCCGTGCCGATGCCCTATCGCCAGCGCATGGTCTCGCGCTTCGATATCGGCACCACCGAGCCGAACTGGGCGCTGGGCTATGTCTTCGACATCGTGCTCAAGGGCCGCGACCAGACGCCGTTCGAGGACGACCATGACGACGACCACTGATCTGGAATCCCGCAACGCGGCGCCGCGACAGGACAGCCAGGACCCGTCGATCTTCGGGCAGACGCCGTGGCAGACGGTCGGCCCCTATTTCCATTACGGCCTGCCCTGGAAAGGCGGCGCCGATCTCGTTGGCCGATCCGACATGGGCGCCCGGCCCGACCTGATGCCGCCGGAGCACTTCCTGCTCTCGGGCTCGAATGTCTCAGGTCAACCCGAGGGTGAGGTCATCGCGCTTGCCGGCTACGTCTACGACGCCGACGGCAAGCCGATCGAGGATGCGATGATCGAGATCTGGCAGGCGAACGCGAACGGCCGTTATGCCAGCCCGGACGACGATCGCGCGGATGTGGCACTCGACCGGCATTTCGTCGGCTTCGGCCGCGCCTCGACCGACAAGCACGGCGTCTACCGCTTCCGCACGATCCGCCCCGGCCGCGTGCCCGGCCCCGGCAACAGCCTGCAGGCGCCGCATATCGCGCTCTCGGTCTTCGGTCGCGGCCTGCTCAAGCGCCTGCCAACCCGGCTCTATTTCGCCGATGGCGAGGGCAACGAAACCGACCCGATCCTCGCGCTCGTGCCGGAAGTACGCCGTCACACCCTGATCGCCCAGCGCAAGCCGGACGGGACATGGTGGCTCGACATCAATCTCGCCGGCGAGAACGAGACGGTGTTCTTCGATCTGTAAGACACTCACCTGCTTTGCCGTGAGGCGCGGTCGTCATTCCGGGGCATGGCGCAGCCATGAGCCCGGAACCCATGAACACAGCGCTGTTCCAGCTATCGTCATGCTCGCTCTTGTGGCGAGCATCCACGTCTTGAACACGACGTTTGCCCAACGAAGACGTGGATGGTCGGGACAGGCCCGACCATGACAGCACATGTCGTGTTCATGGGTTCCGGGCTCGCCGCTACGCAGCGCCCCGGAATGACGGGGTGGTTTCAGCCCTAGCTTGAAGCACTCGCTTCAGGCCGCCTTCTTCCGTTCCGCGATCCGCGCCAGATCGGTCAGCAAACGGCGCGTTGCCTTCAGGCGCTGCTCGACCGTGTCGAAATCGTCGATGAAGACGACGCGCATGTCGGGGCGCACCTTGGCCAGCGTACCCTGCTTGGCGACGAAGCTGACCAGCCCTTCCGGATTGGCGAATTCGTTGTTGCGGAAGGCGACGATGATGCCCTTCGGCCCAGCCTCGACCTTCTCGACATTGGCGCGCTTGCAGAGCGCCTTGATCGCGACGATCTCCAGGAGCTGGTTGACCTCCTCCGGCAGCGGGCCGAAGCGGTCGACCAGCTCGGCGCCGAAGGATTGCAGTTCGGCATCGTCGTCCATGGTCGAGAGGCGCTTGTAGAGGGTGAGCCTCAGCGTCAGGTCGGCGACATAGTGCTCGGGGATCATGACGGGCGCGCCGACCTGGATCGCCGGCGACCATTGCGTCTCGGTCTCGAACTCGATGCCGGCCTTCAGCGCCGCCACCGCCTCCTCCAGCATCTGCTGGTAGAGCTCGTAGCCGACTTCCTTGATATGGCCGGACTGCTCGTCGCCGAGCAGGTTGCCGGCGCCGCGGATATCGAGATCGTGGCTGGCGAGCTGGAAGCCGGCGCCGAGCGTATCGAGCGATTGCAGAACCTTGAGCCGCTTGTCGGCCTGCTCAGTCAGCTTGCGGTTGGCCGGCACGGTGAAGAGCGCATAGGCGCGCGTCTTCGAACGACCGACGCGACCGCGCAGCTGATAGAGCTGGGCGAGGCCGAACATGTCGGCGCGATGGACGATCAGCGTGTTCGCGGTCGGGATATCGAGGCCCGACTCGACGATCGTGGTCGAGAGCAGGATGTCGTACTGGCCCTCGTAGAAGGCCGTCATCACGTCTTCCAGCGTGCCGGCCGCCATCTGGCCATGGGCGATGCCGACCTTGCACTCCGGCACCTGCTTGTCGAGGAAGTCCTTGACGTCGGCGATGTCCTCGATGCGCGGCACGACATAGAAGCTGCGCCCACCGCGATAGCGCTCGCGCAGCAGCGCCTCGCGCACGATCAGCGGGTCGAAGGGCGTGACGAAGGTGCGCACCGCCAGGCGGTCGACCGGCGGGGTCGCGATGATCGAAAGCTCGCGCACGCCGGTCATGGCGAGCTGGAGCGTGCGCGGGATCGGCGTCGCCGAGAGCGTCAGCATATGCACCTCGGCGCGCAATTCCTTCAGCTTCTCCTTATGGGCGACGCCGAAATGCTGCTCCTCGTCGACGATGACGAGGCCGAGATCCTTGAAGTCGACGCCCTTGCCGAGCAGCGCATGCGTGCCGACGACGATATCCATCGTGCCGTCCCGCGCGCCCTGCTTCACCGCCTTGAGATCGGCCGAGCCGACGAAGCGCGAGGCCTGACCGACATGGACCGGCAAGCCGGCAAAGCGATCCGCGAAGTTGCGATAATGCTGGCGCGCCAGCAGCGTCGTCGGCACCACGACCGCGACCTGCTTGCCGTTCAGCGCCGCGGCGAAGGCAGCGCGCAGCGCGACCTCCGTCTTGCCGAAGCCGACATCGCCGCAGACGAGCCGGTCCATCGGCCGGCCGGCGGCGAGATCGTCGAGCACCGCATCGATGGTGTTCTGCTGGTCCTCCGTCTCCTCATAGGGGAAGCGGGCGCAGAACTCGTCATAGACGCCGGCGGGCGGGATCAGGCGCGGCGCATCCTTGAGCGCGCGGGCTGCCGCGATCTGGATGAGCTTGCCGGCCATCTCGCGGATGCGCTGCTTGAGCTTGGCCTTGCGCGCCTGCCAGCCACCGCCGCCGAGTCGGTCGAGCTGGACCTCGGTGTCCTCCGAGCCGTAGCGCGACAGAAGCTCGATATTCTCGACCGGCAGGAACAGCTTGGAATCGCCGGCATAATGGATCTCGAGGCAGTCATGCGGCGCGCCGGCCGCCGTGATCGTCTGCAGGCCGATGAAGCGGCCGATGCCGTGGTCGACATGGACGACGAGATCGCCCGGCGCGAGCGACGACAGTTCGGCAATGAAGTCCTGCGGGCGCTTGGTCTTGCGGCGCGGGCGGACGAGACGATCGCCCAGAATATCCTGCTCGCCGATGACCGCGAGGCGCCCGGCCTCGAAGCCGGTCTCGAAGCCCCAGACCGCGAGCGCGATCGTGCCGGGCTTGAGATCGAAAGCGGCGCGCAGAGAGCCCGTGAGCTGCGTGCTCTTCAGGCCATGGTCGGCGAGCACATGCGCCAGGCGCTCGCGCGAACCCTCCGACCAGGCGGCGAGGATGACGCGCTTGCCCTCGGCCTCCAGCGCCTTCACATGCGCCACGGCGGCATCGAACACGCCGCCGGCATCGGCGGTGCGCTCGGCCGCGAAGCTGCGGCCCTGCTTGCCGCCGAGATCGAGGATCAGCTTGCCTTCGCTCTCGGGCAGCTGGAACGGCGTCAGGCTGGCGACGCCGGAGATATCCATCACCGCACGCCAGTCGGCCGGCGAGAGATAGAGCGCGTCCGGCTGCAACGGCTTGTAGGGAATGCCGCCGCCCCCGCCCTGCTCCAGCGCGGCCTTGCGGGCGTCGTAATAGTCCTTGATCAGGCTGATGCGTTCGCCGACCGCATCCTCGGCCTGATGGTCGAGCACCAGCGGAACGTCCGGCAGATAGGTGAAGAGCGTGTCGAGCTTCTCCGCCAGCAGCGGCAGCCAATGCTCCAGACCAGCCGGGCGGCGGCCTTCGCTGACGGCCTCATAGAGCGTGTCGTCGCGGCCCGGCGTGCCGAAGGTCGAGATGTAGGACTGGCGGAAGCGGCGGATGCTCTCGCTCGTCATCTGCGCCTCGGACATCGGCACGAGATCGAGCCCGCGCAACTGTCCGGTGGTGCGCTGCGTCTCCGGATCGAAGGTACGGATCGATTCCAGCGTGTCGCCGAAGAAGTCGAGCCGGATCGGCGCCGGCATGCCCGGCGGGAACAGGTCGACGATACCGCCGCGCACCGCGAATTCGCCGGTTTCGCGCACGGTCGAGGTGCGCAAATAGCCGTTGATGTCGAGCCAGCGCGCCAGCTCCTCGATATCGACCATGTTGCCGGGTGCGGCCGAGAAGCTCTCCGACGCCACCTTACCGAAAGCGGGCACGCGCTGGAGCGCGGCATTGACGGTGGTGAGCAGCAGGCGCGGCCGCTCGCCCGACTTCGTCTTGGCGAGGCGCGACAGCGTCGTCATCCGGTGCGCCACGATGGCCGGCGCGGGAGAGACACGGTCATAAGGCTGGCAGTCCCAGGCCGGGAAGCTCATCACCTCCAGATCAGGGGCAACGAATTGCAGCGCATTCTCAAGCACCTGCAGGCGCTGGCCGTCACGCGCGATGAAGACGAGCAGCGCCGGTCCCTCGGCCTTCTTGGCGCGGGCGCGGGTCAGGTCGGCCAGCACAACGGCATCGAAACCATCCGGCACGCCGGCAAGCGTCGGCTTGTCACCGCGGTTCAGCGCATCGAGCAGGCGGTCGAGCTGCGGCTTGGCGATCTGGCTGGGAGGAGGAATGCTCATCGAAGTCGTCGTTTTCTCAATTACCTAAGGTCATCCCGGACAAGCCGCGAAGCGGCGCCGATCCGGGATCCATGCCTGAACCTCTATCGGCAGCGTTCCGGAATGGATCCCGGGTCTACGCTTCGCTACGCCCGGGGTGACAGCGCGCACTTCATCAGTACTCACACATGAATCGGCTTGTCGTGATGGTGGAACGCCCGAAGCTTGCGGAACAGCTCCGTGTCGTAGTTCTCCGGCACGGGCGCCTCTCCGGTCACCCAGCTCAGCAGGTCCCGGTCCAACACCTCGATCAGGCGCTCGAACTCGTCGAGCTCGGCATCGCTGAAGCCGGCGATCGCGTCGTCGGCGAAGCGACCCATGATCAGGTCCATCTCGCGCATGCCGCGATGCCAGGCGCGGAACAGGATCTTGCGGCGGCGCGGGTCGAGATCGGCGCTGGAGCGGGTCGAGCCGGACATGGGAACCTCGGGCAAAAACCTTGGGGGATGGCGCAATGATCATGGGGCCGGCCCCGTCGCGGAGCCTGCCTGAGCAGGCTATATAGCGACGCAACCCGGCGAAGTCAGCGGCGAAGCGGCCGCGATCTTCGCGCTCCTGACAATTGCCGAGACGTCTTGCGCCCCTCGATCCTCGATCCGCTCTTCGCCCCCGTCACGACGCTGTCCGGCGTCGGGCCCAAGCTCGGCAAGGTGCTGGACAAGTTTCTCGGCGACGAGACGAGGCCCGCGCGCGTCGTCGACCTGATGTTCCAGCTCCCGACCGGCGCGGTCGACCGGCGGCCGAGCCCCTCGATCGCCGATACCCCGATCGGCGATGTCGCGACCTTCACCGCCCGTGTCAGCGAGCATCGCGCCGCGCCGGCCGGCAAGAAGGCACCCTATCGCATCATCGTCGAGGACGAGACCGGCGACGTCACGCTCGTCTTCTTCCACGCCGATTCCCGGCATCTGGCGCAGACCCTGCCGATCGGCGCCTATCGCCTGATCTCGGGCAAGCTCGAACTCTGGGAGGGCATGCGCCAGATGGTGCATCCCGAGCGTATCCTCGATCCCAAGCTCGCGGCGACATTGCCGGCCTTCGAGCCGGTCTATCCGCTGACCGAAGGCATCGGCCAGCGCATGATGATGCGGACCGTGCAGGCGGCGGCGGAGCGCTGCCCGGAGATGCCGGAATGGCAGGACCCGGCCTTTCTTGCCAAGAGCGATTTCCCTTCGTTCCATCAGGCGGTCGAAGCGTTGCATCACCCGGTCGATCGCAAGGCGGCCGAAGGCGATACGGTCGCGCGCCGCCGCATCGGCTATGACGAATTGCTCGCAAGCCAGATCGCGCTCGCGCTCGTGCGCCGCCAGCAGAAGAAGATCGCCGGGCGCGCCACCACCGGCGATGGGGGGGTGCGCTTCCGCATCCAGTCCGCCCTGCCCTTCGAATTGACCGAAGGCCAGCGCAAGGCGATCGCCGATATCCATTCCGACATGGCCAAGCCGGAAAAGATGCTGCGGCTGCTGCAAGGCGATGTCGGCTCGGGCAAGACCGTGGTCGCGCTGATGGCCATGGCCGCCGCCGCCGAGGCGGGACGGCAATCGGTCCTGATGGCGCCAACCGAGATTCTCGCCCGCCAGCACGCCGAGAGGCTCGCGCCACTGGCCGAGAAGGCCGGGCTCAAGCTCGCCCTGCTGACCGGGCGCGAAAAGGGCGCCGGTCGCAAGCAGGTGCTCAGCGGTCTGGCCGACGGCTCGATCGACATCGCGGTCGGCACGCATGCGCTGTTCCAGGAGGGCGTCGCCTTCCATGATCTCGCGCTCGCCGTGGTCGATGAGCAGCACCGTTTCGGCGTGCACCAGCGCCTGCTGCTCGGCTCCAAGGGCGAGGCGGTGGACGTGCTGGTCATGACCGCGACGCCGATCCCGCGCACGCTGGCGCTGACCTGGTTCGGCGATATGGATGTCTCGATTCTCTCGGAGAAACCGGCGGGCCGGAAGCCGATCGTCACCCGCGCCGTCTCCTCCGAGCGCTATGACGAGGTCGTCGGCGCCATCGGCCGGGCGGTCGAAAGCGGCGCGCAGGCCTATTGGGTCTGCCCGCTCGTGCAGGAATCAGACACGCTCGACGTCGCCGCCGCGCAGGAACGCTACGAGGCGCTGCGAGAAATCTTCGGCGACAAGGTCGGCCTGCTGCATGGCCAGATGCCCGGCCGCGAGAAGGATGCCGCCATGGCAGCCTTCGTCGCCGGCGAAACCCGCATCCTCGTCTCGACCACGGTGATCGAGGTCGGCGTCGACGTGCCCAATGCCAGTGTCATGGTGATCGAGCATGCCGAGCGCTTCGGCCTCGCCCAGCTCCATCAGCTCCGCGGCCGCATCGGACGTGGGCAAGCCGCCTCGACCTGCTTGCTGCTCTACAAGGGGCCGCTCGGGCCGGTCGCCGAGGCTCGTCTCACGATCATGCGCGAGACCGAGGACGGCTTCCGCATCGCCGAGGAGGACTTGCGGCTGCGCGGCGAGGGCGAGGTGCTCGGCACCAAGCAGTCGGGCTCGCCCGACTGGCGCATCGCCCGCCCCGAGATCGACGGCGACCTGCTGGCGGCAGCACGCGACGATGCGCGCCTCCTGATCGAGCGCGATCCGCATCTGGAGACGCCGCGCGGCCAGGCGATCCGCGTTCTCCTCTACCTGTTCGAACGCGACGTCGCGATCCGGCTGCTGCGGGCGGGCTGATCGCTGCTGTCACGGCTTCGTCGCCCGGCGCCTAGCAATGGCGCTCTGGCGCTGCCAGGAGCAATCCCGATCAAGCGAGCCCTCGCTTGGTCGTCCACTCTCGCGCCACTTCGTGGAGAGACCATGGACCCGGTCAAGGCAGCCATCTGGTGCATCGAGAGCCGCTTCACCGCCGAGCTCACGCTCGACGAGATCGCCGAGGTCAGCGGCGTCTCTCGCTTCCATCTCAGCCGGGCCTTCGGTGCGGCGACCGGCCGTTCGGTGATGCGCTATGTGCGCGAGCGCCGTTTGTCGGAAGCGGCGCGCCAGCTCGCTGATGGAGCGCCCGATATCCTCTCGGTCGCGCTCGACTGGGGCTATGGCTCCCACGAAGCCTTCACCCGCGCCTTTCGCGAGCAGTTCGGCCTCACGCCGGAAGAACTGCGCGCCCGGCGCGACCTCTCATCGCTCGCCCTCGTGGAGTCGCTCAACATGCATGACATCACCCCCGCCCCCATCGCCGAGCCGCGCATCGTCACCGGCAAGCCCATGCTCATCGCCGGTTTCAGCGGCCATTTCTCGATGGACAAGACTCAGGGCATCCCGCTGCTCTGGCAGAAGATCGTCCCGCATTTCGGCCATATCCCCGGCCAGCGCGGCTATGTCGCCTATGGCGCGAGCTATAATTGCGACGATAGCGGCGCCTTCGACTATATCGCCGGCGCCGAAGTCTCGTCCTTCAGTGACCTCACCGACGAGTTCGCGCGATTGAGCGTGCCGGAGCAGCTCTATGCCGTCTTCGAGCACAAGGGCCATATCACCGGCATCGCCCAGACCTACAAGGCGATCTGGCAGGATTGGTTCCCGAAATCAGGCCGCGAGCCCGAGATGGGCGTCACACTGGAGCGCATGGACGAGCGCTTCGACGGCGCGACGGGCAACGGAGTGGTCGAGATCTGGGTGCCGCTCAAGCGCTGACCGGCGGCTTGATCTCGATCTTCGGCTTGCCGTTCTGTTCGCCGGGCTGGATCAGCCCGGCCGACATGATGAGCTTCGCGCCATCCTCGACCGAGATCGAGAGTTCGACGACCTCGCGCCGCGGCAGGTAGAAGAAGAATCCCGTGGTCGGGTTCGGCGTGCAGGGCAGGAAGACGCCGATCTGCTCTTCCCCCTCAGGCAGGCGCCCGGCGATCTCGGGCGCCGCTTCCTGCGCGATGAAGACGATCGACCACATGCCCGGCTGCGGGAACTGCACCATCCCGACCTTCCGGAACGAGGTACCGGACTGCGAGAAGATCGTCTCGAAGACCTGCTTCACGCCCTTGTAGAGGCTGCGCACGACCGGCATCCGGTCGAGGATCGCCTCGCCCGCGTTGAGGAGCGAGCGCCCGACCAGATTGGCGGTGAGGAAGCCGAGCAGCGTCAGCCCGACCAGCGCGATGACGAGCCCGAACCCCGGGATCGGATAGGGCAGATAGGAATCGGGCAGGTAGGAATTCGGGATGAGCGGCTTCACCAGCCCGTCGATGAAATTGATGAACCACCACGTCACCGAGGCCGTGATGGCGAGCGGCGCGGCGATGACCAGTCCTGTCAGGAAATAGCGGCGCAACCGTGCCCCCCATGTCGGGCGCAGGATTTCCGTCGGCAGGACGAGGCGCGGATCGGGCGGCCCGGCAGTCATCGTTTCTCCCAAAACACCGGCGCGACCTCCAGCCTGCTTGCAGCCGCGAGCGCGGGCCGCGATATGACACGATAAGCGAGGCAGCGCCATCCGCCAGTCCCCGCAGGCGAACGCAAGCAAGGATGAGGCCGTGAGCGAGGACGATCAGCCGCGACGCCGATGGCCGCGGCCGCTGCTGTTCGCCATGGGCTGGGTGTTCACGGCGCTCGGGGTGATCGGGCTGATCCTGCCGCTGATGCCCGGCACGATCTTCCTGATCGCCGCGGCCTGGTGCTTCTCGCAATCCTCGCCGCGTTTCGAAGCCTGGCTGCTGGGCCATCCGCGGCTCGGGCCGCATGTCCTGCGCTGGCGCGAGACCGGCGCCATCGCCCGGCGCGCGAAGTATCTCGCCTGCGGCTCGATGGTCCTGAGCTTCGCCCTGCTGACGCAAACGAGCGCGCCGCCGATCGCTCTCGCGACGGCGGCGCTATGCCTGATCGGCGCGGGCCTCTACGTGGCGAGCCGGCCCGAAGCCTGAGCCGCTCACTCCACCGTGACGGATTTCGCCAGATTGCGCGGCTGGTCGACGTCCTTGCCCATGAAAACCGCCGTCTGATAGGCGATCATCTGGATCGGCAGGGCATAGACGATCGGCGCGAAGGTCGGGTCCATGTCCGGCAGGATGATCGTCGCCTCCGGCTCGATGCCGCACTCGGCGGCACCCTTGGCATCGGTGACGAGGATGATCCGGCCGCCGCGCGCCGCGACCTCCTGCATGTTGGAGGCGGTCTTCTCGAACAGCGCATCATAGGGCGCGACGACGATGACCGGCATGTCCTCGTCGATCAGCGCGATCGGCCCGTGCTTCAGCTCGCCCGCCGGATAACCTTCGGCGTGGATATAGCTGATTTCCTTGAGCTTCAAGGCACCTTCGAGCGCGAGCGGATAGCTCGTGCCACGGCCGAGATAGAGCACGTCCTTGGCGCGCGAGAGCTTGTGCGAAAGCTGCTCGATCTGCGGTTCGAGCTGGAGCGCGCGCGCCATCAGCCCCGGCAGCGAGATCAGATGCTGCACATGATCGGCCTCGTCCTCGGCCGAGAGCGTGCCGCGGGCGCGGGCTGCGGCGAGCGCGAGCGATGCGAAGACCGCAAGCTGGCAGACGAAGGCCTTGGTCGAGGCGACGCCGATCTCCGGGCCGGCGAGCGTCTGCGCGACGGCATCGCTCTCGCGGGCAATCGTCGAGGTCGGCACGTTGACCACCGAGAGGATGACCTGCCCGTTCTGGCGGGCATAGCGCAAACCGGCCAGCGTGTCGGCGGTTTCGCCGGACTGCGAGACGAAGAGCGCCAGGCCCTGGTCCGGCAGCGGCGCCTCGCGGTAGCGGAACTCGGAGGCGACGTCGATCTCGACCGGCAGGCGCGCCAGCTTCTCGAACCAGTATTTCGCGATCAAGCCGGCATAATAGGAGGTGCCGCAGGCGCTGATCGTCAGCCGCGACAGACCCTTCCAGTCGATCTGGTCGCCGAAGGGCAGGCGCACCTTGCCGTTGGCCATGTCGAGATATTGCGTCAGCGTGTGGCCGACGACCTCGGGCTGCTCGTAGATCTCCTTGGCCATGAAGTGGCGGTGATTGCCCTTCTCGACCAGGAAGGCGCCGGCGGCGACGCGCTGGGCGCGGCGCTCGACCTGCTTGTTGGTCTTATCGTAGAAGGTCGCGCCGCGGCGGTGGAGCACGACCCAGTCGCCCTCCTCCAGATAGGCGATGAGATTGGTGAACGGCGCGAGCGCCAGCGCGTCCGAGCCAAGATACATCTCGCCGTCGCCGACACCCACCGCCAGCGGCGAGCCCTTGCGGGCGCCGATCAGCAGGTCGTCCTCGCCCTGGAACAGGAAGGCGAGCGCGAAGGCGCCGTGCAGGCGCGGCAGGCTGGCCGCCACCGCATCGACCGGGCTCTTGCCGCGGTCGAGCTCGCGGGTGACGAGATGGGCGACGATCTCGGTATCGGTCTCCGTCTCGAAGACGTAGCCATCGGCCTGGAGCTCGGCACGCAGGTCGCGGAAATTCTCGATGATGCCGTTATGGACGACCGCGAGCTTCGGCGTCGCATGCGGATGGGCATTGGTCTCGTTGGGCTTGCCATGGGTGGCCCAGCGGGTATGGCCGATGCCGATCAGGCCTTCGAGCGGCTCGTTCGACAGGCGGATCTCGAGGTTCTTGAGCTTGCCCTCGGCGCGGCGGCGGGTGAGCTGGCCGGCTTCCAGCGTCGCGACGCCGGCGGAATCGTAGCCGCGATATTCAAGCCGCCGCAGGGCCTCGACGACCTGCGTCGCCACTGCTTCCTTGCCCAGAATCCCGACGATGCCGCACATGGGCGAACCCCTCAAGCCGTTGCTGTCGGCAAAGCGCATAGCCGCGATCGGCGCGCATGCCCAATCAATCTAGATGACGAACTGTGAACGGCGGATGGCCCGGTCCGCCGCGATTCGAGGCTATTCGGCCGCCTTTTTGGCCGCTTTCCTGGCAGCGGCGGCAGCGCGGAAGGTCGGTGCCCAGCCTTCCTTCTCGACCTGCCGGCCGCGGCCGATCGCGAGCGCATCGGGCGCGACATCGCTGGTGATGACCGAGCCGGAGCCGACATAGGCGCCCTCGCCGATCGTCACCGGCGCGACCAGCGAGGAGTTCGAGCCGACGAAGGCATTGGCGCCGATCGTCGTCTTCGCCTTGTTGAAGCCGTCATAGTTGCAGGTGACCGTGCCGGCGCCGATATTCGCGGCCGCGCCGACCGAGGCATCGCCGATATAGGTGAGGTGGTTGACCTTGGCGCCGGGCCCGATATCGGCCGCCTTCACCTCGACGAAATTGCCGACCTTGGCCTTCGCGCCAAGCTTCGCGCCCGGCCGCAGGCGGCCATAGGGGCCGACGCTGGCGTCTGCGCCGACGCTGGCGCCTTCGAGATGCGAAAAAGCGTGGATCACCGCGCCATCGTCGACGCGCACGCCGGGTCCGAAGACGACGTTCGGCTCGATCACGACATCACGGCCGATCTGGGTGTCATAGCTGAAGAAGACGGTCTCGGGCGCGACCAGCGTCGCGCCCCCGAGCATGACCGCAAGCCGCTTGCGCCGCTGGAAATCCGCCTCCACGGCGGCGAGCTGGGCGCGGTCATTGACGCCCTGGACCTCGCTTTCGGGCGCCCGCAGCGCGACGGCGGCGAGCCCGCGCTTGCGTGCGACTTCGACGGCATCGGTGAGATAGAATTCACCCTGGGCGTTGTTGCTGCCGATCGCCTCCAGAATCGAGAGGGCATGCTCGCCGGCAAGCGCCATCAGCCCGGCATTGCAGAGCGTGATCGCGCGCTGTTCCGGCGTCGCGTCCTTGTGTTCGACGATCGCCTCGAGGCGCCCGTCCTTCTCGACGAAACGGCCATAGCCTGTCGGGTCCTTTGCCTCGAAGCCGAGCGCGACGACGGCCGCGCCGCCGGCCAATGCCTGGCGCAGTGCCGAGAAGGTCTCCGGACGCACGAGCGGCGTGTCGCCGAAGGCGATGATGACGTCGTCATGGCCGGCCGCGATGGCGGCCTTCGCCGCGAGCGCGGCATGGGCCGTGCCCCGGCGCTCGTGTTGGATCGCGATCTGGGCATGCGGAAGCTGCTGGCGCGCCGCCTCGCCGACTTCGGGACGCTCCGAGGAAATGACGACGGCCACCGCATCGGCGCCAGCCTCCGAGACCGCCGCGAGCGCATGGCCAAGCAGCGACCGCCCGGCCACCGCATGAAGCACCTTTGGCCCCCGCGATTTCATGCGGGTGCCCTCTCCGGCGGCCAGGACGACCGCGAGGCAGGATCGGGCCGGCTGCATTTCGGTCATGTTTCTCGTTTCCCTTGCAGGCATGGTCGAACCACCGCCCGCGCATCAGATTCGCATTCACGCATGCTGGCGTTGCAGGCGCCGTGGATAGCCGATCCGCGTGCCTTTTGCCAAAGTTCAATCGCGGCGGAAGGCGGCTTTGGCAGGCGGCTGTCCCACCGGTCTGGCGCCGGCTCCATTTCGAAGGATCGCACCATCCGAAAGGCGTGCATCTTCCCGATCGGAAAGGCTTTTCAGGCGAACTGGAAATGCTCTAGAAGCGCGAGGGGCGAGGGCGTCGCCCGCGTAGTTTGGATCCCATGTCGAAACCCTTGAATCGTAGGCAGTTTCTGGAAGGCGCCGCAGGTGGCGCGGCTCTGCTCTCGCTGGCCGGCCCGGCCGCGGCGCAGGCCCCGACCGGCGCAGCGTCCTTCAACATCCCCACCCTCCTGGACGGACAGCGTTTCGACCCGGCTCTGGTGGTCGATGCGGCGCGGACCCTGGCCCAGCGCCCGCTGATTCCGATGGCCACCAACGACCTGCCGGAGGGCTACACCACCCTCCCCGCCGATCAGTATGCGGGCATCCGCATGCAGCCGGGCGCGACGGTCTGGGCCGGCGAGAATCGCGGCTTCACGGTCGAGCCGCTGCATCGCGGCTACGTCTTCTCGAATCCGGTCAGCCTGTTCACGATCGAGGATGGCACGGTGCGCCGCATCGGCTTCGATCGCAGCAAGTTCGATTACGGGCGCGTCGCGCCGCCGCAGGGCAATGCCGACCTGCAATTCTCCGGCATGCGGATCGCGGCCGGGCTGGAGCGCCCCTTCGAGGTCGCGGTCTTCCAGGGCGGCACCTTCTTCCGTGCCCTCGCACGCGGCCAGAATTTCGGCGCGATGTCGCGCGCCCTGATCCTGCGGCCCGGCGAGACGCGCGGCGAGGAACTGCCCTTCTTCCGGGCTTTCTGGATCGAACGGCCGAGCCCCGCGGTCGGCTCGCTGGTCATCCACGGCCTGCTCGATTCGGAAAGCGTCGCCGGCGCCGTTCGCATGACGCTGCGCCCGGGCGACGTCACCTTCATCGATGTCGAGATGACGCTGTTTGCGCGGCAGGCGCTGGACCATGTCGGCTTCGGCTGCACCAGCGCGACCTTCCTGTCCGGCCCGCAGAGCCGGCGCGTCTTCGACGACGTCAGACCGTCGATCGGCGAGGTCTCCGGCGTGCAGATGCAGTCGGGCGCCGGAGAGTGGATCTACCGGCCGGTCAACAATCCTGCGACCCTGCAGGTCTCCTCCTTCGTCGACGAGAATCCCAAGGGCTTCGGCCTCGTCCAACGCGAGCGCGACCCCGCCGCCTTCCAGGACGACGATCAGCGCTTCGAGCTCAGGCCCAGCGTCTGGAACGAGCCGCTCGGCGATTGGAGCGCGGGCTCGGTCCAGCTGATCGAGATACCCAGCGATTCCGAGGTCAACAAGAACATCATCACCTATTGGCGTCCGAAGCAGCCGCTGGCGGCCGGCAGCGAGACCTCGCTAAGCTATCGTCAGGCGTGGTGCTGGCAGCCGCCGGAGCGCCCGCCGCTCGCGCTCGCCACCCGCACGCGCCAGGGCAAGGGCTCGCAGGGGCGCCGCCGGCGCTTCGTCATCGACTTCACCGGCGACAAGCTTGCCGACGCTGCCCTCGTCGCCTCGACGCGTGCGACGATCACGGCCCAGCCCGGCGCCGTGCACAATGTCCGCCTCTGGCCTTATCCGGAGCGCAAGCTGATGCGCGTCGGCTTCGAGGTCGATCCCGGCAACGATAATCTCTCCGAGCTCCGGCTCGTCCTGCAATCGGGCGGTCAGCCCGTCTCTGAGACCTGGTTGAATCGATGGACCTGGTAACGGCAGCTCGCCGCGACGCCATGGAAACGGAACAGCGCAGCTATAGCGCCGCTCGCGAGCCGGCGACGCCGCCGGAAGAGCCGCTCGTCATGCCCGTGCAGTCCTTCCGGAGCTGGAAGGCCTCGGATCGCCGCGCCCCGGCCGATCCGCGCAACTGGAAGACGCCCTGGCTGAAGCGCCTCTTCGTCTTCGGCGGCGGGCTTGCCCTCACCGCCTTCGGCGCCTGGGAAATGTACAATGTCGTGTCGGTCAGCCGCACGACCTCGCTGCAGTACGCCTTGCTCGTGCTGTTCACGATCAACTTCTCGTGGATCGCGCTCGCCTTCACCAGCGCGCTGCTCGGTTTCTTCGGCGTGCTCTTCGGCGCCGGCAAGGCGGATCGGGCGGAGACGCTGAAGCATCGCACCGTCGTGGTGATGCCGATCTACAACGAGTCCTCGGCGCGCATCTTCGCGGCCGTGGCGGCGATCCGTGAATCGGTCGAGGCGACGGGGCTCGGCGACCATTTCGACTATTTCATCGTCTCCGACACCACCAACCCGGATGTCTGGGTGGCGGAGGAGCGCGCCTTCCTGGCGCTGCGCGAGCGGCTCGGCCCAAATTCGCGCGTCTATTATCGCCACCGGCCGAAGAACCATCACCGCAAGGCCGGTAATATCGCCGATTTCGTCACGCGCTGGGGCGGGCTTTACGAGCACATGGTCGTGCTCGACGCCGACAGCCTGATGACCGGCACCTGCATCGTGCGCCTCGCCGCCGCGATGGAGAACGATCCCGATGCCGGCATCATCCAGTCGCTGCCGCTGATCATCAACCGCAACACCTTCTTCGCGCGGCTGCAGCAATTCGCGGCGCGGGTCTACGGCCCGGTCATCGCCACCGGTCTCGCCATGTGGTCCGGCCGCGACGGCAATTACTGGGGCCATAACGCGATCATCCGCACCAAGGCCTTCGCCGATCATTGCGGCCTGCCGGACCTGAAGGGCAAGCCGCCCTTCGGCGGCCATGTGCTGAGCCACGATTTCGTCGAGGCCGCGCTGATCCGCCGCGCCGGCTGGTCGGTCTACATGCTGCCGGACCTGACGGGTTCCTATGAAGAAAGCCCGCCCTCGCTGATCGACATCTCGGTGCGCGACCGGCGCTGGTGCCAGGGCAATCTCCAGCACTCGCGGATCATGGGCGGCAAGGGCTTCGTCATGCCGACGCGCCAGCATTTCGCCACCGGCATCATGGGCTATCTCGCCTCGCCGCTCTGGCTGATGCAGCTCGTGGTCGGCATCCTGATCGTGCTGCAGGTCAACTACGCGCGGCCCGAGTACTTCACGCAGGAATTCACGCTCTTCCCGGTCTGGCCGCGCTTCGATCCCGAGCGCGCCTTGCGCCTGTTCGCGATCACCATGGGCATCCTGCTGGCGCCGAAGCTGTTCGGCCTGCTGCTGACCCTGTTCAACACCAAGCTGCGGCAGGCCGGCGGCGGCGCGATCCGCCTGATCGTCTCGGCGCTGATCGAGGTCCTGTTCTCGGCCTTCTTCGCGCCGATCATGATGCTGATCCAGTCCGGCTCGGTCTTCCAGATCCTGCTCGGCCGCGACACCGGCTGGAACCCGCAGCGGCGCGATGACGGCTCGATACCGCTGAAGGACATCATCCGCCGGCACCGGACCCATACCGTGCTCGGCGTCGTGACCGGCCTCTCGGCCTTCATGATCGCGACCTCGCTCTTCGCCTGGATGTCGCCGACGATCGTCGGCCTCGTGCTGGCGATCCCGCTGTCATGGGCCTCGGGCCAGCTCGCGATCGGCCTCTGGCTCAAGCGCCACAAGCTCCTGCTCACGCCGGAGGAAGGCGCTCCGCCCGCGATCGCGACGCGCGCCAACGAGTTGCAGGCCGAATTCGAGAAGGCCGGCTACGACGATGCCGACGGCATCAAGGCGCTGCATGGCGATGCGGAACTGCGCCACGCCCACGAGCTGATGCTGCCCTATGGCCAGTCGCGCCGGCGCGGCGAGATCGAGCCCGACCGCGCCGTGGCGCAGGCCAAGCTCGTCGATGCCGAGACGGTCGACGACGCTGCGATCTGGCTGAAGCCGAAGGAGCGCATGGTCGTGCTGCACGACCGCGCCCTGATCGGGTTACTCGCCTCGCTGCCGCCGGTCGAGGCGAAGGGCTGAGGCCGCTCCGGCCCAGAACCACCCTTGTCATCAACTCAGTATTTAGCGTCTCTGAGCCTTGCGTTTGCGACGACGATGATGCGTCGCATGATGGCGACGATAGCGACGATTGGCTTTTTCTGGCGCT
>NZ_JBBCUM010000029.1:0-26371 GCF_037147855.1 Allobosea sp. MMO-172 | reverse complement strand
CTCATCAAGCGCCAGAAAAAGCCAATCGTCGCTATCGTCGCCATCATGCGACGCATCATCGTCGTCGCAAACGCAAGGCTCAGAGACGCTAAATACTGAGTTGATGACAAGAGGCTGAGCTGCTGAGATCAGGTGCCGGTAGGCTGCGACCGTTCAAGCCGCGCCCTTCAGCTCGACGCCGCCGCGCCAGCCGAGCGCGGGGGCGACCAGCCCTGCGAAATCGGTCGTGATCTGGCGGTAGTCGTCGATGCTGAAATTATAGGGCAGTTCCAGCCGCAAGGTATCGACGAGCCGCAGGATCGGGTCCGCCGCGAGGCGTTCGATCAGCTCGGCGGCAGTTCCGACGAGATCCGGTGCGAACTGGGTCCGTCGCTCGCCCTGGGGTCCAAGCGTGCGGGCGTGGCGGCTCGCGGCATAGTCGCGATAGCGCTGGCGTGTCGTCGTGTCCGCGCCGTCGAGCGGGACGATGACGCGGCCGACGGCGATGCGGGGCGCGTCCGAGCCTCGCCAATGCGCGCGGAAGGTCTCGATATGGCGCCGTTGCGTCTCGAAGAAATCGTCCGTCTCCTCAGCCGTATTGATGTTGCCGACGAGCAAGTGGAAGCCGTTCTCCGCCGCCCAGCGGGCCGAGCGCAGCGAGCCGCCGCCATACCAGAGCCGCTGGCGCAGGCCGGGCGCGTGCGGGCGCAGCCGCGGGCGGTGCTCGCCGGCGGCCGAGGTGATGCGCGTATCGGCATCGCCGAGCCATTCGCCATCGATATTCTTCGCCAGCCGGGCGACGCGGGCATGCGAGAAATCGACCGCCGCCGGATCGCCATCGAAGAGGCGATCGCCCAAAAGCTTGCCGAAAGGCGGCGGGCCGGCGCTCAGGCCGATGTTCAAGCGCCCGTCCGAGAGCACGTCGACCAGCGAGAGGTCCTCCGCCAATCGGAACGGGTTCTCGTAGCCCATCTGGATGACGGCCGTGCCGAGCCCGATCCGGCGCGTGCGCTGGGTGGCGGCGGCGAGAAAGGCCGCCGCCGAGGAAACGCCGGGTTCGAGATGGCGCTGGCGTATCCAGGCGCTGTCGAAGCCGATGGCCTCGCCATGCTCGAAGAGCGAGAGCGTGTCTTCCAGCCCGCGACGGGGATCGGCATCGTCGTAATTGCCGGGCGTCAGGAAGGCGATGTGCCGGATCGAGAGCTTCGTCATGTGAGTCGGTTCGTCAGATCAGTACTTGGGCAAGCCGGGCGGGTTGGTCTCGGAGCGCTCGACCGCTTCCTCCTCGATGCCCCAGCGGGCCAGCACCTGCCGGTATTGGCCCGACCTGATCAGGTTGTTGGTGGCCAGCGTCAGGGCATCGACGAGGCCGCTGCCCTTGCGGGTCGTGATCGCGACGTCGGATTTCAGCGGCCAGCCGGCGCTGAGCGTGCCGATGCGCTTGATGTCCTTGTCGCGGGCCGCGATGAAGACGAGCTGGGCATGGGGCTGCACGACGACATCGACGCGGCCGCCCCGCAAGGCGACGAGCCGGGCGGCTTCGTCGTCGAAGAGCTGCAGTTCGAGCGGCTTCAATCCGGCCGCGACGTTCTGCTTGCTCCATTCCAGCAGGATGCGCTCCTGATTGGTGCCGCCGCCGACGCTGAAGCTCAGGCCCGCGGCATCCTTCGGCTCCTTGATGCTCGTGACCTTGCTGTCGGCCTTGACGAAGAAGCCGTGCAGGCCGAGGCGATAGGTCGAGAAGTCGAACTTCTCCTTGCGCTGCTCGGTGACGCCGACATTCGAGATGACGGCGTCGTACTTCCCGGAGGTCAGGCCGAGCGGCCAGTCCGCCCAGGCGAGTGGGGCGAGATTGAGCTTGAGGCCCAAGCTGTCGGCGATGAGCTGGGCGAAATCCGGATCGGCGCCGACCACGGTCTTGGCGTCCGTGGCATAGGTCGCGAGCGGCGGGCCACCGGGGCTGATGCCGACGGTGAAGACGCCGGGCTCGACGAACTTGAAGCCCTTGGGCACGGCGGCGATGGCGGCCGGGTCCTTTTCGGCGCGGATGCGGCCGGGTTGTTCGGGGCCGAGGTCGAAGGGCGATTGCTGGGCGAGGGCGGGCAGGCTCGTGGCGCCGAGCGCGCCGACGAGCAGCGACAGGAGTGTCCGTCGCGGGATCATGATGAACTCCAGTTCTCGAAAGTTTCGGCGGTCGGGCTAGGCACTCACGCCTTCGGCAGGCCGGGCGGGTTGGTGCGGGATTCCTCGATCGCCTCGGCCGAGAGGTTCCAGCGGGCCAGCACCTTGGCGTAGTTGCCGTTCCTGATCTGGGTGTTGAGCGCCTGGGTGATGGCCTCGGCGAGCCCGGCGCCCTTGCGTGTGGTCACCGCGATCTCGGCGAGGATGGGCCAGCCGCCGGAGAAATTGCCGGCGAGGCGGGTCTTGCCCTCCTGCGAGGCCTTGAAGCTCAGCAGGGCATTGGGGCCGAGATAGGCGTCGGCGCGGCCGGATTCGAGCGCGAGATAAAGCACGACATCGTCGTCATAGTACTGGATGTCTACGGGCTTCAGGCCGGCCTTGAGATTGGCCTCGTTCCAGCGCAGCAGGATCTGCTCCTGGTTGGTGCCGGCGCCGACGATGACCTTTAGGCCTGCCACATCGCGGGGCTCGCGAATATCGATCTCGTTGCCCTTCTTCACGTAGAAGCCGAGCAGGTCCTTGCGATAGGTCGAGAAGTCGAACTTCTCCTTGCGCTGCTCGGTGACGGTGACGTTGGAGATCACCGCGTCGAACTTGCCGGAGACGACGCCGAGCGGCCAGTCCGCCCAGGCCGTCGTGACGATCTCCAGCTTGCGCCCCAGCGCGTCCGCGACAAGTTGCGCGATCTCGGCCTCGCCGCCGATGACCGTCTTGTTGTCGGTGGCAAAGCCGCTGAACGGAAAGCGCCCGGTGTTGTTGCCCACGGTGAAGACGCCGTCCTTGGCGAATTTCGCGTCCTTGGCGAGGAGCTTGATCGCTGCCTCGTCGATCTGGGCACGTGGGCGGCCCGCCTGCTCGGGCGAGAGGTCGATCGCCTGCTGGGCGAAGGCGCGGACGGGGAGGATGGCGGCCGAGGCGGCGCCGGCGAGGAGGCTGAGCGAAGAGCGTCGCGTGATCATGGACGGATTCCTTGTGGGGTGTGGCGGGGAAGGTCAGAGCACCTTGGCGAGGAATTCGCGGGTGCGGCTGTGGCTGGGATTGCCGAGGACATCGGCCGGGGCGCCGCTCTCGACGATGCGGCCGGCCTCCATGAAGACGACCTGGTCGGCGACCTCGCGGGCGAAACCGATCTCGTGGGTGACGATGACCAGCGTCGTGCCGGAGCGGGCGAGCTCCTTGATGACGTCGAGGACTTCGCCGACGAGTTCGGGGTCGAGTGCCGAGGTCGGCTCGTCGAAGAGCAGGACCTTGGGCTTGAGGGCGAGCGCGCGGGCGATGGCGACGCGCTGCTGCTGGCCGCCGGAGAGCTGGCGCGGATAGGCATTCGCCTTCTCGGCGAGGCCGACGCGGGCGAGCAGTTCCCGTGCTTCCGCCTGAGCCTGCTCGCGGGAGAGGCCGCGCACGGTCACCGGCGCCTCGGCGATGTTCTCGATCGCGGTCAGGTGCGGGAAGAGATTGAAGTTCTGGAAAACCATGCCGACATCGACGCGCCGAGCCAGGATGTCCTTCTCCTTCAATTCGTAGAGCGTCTCGCCGTCTTGCCGGTAGCCGATCAGCTCGCCATCGATCGCGATGAAGCCCTCGTCGACGCGCTCCAGATGATTGATGGAGCGCAGCAGGGTCGACTTGCCGGACCCGGACTGGCCGATGATCGCGGTGACGCTGCCGGGGCGAAGCGACAAGCTGACGTCGTCGAGCACCTTGAGCGGGCCGAAGCTCTTCGAGACGTGGCTGATGCGGATCTCGCCGCCGCTGCGCGGGGAGAGCGTAGCGAGCGAGGCCGCGCGCGGCGCGGCCGGGGCCTGTGCCGGGGTGGTGAAGCCACCGCCGGCCGCCGCCGGGGCGACGCGGTTCCGGCCGAGCCAGCGCAGGGCCGTGTCGATGGCAGACGGGGGCGGATTGCGCAGGGCGCCACGGGCATAGTGCCGCTCGATATGGCGCTGGAAGAAGGAGAGGACGCTGAGGATGACGAGGTACCAGACCGTCGCCACCATCAGCAGCGGGATCACCTCGAGATTGCGCCGGTAGATGACCTGGATCGTGTAGAACAGCTCCGGCAGGGCGAGGATGTAGACTTGGCTCGTGCCCTTCGCGAGGCTGATGATCTCGTTGAAGGCGGTCGGCAGGATCGAGCGCATCGCCTGCGGCAGGACGATCCGCGAGACTTGGCGGTGCTTCGGCAGGCCGAGAGCGGCCGCGGCCTCATGCTGGCCCTGATCGACGGCGAGGATGCCGCCGCGCACGATCTCCGAGGAGAAGGCGGCGGCATTGAGGGTGAGACCCAGCACGGCCGCGAAGAAGGGCGTGATGAGCTGCGTCGTCTGCCAGGAGCCGAAGCCGATATCGGTGAAGGGAATGCCGAGCCAGATCGTGCTGTAGAGATAGCCGAGATTGTTCAGGATCAGCAGCAGCACGATCAGCGGGATCGAGCGGAAGAGCCAGACATAGCCCCAGGAGAGCGAGGCGAGCAGCGGCGAGCCGGAGACCCGCGCCAGCGCCAGAACCGTGCCGAGCAGGAAGCCGAAGACCGTGCCTAGGAGCGTCAGGAACAGCGTGCGGCCAAGCCCGACCAGTACGGGTTCGGCGAAAAACCACTCCGCGAAGACGTCCCAGCCCCAGCGCGGATTGGAGAGCACCGAATTCAGGATCGCGAAGATCACGACAGTGGCGAAGACCGTGCCGATGGTGCGCCCGGGATAGCGGGCGGGGACGATCCGATAGCGGCTGAAATCGCGATGCGGGGCTGGATTCTGGGCGTGCGCGGGCAGGCCCGCGAAGTCGCTGGCGAGGGTCATGGCTGGCTCTTGTTATTGGGGTAAGGGGAAACGGCCCGTCAGGCGGCGCTGCGCGCGGCGTGAGCGTCAGGCGGGCGCGGCAGCGAGGCCGGCGCGACGGACAGCTCCTTCTCGAAGCCGAGTTTGCCGTAGATCTCGGGGTCGACCGAGATGTCGAAGAGCGGGGTGTAGCCGGTCTCCAGATAGAGACCCTTGGCCTCCGGCTGGCGGAAGCCGGTGGTCAGGAAGATCCGGCCATAGCCCTGGCGGATGGCCTGCAGCTCCAGCTCGGCGACGACGCGGCGCGCCAGGCCCTGACGGCGGAACTCGCTATGCGTCCAGATGCGCTTCATCTCGGCGGTGCGTGCGTCGTAACGCTTGAAGGCGCCGCCGGCGATGGGGCGGCCATCGCGCAGCAGCAGGACGAAATTGCCGTCCGGCGGGGCGAAGAGCTCGGCCGGATAGCGGCTCATCTCCGCGCCTGGCGCCTCGCCGAAATAGCTGCCGTAACGGGTGGCGTATTCCCAGGTGAGCTGCTCGACCAGCGGCTGGGCGAGCGGATCGAGCGGGGTGGTGTAGAGGAACCTGTCGGCCATGGCGTGAGCCTTTCCGGGATATCGTTGCGGACAGCTCAGCTCGCGCGGCGCGCGGGCGCAGCGTCCGACGGGGTGGCGTAGCGGCTCTCGCGGCGGGGGAGGCCGAGATGGTCGCGCAGGGTTGTGCCGGGCAGGTTGCGATCGTAGACGCCGCGCTCCTCCAGCACCGGGATCACCAGCTCGACGAAGTCGTCGAGGCCCTGGCCGATCACCGGGAAGCCGAGCACGAAGCCGTCGGCGGCCTGCGCCTCGACGCGCTCGATCAGCCGGCCGGCGATCTCCTCGGCCGAGCCGATCAGGTCGGTGCGGGGCGTGGCGGCCTCAAGAGCCGCTTCGCGCAGCGTCTGGCCCTTGAGCACGGCGTCGCGCTTGATGCGGTCGGTCGTCGAACGGAAGCTGTTCTTGCCGATATCGCCGAGCTCTGGGAAAGGCGCGTCCAGCGGATAGGCGCTGAAATCGTGATGGTCGAAATAGCGGCCGATATAGGCCAGCGCGTCCTCGATCGAGACGAGGTTGCGGATGGCCTGATACTTCTCCTCGGCTTCGGCTGCGGTGCGCCCGACGATGGGGCCGGCGCCGGGGAAGAGCTTCACGTCATCGGCGCTGCGGCCATGGGCGATGGCGCTGGTCTTGATCGCGCGGTAGAGCGCCTGCGCCTCCTCCAGCGGGACATGGTTGGCGAAGACCGCATCGGCGTGGCGGCCGGCGAGCCCGATGCCGGACTCCGAGGCGCCGGCCTGGAACAGCACCGGCTGGCCCTGCGGCGAGCGCTGGATGTTGAGCGGCCCCTCGACCTGGAAGAAGCGGCCCTTGTGGTTAAGCGTGTGCAGCTTGTCGCGGTCGAAGAAACGGCTGGCCTCGCGGTCGCGGACGAAAGCGTCGTCATCCCAGGAATCCCAGAGTCCCTTGGCGACGTCGAGATATTCCTGCGCGATCTCGTAGCGCAGCGAATGCTCGGGATGCGGCCGGCTGTAGTTGCGGCCGGAGCCTTCCAGCGGCGAGGTGACCGCATTCCAGCCGGCGCGGCCGCCGGAGATCAGGTCGAGCGAGGCGAATTGCCGGGCGATCGTGTAGGGGTCGCTATAGGAGGTCGAGACCGTGCCGACGAGGCCGAGCTTCTTCGTCACCGTCGCCAGCGCCGAGAGGATGGTCAGCGGTTCGAAGCGGTTGAGGAAATGCGGGATCGACTTCTCGTTGATGTAGAGCCCGTCGGCGACGAAGGCGAAGGCGATGCCGTTCTCCTCGGCCTTGCGGGCGTTGCGGATGAAGAAGTCGAGATTGACGCTGGCATCGGCCGGGTTGCTGGGGTGGCGCCAGGCGTTCATGTGGCTGCCGGCGCCCTGGAGCATCAGGCCGAAGGTGAGGCGGGTGCGGGACATGGGATCAGTCCTTTCGAAAGCGGGGATCAGGCGGCCAGCGCCGGTCTTTCGCCGGCGAGCAGCGTGAGGGAAGCGAGGCGCCGGCTGGTCAGGGCATTCGGCGTGTCGATGACGAATTCGGCGATGCCGAAGCGGGCATGCAGCCCGTCGAGCTCGCGCCGGACCTGCTCGGACGTGCCGGCCAGGATATGCGGCTTGCGGATCTCGGTGCTGTAGGAGGCCGCGCCGGCCTGGCGGGCATATTCGGCCGCCTGCTCCTCGCTGCCGAGATTGAGGTTCTGGCCGTTGTCGAGGGTGAGGCGGACAACGCGATGGTTCGCCGTCAGGCTTAGCGCCTCCTCGGCCGTCTCGGCGGCGAAGGCGGCTACAGCGAGCAGGAGAGGCGCTGTGCCGCCAGCCTTGGCATAGGCGTTCAGGCTCTCGTCGATCGCTTTGGGATCGCCGTTGTGATGGCCGGCGAAGACGAAGTGCCAGCCGCGCTCGCCTGCCTGCCGGGCGCTGTCCGGGCTGGCGCCGAGCAGGAAGCGCTCGGGCGTCACGGGCGGGACGGGCAGCGCACGCGCCTTGTTCCGTGGGCCGTCCGTCGCTGCGGGCGGCACGAGGAAGCCGTCGAGCTCGTCCAGCAAGGCTTCGAAGGACGGCGCGCGTGCGGGATCGTGCAGGACGCGCAGCGCCTTGGTCGAGAGCGGCAGGCCGCCCGGCGCCTTGCCGATGCCGAGATCGACGCGGCCGGGCGCGAGCGATGCCAGCAGGTTGAAGGCCTCGGCGACCTTGTAGGGGCTGTAATGCGGCAGCAGGACGCCGCCGGAGCCGATGCGGATGCGCTGCGTGCGTGCCAGCAGATAGGCGGCGAACACCTCCGGCGCCGGGCTGACGAGGCCGGGGAAGTCATGGTGCTCGGCCAGCCAGAAGCGGTGGTAGCCGAGGCGCTCGGCCGCCTGGGCGAGGCTCACCGTGCGCTGCAGTGCCGTGCCGGCGGTTTCGCCCTCGATGAGCGGGGTCTTGTCGAGAATGCTGAGTGCGTAGGTCATGGCTTCTGGTACCGTTCGGGGGATCAGGCGGAGCGCAGGCCGAGCGCGGTCGATGCTTCCTCGGCCATCCAGCCGAGCCGCTCGTAATCGCCGCGCCAGTACAGGAGAGCGGCATCGTTGCCGCCGAGCCGGATCTCGCGCACCCGGCCGATGACGATGGCGTGCGAGTGCCGCTCGATCAGCTCTTCCAGCTCGCAGTCGAGCGCGGCGAGCGCGCCTTCGAGAAGAGGTGCGCCGGTGCGACCCTCGCTCCATTCCGCCTCGGCATAGCGGGCCGGGCCCTTCTCGCCGCCGCGCCCGGCGAAGCGGTCGGCGACCTGCTTCTGCGAGGCGCTGAGGAAATTCACGCCGAAGCTGCGATGGCGCGCGAGGATGGGGTAGGTCGAGGAGGAGAGGTTCAGCCCGAACATCACGGTCGGCGGCTCGGCCGAGAGCGAGGAGAGCGAGGTCACGGTCAGGCCCGTGCGATCCTCGCCGCGCCCCGCCGTGATGACGGAGACGCCGCCGGCGAGATGGCGCAGGGCCGTGCGGAAATCACCGTTCGCAGCCGTCGAGGCCGGGAGGCTACGGGTAGCCTGACCGGTCGGGGCACGGGTCGGAAGCGCGGAGGCAAGGGACAGGATCGCCATGGAAACCTCTGGAGCAGGCCGTCTGGGTGTGTGAGAGGGCGAGGCGCCGATCGACGGCGGCTCCGCAGATTGCCGCCGGGAGGATGGGACAAACCTCTCCCTTCGCCGGAAGAACCGGCGTCGCGGCAGCGTCGCGATGTGAAGATTTCAGGCGCTCAGGGCGCCCGACATTCCGTCAGGAACATCGCTCCCGGCGCGCCGGAGCAGGATTGGCTGAAGTCGTGCATGTCGTCACCGACGCGTCTCCGTGTCTCGGAGCCCACGATTTCGTCGTGGTGCTTTTAGCATTGTTGACGCGGTGCAAGCTGCTCCAGCAAATCCCGCGAAGGAGCGATGCGAACACCGCTCGATACTGATCATTCTTTCCGCGGAACCCCGCGCGGTCAATGAAACAGCCTTTCAAAGTTCGGCTCCGCCGGAGGCGGAAGCGCCACCGGGCCATGCCGTGCGGAAAGAATTCCATCCCTTGCGTTCCGGAAGGCTGGATGCGGCCGGCGCTTCGCGGCAGAAGAAGGCCGAACGATCGCGCCCCGGAGCGAAACATCATGGCCACCGGCGAAACTTCGCCCGAACTCCCCTTCACCAGGGATGCCGACGGCTCCTTCGTGCTCGATGCCGTCAGGCTCTCCCGGCGCTTCGGCTGGTCGGCGGAGGAATTGCGCGAGCTGATGCGCCGCGGGCTGGTGACGAGCCGGGTCGAGCGCGGGGAGGGCGAGGATGCCGGGCGCTGGCGCCTCTCCGTTCTGTGCGGCAATCGCCGTTGGCAGGCCGTCATCGCGGCCGATGGAACGGTCGCGGAGGAGCAGCTCGAATTCGTTCCGTCGCAGGGACGCCGCGACCACTGCTGAACCGGGATGGATGCCTGACGGCATGTCCGGCCTGCGGCGAGGGCCGGAGCGACGATGTACATTTCCTGCGAAGATTCCGATAATGACGGTTCAGCGGGTTGAATCGCATCGGCGCTGCCGGTCTTCGTTTTCCTCCTGCCCATTCTCGACGAGGAAACGATGCGCCTTCTTCATTTCACTTCTGCCACGGTCCTGCTCGCGGCGCTGGGAGGCTGCGTTTCGAACGAGCCCGCCGCTTATTCGGAGCCGCCGTCGGTTCAGAGCATGACGCTCCGGCCGCAGCAGCGCAGCTATCTCGACGCCGGCCCGGCTCCCGCCCGGCTGAGCAGCCCTGCCTATTCGCGCGACAGCTCGACCGGCTTCGCCGGGCGCTCCGACAGCTTCGGCAGTGGCCTGGTACCGACGTTCTGAGGTGAGCCGGCCCTGCCGGGCGTCACTCGGGCAGGCGAAGCCCGGCCAGGAAGGTGGCGACCGTCAGGGTCTTGCCGGGCTGCGCCCGGCATTGCCGCTCGACGGCCTCGAGGACCTGGCCGTCGCCGTATTTCGAAAGCCGCGATGGCGAGCTCTTGCGCAGTGCATCGATCGCCCAATGGCCGATCAGCGCGTGCATCTCGTTATCCGCGGCTTCGCGCTTCATCCAGGCTTCGCAGGTGATGTAGTCCTGCAGGAATTCGCCCTGGCGCAGCACCTCGCCGGTTGCCGCGACCGGCCATGCCAAAGCCCATAACAACGCTGCCGCCCCCAGACGCATCGTTCGCCCCCACTGCGCCCATCCCGTCCCGGTCGTTCCGGCGCAACGGGGCCGTCTCGGCTCGCCCACGCGCCGTCGCTTGCGCGCCTGTTGGGAAGAGCCGCCGTGCCCTGCGGGGAACTGGGGATCAGGATCGATAGATCAGCGAGCATAGCAAGCCTGGCTTGCACGGCAACAGTGGAAGCCTTCTCCGCGGTTATTGCAGGCAAGCCCGGATATAGCTCACTCCTCCGAGAGGAGCCCGGCAGCGCCGCGCACAGTATTCTGATGTACCGTCGCTAAGCGCGATCGCGGTTCCTCGCGCGGGTTCCTCGATTGAAGGCCGGCTCACCCCTCTGGAAAGCGGGGACAGTTTCGCCATCCGGACAAGATCGGGCTCGCGATTCAACCCCGGTTAACCGCCGCCGTCGAATATCGGCCCCCTCATCAAAGGCTAGTACCGGGGGGGAGATGGGCACGGCCTGCGACAACGCCATCACGTATCACCCGCGTCGGCTCGTGCAGCCTGTGATTGCAGCCGTCGCTGCGATGCTCGCCTTCGCAGGCTGCGAAGCCCTCGCCCAGACGAAGACCGAGGAGCCGGTCAAGCTGCAGATCATCGGCGGGCTGGCCGGCGTCACCCAGTATACGCGGATCGAACAGCCCTTCTGGCAGTCCGAGATCGGCGCCCTGTCGAAGGGGCGCATCAGCGCGACGATCCGGCCGCTCGATGCGGGCGGCCTGCGCAACCAGGAAATGCTCCAGCTGATGCGGCTCGGCGTGGTCTCGTTCGGCACGGCGCTGCTGAGCGCCGTCGCCGGTGACGACCCGGAAATAAGCGCCGTCGACCTGCCGGTGCTGAACCCGGATGTGGCGACGCTGCGCCGGACCGTCGATGCTTTCCGCGAGCATCTGCGCAACGTGCTGCGCGAGCGCTACGACATCGAGCTGCTCGGCGTCTATGCCTATCCGGCCCAGGTCCTGTTCTGCGTGAAGCCCTTCACGGGGCTCGGCGACCTCGCCGGCCGCAAGGTCCGCACCTCCTCGGTCGCCCAGTCCGAACTGATGACCGCGATGGGCGCCGTGCCGGTGATCCTGCCCTTCGCCGAGATCGTGCCGGCCTTGCGCGACGGGGTCGCCGATTGCGCGATCACCGGCACGTTGAGCGGCTACGAGATCGGCCTGCCGCGCGTCGCCGTCGCCGTGCACGCCTTCGCCCTGAGCTGGGGCGTCTCTATCTTCGGCGCCAACGCGACCGCCTGGAATGCACTGCCGGCGGATGTCCGCGACATCATCCGGCAGGGCGTGGGCACGCTCGAGGATCGCATCTGGTCGCAGACCGAAGCCGATACGCGCAAGGGGCTCGCCTGCAATGCCGGGACCGAGCCCTGCTCAGGCAAGCCCGAGCGGCCGATGACCGTGGTGCCGGCCCAGCCTGCCGACGAGACGCGCCGCCGCCTTCTCGCCGAGGTCGTCCTGCCGCGCTGGTTCGAGCGCTGCGGCCAGGACTGCGTCTCGGCCTGGAACACCTATCTCAAGCCGCTCCACGCCATCGAGCCCCGGACGCCGTGATCAATCGCCTGAAACTCATGGTCGCGGCAGGGACGGCGGTCATCCTGGCGGTGGCCGCCACCGGTGCGTTCAACCTCGTGCGGCAGCGGGAGGCCGCTGCCTGGCGCGCGGCCGAGCAGGCGCTGGAAAGCTCCGCCATGGCGGTGGAAAACGCGCTCGACCGGCAATTGCTGCAGGTCGACGGCGCATTGGCGAGCTTCGCCACGCTGTTCGATGTCGCGCAGATCGGCCCCGGCCAGCGCGATGCCGCGAGCCGCCTGCTGCGCGGGCTGAACTTCCAGACCATGTCGTTCCGCGACCTGCTGCTCGTGGGGCCGGACGGCAGCGTCATCGCTTCCGCCAAATCGAGCGGCACGCGCCATGCGCTGCCGCTCGACGTCGCGATGGTCGGGAGGGCGCCGACGAACCTGATCGGCCCGCTGCGCAATGCCGTCACCGGGGACTGGTCGCTTTATGTGGCACGCCGGATTCCGGCCTGGCATGGCATCGTCCCCGTCGCGGAAGTGCCGCTGCACACGTTGATGAAGCTGCTCGGCGAAACCGGCGTCGGCCCGGGAACCCAGATCTCGCTGGAGCGTGCCAACGGCCAGGTGGTCGCGACGCTGCCGCATGACGAATTGCTGATCGGCAAGCCCCGTGCTTCAGCGCTTCCGGAAGGGGTGGTGAACGGCAAGGCCTTCATGGTCGGAAACAGGGGCAGCGAAGGCAGCACCCTGAAGGTCGTCCGGGGATCGCTCTATGGCGATATCCGCGTCGTCCTGAGCGCGACGAATGCGGTTCTCCTCGCCGATTGGCGCCAGGACCGCGACAGGACGATCACGGCGGCCCTCGTCGGAGCCTTGCTCCTGGCGGCCTTTGCCGGGGCTATCCTCCTCGCCATCCACCAGCGCGAGCGGGCGGATGCCGAGCGGGCGCGGGCGGCCGGCGTGCTCGACAACGCGATCGAGGCGATGTCCGACGGCTTCGTGATGTGGGACGAGGACGACCGGCTGGTGACCTGCAACCAGCGTTACCGCGATCTCTACGCCCTGAGCGCGCCGTTCATGACGGCTGGAACGCATTTCGAGGAGATCATCCGCAAGGGCGCGGAGCTCGGCCAGTATCCCCAGATGACCGTCGAGATCGATGAGTTCGTGAAGGAGATCGCCAGCTGGCACCGGCAAGGCAGCGGCGCGATGGAGCGCCTGCTGCCGGACGGCCGCTGGCTCCTGATCACCGAGCGGCGGATGAAGGCCGGCGGAACCGTCGGCATCCGCACCGACATCACCGCGCTCAAGGCGGCGCTTGCCGAGCTGGCGGCGGCCAATATCCGCGCGAACGAGGCGGCGGAGGAAGCGCGGCAGCAGAATGTGGCCCTCACCGAACAGGAGAGCCGCATCCGTTTCCTGGCGCATCATGACGACCTGACGAGCCTGCAGAACCGCTTCTCATTCCGCAGCCAGATCGCGAAATCGCTGCGGCGGGCCGGCGGCGATGCGGGGAAGGTCGCGCTGCTCTTCCTCGACCTCGACCGCTTCAAGGACGTCAACGACACACTCGGGCATCCGGTCGGCGACCAGCTTCTGCTGTCGGTCGCGGAGCGGCTGGCCACCTGCGTGCGGGATAGCGACTGTGTCGCCCGTCTCGGCGGCGACGAGTTCGCGGTGCTCAGCCTCGGCTGGGAGCAGCCACAGCAGGCGCAGGCCCTGGGCGCACGGATCATCGAGGTCCTGAGCCAGCCCTATCTCATCAAGGAGCGGACGATCTCGATCTCGGCGAGTGTCGGCATCGCCGTGGCCGAGGGGGCGGATTTCGATGCGGACCTGCTCCTGAAGCAGGCCGATCTCGCGCTCTATCAGGCCAAGGCGATGGGGCGCGGCGTCTGCTGCGTGTTCACGACCGAGATGGACGAGCGGTTGCGGGCCCGGCTCGCGCTCGAGGCCGACCTGCGCGAGGCGATCGAGGAGCGGCAGTTCGAATTGTCCTATCAGCCGATCTTCGATCTCAATTCCAGCAAGCTCTGCGGCTTCGAGGCGCTGCTGCGCTGGCACCATCCGGAGCGCGGGCTGGTGGCGCCAGCCGAATTCGTGCCGCTCGCGGAGGAGACCCGGCTGATCGTCGACCTCGGCGAGTGGGTCCTCCGTCAGGCCTGTGCCGATGCCGCCCAGCTGCCGGGAGACCTGCGGATCGCGGTCAATCTCTCGCCGGTGCAGTTGATCTTCGGCGACGCGGTCGCGACCGTGCGCGACATCCTGCGCGAGACGGGGCTCGATCCTGAGAGGCTGGAGCTGGAGATCACCGAGACGGCGCTGCTGGCCAACGACAACCGCAATCTCGGGACGCTGAAGAGCCTGAAGGCGCTCGGCGTCCGCATCGTGCTCGACGATTTCGGGACCGGCTATTCGAGCCTCAGCCATCTCCGGCTGTTCCCGCTCGACAAGGTGAAGATCGACCGCTCCTTCGTGCGCGACATGACGGTTCATTCCGACAGCGCGGCCATCGTCACCGCGGTCGCGGCGCTGGCGGCCGAACTCGGCATGACGACGACGGCCGAGGGCATCGAGACGCAGGACCAGCTCGATGCCGTCGATCGCGCCGGCTGCACGGAAGCGCAGGGCTATCTGCTCGGGAAACCGCAGCCGATCCTGCACGCGGTCCATACGACGCTGTTCAGGCGCTCACCACGCGATCGCAGCGGGCAACGGGGTGGGCGCGCGGTCGATTCCTCCGACACGCTGTAACCGGTCCGGCGGCTAAGACCCTTAAGGGCTGGCCGCCGCCCTTTGCTACAGAGCGTTACAGAACGGCCCATCCGGAAAACACGGCAGATACGTCACACGGCTTCACTGCGGGACATCCGCCGGAGCCGCCGCATGTGGTGGCTCCGCTTCCGCGAGGCCTCCTATGACCCTGTTCGTCGTCTCCTATCTCGCCGGCGCGCTGACCATCCTCAGCCCCTGCATCCTGCCGATCCTGCCCTTCGTGTTCTCGCGCGCCGGGCTGCCCTTTCGCCGCAGCGGCCTGCCGATGCTCGCCGGCATGGCGCTGACCTTCGCTGTCGTCGCCAGCCTCGCCGCAATCGGCGGCAGCTGGGTGGTGCAAGCCAACGAGACCGGGCGCCATCTGGCGCTGGCGCTGCTGGCCGTCTTCGGCGTCACGCTCGTCTCGCAGCGTGCGGCGGCGCTGCTGACCCGTCCCGTCGTCGCGCTCGGCGAGAGGCTGTCGGGGCAGGGCGGTGGCGAGGCATCGTCCATCGGCGGCTCGCTGCTGCTGGGCATCGCGACCGGCCTGCTCTGGGCGCCTTGCGCCGGACCGATCCTGGGCCTCGTGCTGACAGGGGCCGCCCTGCAGGGAGCCTCGGCCGAGACGACGCTGGCGCTGCTGGCCTATGCCGCAGGTGCCGTGACCTCGCTGGCGCTGGCTTTGCGGGCCGGCAGCAATGTCCTCGCGGCGATGAAGCGCTCCCTCGGTTTCGGCGAACGCGTCCGTCAGGGTCTTGGCGTTGCCGTGCTGGCGAGCGTGATGGCGATCGGGCTGGGGCTCGATACCGGCCTGCTGACCCGCCTCTCGTTGACGGGAACCGCGGCCATCGAACAAAGCCTGCTCGACGGATTTGGTCCGCGTCCGGCGCTGGCCGGGCAACCCCGTTCCGCCACGGAGGCCGCGCAGCCCTATCGCAGCAATCTGCCGGACCATGGCGCCGCTCCCGGTTTCGATGGCGCGACAGGCTGGCTGAACTCGGGCCCGCTGGCGCCGGAACAGCTGCGCGGCAAGGTGGTGCTGGTGAATTTCTGGACCTATTCCTGCATCAACTGCATCCGCACCTTGCCCTATGTCCGCGCCTGGGCGGACAAGTACCGGGATCAGGGACTGATCGTGGTCGGCGTCCATACGCCGGAATTCGCCTTCGAGAAGAAGGTCGAGAACATCCGCCAGGCCATCGCCCGCTTCGGCATCGTGCATCCCGTGGCGGTCGATAACGACTTCCGGATCTGGCGCGCCTTCCGCAACAGCTATTGGCCGGCGCTCTATGCCGTCGATGCGCAGGGCCGCATCCGCCATACCCAGTTCGGCGAGGGCGGTGAGGCCCGTACCGAGCGGGCGATCCAGGACTTGCTGGCCGAGGCGGCAGGACAGCGCGGTGCTGCCGAAGCTTTGGTGACGCCGCCGGCGCCCGGCGCGCAGGCTCCGGCCGATCTCGGCAACATCCGCTCCGGCGAAAGCTATCTCGGCTATCTCAAGGCGTCGGGCTTCGCTTCGCCCGAAGGCATTGCCGGCGACCGGGCGCAGGATTACAGCGCCCGCAAGCTGCGCCTGAACCAATGGGCTCTGACCGGGAACTGGACCGTCGGCGGGGAGAGCGCGGTGCTCCAGCGGGCCGAGGGCGGCATCGTCTATCGGTTCAGCGCGCGCGATCTGCATCTGGTGCTCGGGCCCGGCCCCGGCGGCAAGTCGGTGCGCTTCACCGTGACGGTCGACGGCGCTGTGCCCGGAGCCGACCATGGCGCCGACACCGATGCACAGGGCCAGGGCACGGTTTCGGAAACGCGCCTCTATCAGCTCGTTCGCCAGGCGGGCGATGTCCGGGAGCGCCTGTTCGGAATCCGCTTCCTCGATCCGGGGGCGGAGGCCTATGCCTTCACCTTCGGCTGAGCGAGGTGAAGCCGGAGCGACCCGATCAGCTGCCCGCTTCCGCAAGGAACTGGCCGAAGCGGGTCGCGCCCGGGCGCGGCTGCAATGCGATCAGGCGGGAGTCCAGCGCCGCGGCCTTCCGATGCTGAACGGCCTCCCGATAGCCGGGGTCGCGGAGCAGTTCGGCGAAGGCCTGCACGCCGGGATATTCCGCGACGAAGCAGAGATCCCAGTGCTCTCCCCGCGGGCCGATCAACATCGTCTCGAAGCGGCCCTCCCAGACGATCCGCGCGCCGAGGCGGGCCAGAACCGGCTCGCTGATCCGGCCGTAATTTTGATAGGCCTCGGCGCCGCTGGCCTCGCGGCCATCCGGATAATCGGCGTGCTCGCGCAGGCGGATCAGGTTGAGCAGGTGGATGGCGCCCTGATGCCCGCCATCGCGCAGCGACAGGTAACGCTCCTTCTCGATATCGACATAGCTCGACATGGTCATCACCCGTGCCCGCCGAACCGGGCGGGCCGCCGTTCGAGGAAGGCGCCGATGCCCTCGCGGACATCAGCCGTATGGGCCAGTTGCGCGAACTGCCCGGCTTCGACGGCCAGCCCCTCGTCGATGGACAGGTTGATGCCGCGGGTGACGCTGGCAAGGCAGGCGCTGACCGCCGCAGGGGACTTGCCGAGGATCGTCGTCGCGAGCTGCCGCGCCCGCTTCAGGAGCCGGGCGGCAGGGACGGCCTCGTTGATCAGCCCGATCTGCATGGCTTCCTCGGCCGGGATCGGCTCTCCGGTCAGGATGAGTTGCAGCGCGCGCTTGCGGCCGACATGGCGCGGCAGGCGCTGCGTCCCGCCGAATGTCGGGGGAAAGCCGAGATTGATCTCGGGCTTGGCGAAGCGGGCATGCTCGCTGGCGATGGCAAGCGGACAGGCCTCGACGATCTCGCAGCCGCCGCCGAAGGCGAGGCCGTTCACGGCGGCGATGACGGGCTTCGGAAAGTTCTCGATGCGCCGGGTCAGGGCCTGACCGCGCCCGACGAAGTCCCGCACGGCGGTGGTGACGCCGGCCTCGACGCTGAGGGAGAAGCCCGCGATATCGGCCCCGGCGCTGAACGCCTTGTCGCCGGCTCCGGTCAGGATCACGATGCCGATGGCATCGTCGCGCTCGATCGTGTCGAGATCGCGCTGCAGCATGTCGATCGTCGCATAGTTCAGGGCGTTCAGCTTGCCCGGCCGGTTGAGCGTCAGGGTGGCGATGCTGCCGGCGACCTCGATCAGCACCGGGTGCTCTGTCGTTGCATTCATGATCACGGCTCCTGCCTCTGCTGCGTGGCAGGACGTTGCAATCAGGCCGTGGATCGAACAAACGGGTAATCTTCTCCGGCGCGTGAGAGAAATTCACTTCGACTGGCGGCGCTGGCTCGAATGGGTGGCAAGAGGCCTGGCAGGAGACGAGTGCGATGCGCTCCCGGTTACCTCCGCTGAACTCGCTGCGCCTGTTCGAGGCGGCCGCCCGGCTGTCGAGCTTCAAGAACGCGGCGGAGGAGCTGCTGCTGACGCCGAGCGCCGTCAGTCACGGCATCCAGTCGCTGGAGGAATGGCTCGGCGTGCCGCTCTTCCTGCGGACCTCAAAGGGGCTGGTGCTGTCGGAGGCGGGACGCGCCTATGTCCCGGTCGTGCGCCAGGCGCTCGATCTCCTGGCCAGCGGCAGCGCGCAGGTCATCAACCGGCATGGTTCGGGCCAGCTCTCGATCACCGCGGCGCCGACATTCGGGGCGCGCTGGCTGCTGCCGCGACTGCACAAGTTCCGCGCGCTCCACCCGGAGATCCAGATCGTCATCGACACGGCGCAGGAGCGGGCGGAACTGTCGGAGGGCGGGGTCGATCTCGCGATCCGCATGGGCCGCGGCAACTGGCAGGGTGTCATCGCCGACAAGCTGGTCGCCGAGGAGCTGGTTCCGGTCTGCGCGCCGTCGATCCGTGAGCGGGTGCAGGGCCTTGCCGATATCGAGCAGGCGCCCTTGATCCATGTGACGCGTACCAGCGAGGACTGGGCGACATGGGCGGCGGAAACTGGCCGTGCCGTGCCCGACGTCGCGCGGGGCCTGCGCTTCGACACCATCCAGATGGCGTTCCAGGCGGCCAGCCGGGGGCTCGGCGTCGCGATGGGGCGCAAGCCTTTGGTGAACGAGGAACTGGCCGCGGGCGCGTTGGTGGAGGTCTGGGAGGCGGTCCCGAGCAAGACCGCGTACTGGCTCGTCGGGGCCGAAAGCCGGGCGGATGATCCGCGCATTGCCGCGTTCCGCGCCTGGATCCTGCAGGAAAGCGCGGTGTCGAGCGCCTGATGCGCGGCGCATCCGGCGGAGAAGCGACACATGAGGATCATTCACGCGCGCGCCAAAATTACTCATTTGCTCCGTCCGGCCATCGATGCGCATTCCGGTGCGTCACGATCTTGCGGTGGTTCATGAGTCTCGATCTTCTCCTCGGCTTTGCCGTCTATGCCTTCGTGACGTCGATCACGCCGGGGCCGAACAACACGATGCTGCTGGTGTCCGGAGCCAATTTCGGCTTCCGGCCGACAATTCCGGCCATTCTCGGGGTCAATCTCGGCTTCTCCGCCATGGTTCTGGCAGTCGGGCTCGGTGTGGGCACGATCTTCACGGCCTTTCCGATCCTGCACGATCTGCTGCGCTACGGGGGCGCGGCCTATCTCGCCTATCTCGCCTGGAAGATCGCCCGTTCCGGGGCGATGGGCGCGGAAAGTGCGGCCAGCGAGCCCTTCGGCTTCGTCGACATGGCGGCCTTCCAGTGGATCAATCCCAAGGCCTGGATCATGGCGATCGGGGCGGTGGCGACCTACACGCCGCAGGATGGCTTCTTCTTCAACATCCTGATCGTGACGCTGGTCTATATGCTCATCAACGCGCCCTGCATCATCGCCTGGGCCGGCCTCGGGACGATGCTGCGCGGCTTTCTCGGCGATGCGCGCTTCCTGCGCGTCTTCAACCTCGTGATGGCGCTGCTTCTCCTCGCCTCGCTCTATCCTGCTCTGATGCCGGCGCCCTGAGAGCGGCAGGAACATTCCGTCGCGGTGGCATGCGAACGGTCTGCGGAGCATCGGAGGCTCTGGAGGACGCATTTCCGACGATCATCGGCGCAGGGAGCCATCAGTGACAGGCGCCTGCCAGAATCGCAGATAGGAAACAGCAACCGGTTTTTGCTAGTGTTTCTTCGTGAAGCCCCTGTATCCGCGAGGCCTCCTTTGAACCTGCCAGCTACAGGACGTTTTGTTTTCAAGCGTGCCGAGCTCTGGGCTGATGGCGTGATCCATGTCATCGGTGTGGCGCTGGGTCTGGGAGCCGTCGCAACCTTGATCGTTCTGGTCGCGAGCAGCGCTCCGCTGTTCGACCTGATCCCGGTGACGATCTACGGCGCGGCCCTGCTCGCCGTTCTCATCGTTTCCGCCACCTACAACATGTGGCCGATCTCGCCCCGCAAGTGGTTCATCAGGCGCTTCGATCATTCGGCGATCTACGTGCTCATCGCCGGCACCTACACCCCGTTCCTGATGAAGCTGAGCGGAAGCGTTTTTGCCCAGATTCTGCTGGTGGTCGTGTGGCTCGCGGCCGCGGCTGGCGTCGTCATCAAGGTGGTTCTGCCGGGCCGGTTCGACCGCCTGTCGATCGTCCTCTACCTCCTGATCGGATGGAGCGGGCTGCTGATCTGGGAAAGCGTCAGCCTGTTGCCGGCGACCACCCTGTGGTTGATCGTCGCCGGCGGCGTTCTCTACTCGATCGGGGTCATTTTCCACGTCTGGGAAAGCCTGCCGTTCCAGAATGCGATCTGGCACGGCTTCGTTCTCGTGGCTTCCGGCTGCTTCTATGGGGCGGTGTTTCGGGCTTATGCGATTGCCCCGATCGTGTGAGCCGCCGAGAGGCGGCGGCGATCGACTTCAACCCATGATGTCTTCGACGATCTGGCGAAGTTCTTCACGGCTCAGACCACAGGGCTCGGGTGCCCAATCCTTGGGAGCTCGCGGAGTGGTCTGCGCCGCTCGAATTTTCGAACGGCCGGTGCGTCAGGAAGTCTTGTCCAATAGGAGTGGGTTGGTTGAATTCGTCTTCAATCGAACTTGATGTTGCATATGGTTCCAATTGCCGGGGCATAGCCTGCACGGCCTAGAGAAATCGCCGATTGCAATGCAATCAGCGCGGCGCCGCTTCGGTTGCGGCGATCAAACTATGAATACGCGGGAAAAGCTCGGGGCTCATGTGGAGCGGGAGCAGGCCGGACACTCAGGTCGACGCTGCTTTAATATGCAGCGAGTGTGGCGACATCAAGTCTGGCCAACCGCTTCAACAGCCAGGACTGCTGGAACAGGCCGATTCGCCAGCTTCCAGCGCGTTGTCCGAATGGGAGGTTGTTGGAGCGGGTACCGGGAATCGAACCCGGGTATTCAGCTTGGAAGGCTAGAGGGTTTGCGTTGTTTTCCGGGCAGCGTTCCAACTTTCGAGCGGCAGGAGAGGGCCGATTTCAAGGGCATTCTTGGAATGCCCTCTTGAGGCGAAACCCGGGGTGTGCTGGGCCTGCCGTGTTCGACGATCGCGGCGCAACGCCATTGCCGGATGCTGATCGACACGGTCGCGATCGACGGGAAGGGATTGGCCGACACCTGGCGCGTGACGGGGATCACTCGGAATGGGTGTGGTTGAATGTACGTTCGCAATCCGCACGAGCAATTGCGCTGTGGACGTCAATCGCGTTCGGCTGCAGCGATCTTGCGCTTCCAATACATCCATCGGACGCTGCGTAACGCACACGGTCTAGGGATAAGGCATGTCAGGCGACGAGCTGCACCGGTTTGGCGGGCGCCATACCGACGCTAAGCTGAAGAAGCTCAGCCAGTACATGTCGACCTATACAACTGCATTGAAGGACCAAGGCTTTGTCTTGGCGTACATTGATGCCTTCGCCGGCTCGGGCGATCGTACGGAAACGCACCCTACCTTGCCTTTGTTTGCTGCGCCGGGGCTCGAGCCGGAAACGGTCTCGGTCGCGGGGTCGGCTCGTCTGGCGTTCGAAACGAAGCCGCCGTTCGAAGTGATGGTCTTGGTTGAGAAGGACCCTGGTCGCTTCGCGTCGCTGGAAAAGCTCAGCAGGGACTACCCGGACCAGAAAGTGCGGCTTGCGAAAGATGACGCCAACGACGTCGTGCAGAAGCTATGCAAGCGCCTGCCTTGGCATGGCTCGCCTGATATGCCGAAGGGCATGCGAGGCCTCTTGTTTCTCGATCCTTACGGGATGGAAGTTCGATGGGAGACGATCGAGGCAGTTGCCGCGACCAAGGCCATCGATATGTGGTGCTTCTTCCCGCTGATGGGGTTGTACCGACAAGCTGCGAGGGAACAATTCCGTATCGACGACAAGAAGCGCTCCATGCTCAATCTCGTTCTCGGCACGTCAGAGTGGGAAAACGATTGGTATAAGCCCGTGGAGCGGCCCCTTTCGATGTTCGATCTCATGGAAGACGAGGAAATCCGCATCCGCACTGCAGACGTCGATGCAATCGAAGGGTATGTGCAGAGACGGCTACAATCGATTTTCAGAGGTGTGGTGCTGCCGCCAAGTCGGATTACGAATGCCCGCGGCGCGCCGTTGGCCTCTTTGTTTTTCGCGATGGCCAATCCCTCGCCGAAGGCCGTGGCCGTCGGAAAGCGAATAGCTGCTCACATCCTCAACGCCGGCAGCTCATCCCACTCCCGACCGCGATAGGTTCGACCAGCTTTCTTCTTCTGGACGCCACCCCACTGCTTGAAGAAGAAGGCGGCGCCGTGTCGTCGGCACGAACCTTCGATCTCATCAACCCATCGCGCTTCCATCGTCCTGGCCCGAGGGCCGCTTTCGCCTCCTACGATCGCCCAGGCAATGTCGCTGAGATCGGCGTTAGCGACCGAGCCGATCAGCGGCTCGAAGGAGACGAAGCGCACTGCGGCGGGCACGCGCCTGAGATCATCGAGACGGGAAAGCACCCGCGCGTCCTCAACGCTCGTCCCAAGCCAAACGTTGGGCAACGCTCGGAAGTTCGGAGCGGATAGAACCGCAGCCATACGCTCCGGGCGCTTGGTCAGTATCTGAAAGGTGTGTTGCGGGGTCGCAGCCATTGCGTGCCACACCTTCGCGATGAACTCGATCGGGACATCTTCATGAAAGAGATCCGACATGCTGTTTACGAAAATGCGTCGCGGCTTCTTCCATTGGGCGGGGATCGCTAGGGCAGCCTCGTCCAGAAAAAGCCGGCCGGTCCAAACCCGGCGCCCGCCACTTTCACGCGTCAGGCCGCGGTACTTTTCAACTCCCATCGCTTCCAGACGGGCGGCCATCCGCATGGCGTAACAATTAGTGCAGCCAGCCGTGACGATTGAGCACCCGGCCACAGGGTTCCATGTCGCGTCAGTCCATTCGATGGTTGTGTCGGCCATTCTGAGCTCCGAGCGTTGCGGAGATTGTCGTCAATCCGACTTAACGCAATGCTCTCAAACCTGCTGTTGCCGCTGCTAACGCGTTCAGAGCAGCGAGGCTTGCGCGGGCAGTTCCGCCTCGCCGCCGTCGCCGTCCTTCTTCACGCCGCGGGCGACGATGTCGAGCGAGCCGTCGGGTAGCGGGCGCTGCAGCACCTTTGCCTGCTCCCACGGCGCCGTCATCCAAGTCTCGCATTTCTCCGGAGTCGTCAGGATCACTGGCATCGCCTTCGTGTTTCTTGATCCGGCTGACAGCGCGACGAAGTTCTCGATGAGGCGGAATCGCCGCTCGCTATAAGAGCTTCGGTTGCTGAGGGTGCTTAGTCGCAAGAGCCTCGCGTTGGCCGCGCCGATTGAGCTCGACCCTGGCAGAGTATCGGACGTCGCTGTCCCTTTCCTCCGCAAATACCCGTAAAGCCAATATGTCCACCTGGTCCCATCCCTTGCCGCGGTAGGCGCCGGCCGGCACACGGGGCAATAGCCCTGGCTCACGGCTCCATAGCAGTAGTTGCTCCAGCGATGCCTCATTCAACATGTCACGCAGATGGTGCGCGGTCACGTATGCATCGGGCATCGCACGATGGGCGGGCAGCCCAATCTCGTGTATCAGCCCTTCAGGCTTTCGTTGGTAGCGTAGCATCTGGTTCGAAAACCGTGGCAGTTCCGGCCAGAGACGCAAGGCGCACTTCCAGGTGCAGATCCATTGCGCACCCGCTGTGAGCCGCGGCCGGCAATAGCGCTGCTCAAATGCCGCCCGGTGGGCGGCGAGGGCCAGGACGCCCCCTTTGGGGTTAAGGATCGCAGGCGCAACATCCTTCCAATAGGGCGAGCCAGCTACGTCTTCATCGCGAATATGATGCACTGCCATCGTATCGGCGGAGATTGGCCGGCCAGGACTCACCAAGCACGAACCTCGCTCCTCGGTAACCTCCCAGCGGCCGTCCGATGCGAGCGAAACGTCCTGCCATCCAACCTCGCAGACATCATGGGGGCCGTCTCCGGCGGTCTCGAGGTCGATCACCCGGACGCGTTGATTGAGCATGAACAGCAGATCAGCATTCCGGCCCGTCGGTACAAGTCAGGAGCAACGGGGCGGTCGCGTGTGGTCGGCAGGGGCAGGAACACAACCTCGCAGCGCGCCGTTCCCGTAGATAGCTATGAGAGGTGAACAATCGTCGTGTGTTGCATGCCGGAACTGATCGACGAGTGGCCGCTACAATCAAATTCGACCCTTGGGTCTTCTGTTCGGGCCAAGGGCATCGAGCGCGAGCTTCGAAGGAAGCTGCCGTGGGCGGCAAGGAAGTCCCTGACGGTCGAAGCGGGAATGGCTGTTCTACGCATGCCGGACGCCTCGCAGGATGAATTCAAGGAGGCCGCTGCAGCAATTGCTGATGCCGTTGGTGGACTGTGTGCGCTTCCAGTACTCCCAAGCGAAGCGGAAGACATCCTATCCATGTCTTCCCGCGAGCGGCACAAATGGATGAGCGATGGCCGCCTCCAAAGCGCGGGAACTCGTACCGTGAAGCTACGCGGACGGGCGAAAGCAGTGACGTTTCACGTCTTCGAACCAGCGCATATCGAGCACATTCTCAATAACGACCTGACTGAAATCTGGCGCGAAGAGGATGCGGTGGCGCTTGCCGAGAACCGCCGCCGCGCAGCCGGAAAGGCCGCCTTGACGCGTGCCGGCAAAGGAGCGGCGAAGCCAAAGGCGGCCTTGCCCTCTTCGGAAGAACTTCCGGAAACTCAGTTGGATGGCTGGGCGGAGTTCGCTGCAGACGGGCTTTTACGATGAATGATCTGGGAGCGAGTTCCTCGGGCTGGTGGAACATGTTTGGCCAACGCTCCGTTGCCGTCTGAACAAGCTCAGGAAGGAGATCCAGCAATGATGTTCGTCGAGCAATTGAAGGAAGGCCAGCGCGTAATCGGATCCGACGGGGGCCACGTCGGTACGGTCGACGCTCTCAGCGGCCAGCTCATCAAGCTCAAGAAGAACGATCTAGAGTCGGGGGGCGCCCACCATTTTATCGACCTGGGACTCGTCATCGGCATCGAGGGCGACACCATCAAGCTGATCGTCCCGGCCGCTGAGGCAAAAGAGCGATGGTCCGAGGCGGCCGAATAATGGACAGACGGCATTTTGTGGCAGGCGCAAGCGCGGCAATCGTTGCTCGCCCGGCTCACGCAAGCATCGCAGTCGATCGCATCGGTCCGAGGGGGCCTGGGCGCAGCGTGATGCTTCTCTACGGATCGGATGGTTTGACCAACAGCGGTCGATATGAATTCGCCGCGAATTTGATCGCCGCTGCCGGCTACAACGTCTGGCTACCTCGGTACTTCGAGGCGACGGGTGATCGTCGAGCCCGCTATGGTGAGATCAAGAGCAAGTTCCCGATCTGGCTCGAAGCAATCGAGGGCATAAAGATCGAAAGGCAGGATCGGTTCGCCGTTGTCGGCTTTTCTCTAGGCGGAGCGTTGGCTTTGGCACTTGCTGCTCGCGATAGCAGGATCAAGGCCATTGTCGACTTCTTCGGCTTCCTCCCGCCTGGATTGGAGAGGGCATCATTGCCCCCGACGCTTGTTCTGCACGGGGATGCCGACCGCGTCGTACCGGTGTCGAACGCTGGGGCTATTGCAAGGTTGATCACCAGCAATGGGGGCCATGTCGAAAGCCACATGTATCCGGGTGAAGGACACGGGCTTTCTATCTCGACCTGGCCCGACGCGATAGAGAGAACGCAAGCATTCCTACGCCAGCACTTATAGGTTGGGCTTGAACGCAAAAGCGCCGAGCGCAGGCGGGCTTTCCGGAGCCGACTGGGGGAAGCTTGCTTTACTCCCAGCCCTCCACGTCATCATGGCGGGCTTCCCACTTCTCTATCGCCTCGATCAGACCGATCAGCTCAATCTCCTCGGGAGTACCTGCTTCCGGGTTCCCGAGCTCGAGGACTCGCTGCGTCGCTCGTTCGTAGTCATCGACGCATCGAACAATTGCCCGCTTGGGGTCTATATCGACTGCTTCCGTTGGTGTGAGGAATGAGAACACCTGTGCCTCCTACTGCGCGGCAGGCGTGGCCACATTGGTTTCGTACGCCACCATTGCGGCTGAAAGGTCGAGGAAGGCGCCTTCGTCCCGCTCCTCGTCGGGAAGTTCGGCGATCGACTTCAATCGCGCGACGGCCTCCTGATATTGGTCTTCGTTCTCGATCATCATGAGACTTGCTCCATCTCCCGGACGCACGCTTTGCTGGTTTGCCAACCGGGTCGCCGAGAGACTCTCGCCCTTCAGACCTTCGGCGGCAGGCCCGCTCTGTCGAACACCGGTACAGGCTCGATAGGGCCCTCGGGCCGCTGCCCCAGCGGCACATCCTCCGCCGCCTGCCGCACGGCCTCCTCCGACACCGTCAGGCCATCTGGAGTATTGTTGGCGTCACTCCCTTCATCGTGGACGTTTGTCCTGTCCCTTACTCGGCGCCCGGTCTGGATAGGGTCGGCAGCAAGAGGGCTTTCTCCTGGCGTTGCGGGC
>NZ_JBBCUM010000028.1:0-29806 GCF_037147855.1 Allobosea sp. MMO-172 | reverse complement strand
CCCGCCCGTCTGAAACCAGAACGGACAGTCTCACCGAAACCGGCTCAAGGGGGTCAAAGTTGGACGCCGATCCCCCGCCTCAAGGGGTCAAACTTGCACGCCGAAACACATTGTTCACGTCGTTCGCGTCTACACCGCCGACATACGAGATGCCGATGGTTGTCGCGTTATGGCCGGAGACGTGAGCGCCGACCTCCTCCTCCGGCCGGCCCTTGGAAACGGAGCCGTCGAGGTGAATGACGTAGTGGTAACCGATCTTGGCGAAGCCGGCCTGCCGGTGCCATGTGTCGATTTCCTTGATCGTGACCTCACGACCTGCCGGGGTGGCGGTGCAGTGGATCACGATATGGGTGATGTCTCTCATTCGCTGAGCCATTCCGGGGGAATGGTCTTGTCCGCGTACTTGAAGCCGTGCTTTTCGCACCACATTGCGTAGGTGGTCGGAGACTGCTTGGAGATGCGGGCTCTGGAGTTGCTGAAGACGAAGCGGATATCCTTGTCGGGATGCTGCGCCTTGATGAGGAGATGCTTCTGCCGATCCGCCGTGACGAACCGCCCCTTGGTCTCGATGATGATGCCGTTGGGAAGCGGGAAGTCCGGGGTGTAGCGCGAAGGCTTCTCCGGCTTGGTGTAGAGGATGACCTCGCTCTCGTACTCGACCGGGATACCGGCACGCCTGAGCTGAGCGGCGATCTTATCTTCCAAGCCGGAGCGGAAGCCGTGCTCTAAGCCGGGATCAGAAGTCGTCTTCGCCGGAGTCCGACGTGTCGGCCTCATCGCTCGTCTCGCTGGTGTCCTCTTCGGTCTCGTCTTCGTCGGAGGCGGAGTAGCCATCCTCTTCGCCGAAGCCGTACTGGCTGGCGGAACGCTGGCCGAAGGCAACGAGGTCGATGATCTGAGCGGCCTGAAGGCGGAGGCTGAGGCCCGCCGCGCCAGTGCCGGGGATGAAATAGGGGGCGACTTCGAAGGTCACCTTGCCGAGAGTGCCGGAGCCGATGTCGATCTTTTTGACGATGGGCTTGCCCTTCGCATCGAACACGGCCGGGTACTTCTTGAAAGTCTTGCCGGTCTTCTTCGACGTGATCTCATGCGTCATCGTGAACTTGATCTCGATCTCGCCGGTCTCTTCCTCGTTCTCGTCGTAGACATCCGAGTAGAGGGGATTGGCGGTGAACCCGCCCTTAGCATCGAGCTTCACGCGGGACGCCTTCGGGAGGGCCGCATAGGCAGCCTTGCCTTCCTTGATCGCGTCGTCGTGGAGGGGCTTCAGCTTCTTGAGAAGAGCCTGGGCCTTGGCGCTCTCCTGTCGGAACTTGACGGAGAACTCCCCGGCTTCCTTCCATTTGAAGTCCGGCTCAAAGAGCTTGGGCCAAACGAAGGTGCCGGGGTCGGTGGTGAACTGCGGGTTTTTCTTGCGGGCTTCTGCCATGTGTCTTCAGGTTTCGAGGGGAGGACCTGAGACCGAACCCACCTTCACCGTCAGCGAGGGATGCGTGACCTCCGGGCACTTGGTCCGGATGTCGGCAGCGAACGCTTCGCTGTCGGTGATAATCTCCACGGTTACCCCGAGTTGTGCTGCGGAGATTGCAGCGCCGAGGCCGAGGCTCGCCGGGAGCATTTGCCCCAAGACATCCTTGACGGTCGTGAAGTGTTCCCCGCTCATGTGGACCGAGAAGGCCACGGGCGGGATGATGTTGTCGTTCTCAGGCTTCATCTCAGAGTTCCTTGGAAAGGGCCTCGTCCTGCTCATGCGAAAGCATGCGCTTGGGGACGTGCTTCTGGTTTCGGTGGAACCGCTCAAGGCTCGGCACGTCATAGCCCTCCTCGCGGAGGGTGGCGTAGAGCGTCAGCGGGATTGCCCGACCGGCTCTCCAAAGGGAGATGGCGGTAGTCAGGGCGGGAACGTCGCGGTGATCTGAAGTCACTTCACGCGCCCTTCTCGTCGGAAGGACCGGGAGTGCTGATGCACCGCCATGTGACGGTATCAACTCCGGGGAGTTGAGCGTCGCGCTCGGCCTCCCTGTGTCCGATCATGTCGCACACGGCAGGCGGAACGATTTTGTAGCGGATCGCCGGCTGGCCGAAGATCGTCGCCACGATCACGAGGACTGCGACCATCAGGTCTCCTCGCGAAGGTACATGCGGATCGCCTCAAACTCGGTGGCGAGGGCGCCATCGTGTTCGTTCATGAGGTTCTTCGCGATGGTGAAGGCTTCCTGCGGAGCGATGCGGTAGTGGTCGCAGAGCAAGAGGAAGTAGATGGCGCCGCTGGTGAGTTGGACCGGAGCCGGGAAGTCCTGCCCGTTGTGTAGGATGTGGAACGTGGCCGCTGCCGTATCGACACGCGGGACGTTGATGAGGCGTTCGTAGAGCTGCTTGCCCTTCATCGGCTGCGCTCCAACTCGACGGCTGCCGACAGAGCGGCATAGGCCAGCGGGAGGTGCGGGATGGTGAGCGCCTCGATATGCACCTGACGATAGAAGGCGATCAGGAACTCGCGCTCGTATTCCTCCATCGTCACTTGCGGCCTCCCTTGCGGGGCCCCTTCGGACGGCGAGGCGCTTCCTTGGCGCGGCCGGGGAAGAGGTGTTCCACGACAAGCGCCGCGAAGGCGTGTCGCTGATTGCGGTTGAGACCGGAGCGGTCGAACGTATGGCCGTCGATGACGACCTCGTCGTAAGCGGCGCCGATCCGCATGATGATGCGGGGCTTCATGTTGTGCCTCTCGGTTTGGGTAGGTGAAGGTGGTCCCTAATCGCCGAACGCAAGAAAGCCCCGAGCGAGATGCTGCGGGGCTTCAAGGTTTGGGTAGGTGAAGGTGGTCCCTAATCGCTCAGAGGGATGTCGATGATTTGCACGAAGCTATCGTGCTCCCTCACTTGAGGCCGGGCTGCGGCGATAGCCTCAGCCTTGGTGCGGTGGCGCGAGATAAGCTGGCGACCGTAGGAGACAGGCGTTCGGAACAAGTACCAAGGTCTCGCACCACTGCCGTCGTTTAGGGAGGGACCGCGCCATATCTCCCATCGGCATGTGTAGAGGCGGCTCATAGGTTCACTACGCCTTCACACTCCGGAACAAGGGCCAGGATTGCAGAGAGAAGCTCTCGCAGTTGGTCCATGTTCTTCAGGTTGACGTAGTGGGTTGAGTCCCGCGCGGATTTAGCCCGGCTCTTATCCTGCGAGATGACGAGCTGTCCTTCTCGCAACTGCACGCGAATGCCGGGGTCTAGTTCGTAGTAGGTGCGAGGCGTCATCTCGTTCTCCGAGGTTTGGGAAGGTGAAGGTGGTCCCTAATCGAGAGGCTGTCCGATATCGGATAGCTCTAGGCAAAGAAAAAGTCGGACAGCTCCACGAGGGAGACATCCAAGGTGCCCTTCGGGGGCACGGCGGGAAGCTTCGCAACCGCCTCCTCCGAGAGGAGCATGGCGATATCGACGCGGAACTCCGCGAGGGGGTCGAAGTCGGTGTACAGGCGGACGAACGCGCGACGGAGGCAGGACCCCATCATGTCCACGTCGGCCGCGACAGTCCCGTAACTGTCGTGCACGAGGGCGAAGTGGCGGATGCCGTTCTCCCGCGCGAGGTTGACGAACATGCGGAGCGCCGTCGCGTCTTGAGAGTGAACCCAATTCGGGGCGATACCCTGCTGCTGGGACCGCTTGTCGATGGTCTCCAGCTCCTCACGGATGGAGAGGCGGACCATCTGCCCGTCGATGTGCGTCTTCACCCGGCGAGAGTTGGTCTCCGGGTACGCCTGCATGACCGGGAAGCCATCGGCCGTGCGCCAGTAGATGGGCAGGCCCTCGGCAGCCGCGAGCTTCGCACATTCCTTCAGCCAGTCCATGCCGATGCGGGCAGCCTGGACGACCTCGCCGATGGCATGCCAGACCAACGGCTGGAGCCAGAGGGACGCCTTGAAGAGGCCCTCGTCCTCCTCTTCCTCGCCTTCGATCAGGACGAGCGAGGCGAACGTGTTGACCTTGCCCTCCTCCTCGATCAGCTCCCGGACAGCGTCCTCAATGAACTCCCGGCAAGAGAACTGCGTCGAGCCGTAGGGCAGCGTCATGACCGGCCGCTTGGTCACCTTGCGGGACAGGCCGAAGCCGAGCCAGCGTTCCGCCGTTGCCTGCGGATCGATGCCCATCTCCTCCCACACCTTCGCCGCCTTCGCGAAAAGTGAAGCCACGTCAGGTTGTTCGATAGCGGATAGCTCAGGGCGAGCGAAAGCCTCTACATAACGTAACGTCACCTTGGCGACCTCGGCGTAGATATCCGAGGGTGTGGAGCTGGGCACGAGGTTGACCGCCGCGCCGCCGACAGGGTCCCGAAGGGCTGCGCTGTAATGCTGGAGGCCGTTGCACGAGCCGTCCATTCCGATAGGCAGGCACGAGACGAAGGCGAAGCCCTCGCGCTGGTAGCCGGCCCATTCGAAACAGAAGGCAAGGAACTGCCACGGCTTGTCAGCCTTGGACCAGAACTCGAAAGCGTCCCCGAAGGGATCAGCCGCGACCGCGAGGATGGTGGCAGTGTTTTTCTCGGTCCACTCCACGCGCTCCTCAAGGTCCACCTTGTCGTTCCCGAAGGTGTTCGCGCCGTGGACAGCAAGCCATCCCGCAGCGACCCCGTTGCCGATAGGCTTCCCCTCGGCAAACGTCAGGAGGGCCTTGGTGGCGTCCGGACCCTGCGGATTGAGGAACATGGGGATCGCGTAGGCCCGCCCCCGGAAGTCCAGAGAGTGCGGGAAGTAGATCGCCGGGTACTGGCTGAAACGGACGGCGAGGTCGAGCGTGCGGGAGAGCTGGATGCGCTTGGACTTACGCTTGCGCTCGGCCTTGTGAGCCTTCGCCTGCTTCTTCTTCCAGCGCTTCAGGGCCTTCTTGTTGGTCTCGATGTCGTGAGGCTTCTCCGGGGCTTCCAGCTTCTCCGCCTGCGGGAACCCCTTGATCTTCAGGTCCAGCTCCCAAGCGTCCTGAAGGGCCTCCAGAACGGGCGCATTGATCCGCCAAGGGGTCTCCTGCATCGCGTTGACGGAGGCGTACACGGCCAGCGGGTTCGCGCCCTCCAGCTCCTCCAGATACGCCTTGTTCCGCGTCTTGACGAAGGTCACCCGCTTCACATCCGGGGACCAATAGCCGCCCGACGTAGGCGAGGTCCAAGGCTTTGGAGGGATGATCGTGGGGACGTAGGCAGGGGACATCAGCGACAGGGCGTCACTGGCCTTCCCGATCCACGCGAGGGTGTCCTCGGTGGCCTGCACGAAGATCGGCGTGTCGTTAGCGGCGACCGTATCCCGCTCCATGGCGATGAGCCCGGTCGTCGCACGGATAATCTCGCAGAGCTTGGTCCCGAGGAGGACCTTGTCGGTGTCGCTCCACTCGACAGTCACGCCGGCCTTGTTCTTCGCCATGAGGCGAGCGACCGTCCGCTTGTGGCGGGTGCTGGTGCTCTCCTTCAGGTGCTCCATCGTGCGCCCGTGTTCCTTCTTGTTCGCCTGCTTGTAGCGGGACATCAGGACTTCATCCTGCAAGGCGTTGGCGATCCGCAGGGCTGCCCTCTGGATGGTCGAGCGCCGGGAGATGGTGTCCAGAAGGCTCTTGAGGGCGAGATAGGAAACGACCTCCGGCTCCAAGAGCTGGATATAGGCGAGAGCCCTATGCTTCGGGCCTGCCCGGCCAGAGCCGGCCTCTTCGATAAACGCCTCGATACCGGCCGTGATCGGGTCGATCAGGCGCTTCATGAGGAGGGCTCCGTATCCGGTCCCGGCCTCGTTCGTCTGCTTCTTGGCCTTCTCGACAGCGGCGAAGAACCGCTTCTTACCGTTGCCGATCATCTCCTCCTCAAGGGCGAGCTGCTGCTCGTAGAGGGGGTGTAGGGACGCGATGGAATGGGCAGTCAATTGCGCTCTCTCTTCAGGTTTGTGAGGCAGGAGTGCTGCGGGCTTAGGGTGGTCCCTAATCGGCCGAGGCGCGGGCACAGGGGCTCCCTTGCGGTGACACGAAGGGGCTCGCCGGGCGGGCTTTCAGGGGGCGCATGTCACGGTGGCGGAGCTTGTGACGGTGTCACCAAGTCTCCTGTCCGATATCGGATAGCCACAGACAAAAAGAAACCCCGGCAAAAAGCCGAGGTTCCAAAGGGTTTTAGCGGACGGTCTTAAGGGCTGTTCGGAACCGGATAGGTCACAGAACTCCTTTTAAGTCTCGTGCGTCTACCAGTTTCGCCACGTCCGCAGGCGGCACAGCGATAGCGGGCGGGCGCAGCCGGCGCAAGCCTCCGAGAATACTCAGTGCCTGCGGGCGGGCTTGTACCACTCGACCCCGTCGGGATCGACATAGAGCCCGGGCTTCACATCCGAGCCGATGGCCTTCTCCTCCATCGGCACGCGCACCGTGTCGTCGCGGTCGCCGCGCTTGACATAAGGAGCGGAGCCCTGCCCGGCTTGCCCATGCGCGCCGCGGCCGGCGCTGCTGGCCTGCCCGATGATGCCTCGCCGCCCGGCGACCTTGTCCTGCAGTTCCGTCACCGGCCGTCCCGCGAAGGCGACCTTGGCCGTGCCCTCGACCACCGGCAGCGCCCGAAGTGCCGCGCCCTCGCCGGTCACGCGCACGCCGACGAAGCGCGGCACGTAGCTCGCCCCACCCTTGCCGAAGGATTCCCAGCCGCCGGCCGAGATCATCTGCGCGCCGCAGCGCTTGTGGCTGCGCTCGCAGGCCGCACGCGAACCATAGCGCGGCGCTGCCTGCTCGAACTCGGCGCGGGCATTGCGATAGGCGAATTCGCATTGCTCGGCCGTCAGCTTGCCCGCCTCGATGCATTCGTCGCGGCGCACATAGAACGCGCCCGGCGCCTGCGCCGCGAGATCGGAAGGTCCTGTGAGCGACAGGGCAGGTGCGAGGGCGGCGACGCGCAGCAGCGCCAGAGCGGAAGCCGGAATCATCATGCGGCGTAATAGAATTACAATTGTGGCTTTACCGCAGCGAGCCGCGCTCACAGCAGCGACCGCCGCGAGGCCGCGAGCTCCCGCGTCGAGCCATAGTCGATCTTGCCGTTGCCGAGCACGGGGATGGCCTGCGTCACCAGGATGGCGCGCGGCACCCACAATTCCGGGAAGCCCTGCTCCTTGGCCGCCTCCTGCAGCGCGGCGCGGTCGGCATGCGGCGTCTCGGTGACGAGGACGAGTTGCTCGCCCTTGCGCGGATCGGGCAGCGCCACGACGACATGGTTCTGGTCCGGCCAGACCTTGGCGACCATGGTCTCGACCGCCGCGAGCGAGACCATCTCGCCGCCGAGCTTGGCGAAGCGCTTGGCCCGGCCGCGGATCGCCACGAACCCATCTTCGATCACGACGATATCGCCGGTATCGTGCCAGCCGCCTTCCGGCGGAATGATCCGGCCCGGCTGGTCAGGGTCGAGATAGCCGGCCATGACGTTGGGCCCGCGCACGGTGAGCCGCCCGCCCTCGTGGATGCCCTCGACCGGCTCCAGCTTCGCCTCGATGCCGGGCAAGAGCTTGCCGACCGTGCCTTCGCGGATCGCGGCCGGCGTGTTGACGGCGAGCACCGGCGAACATTCCGTACAGCCATAGCCTTCGAGGATCGTAGTGCCGTAGGGCTCCCACATCCGCTTGGTCTCGGCCTTCACGCGCTCGGCCCCGGCCACGACATAGCGCACGCTGCCGAGATCGTCCTTTTCTGCAGCGCGCGCGTACCCTTGCAAAAACGTGTCGGTGGCGAGCAGGAAGGTCGCCTTCATGTCGCCGATCAGCTTCGGCACCTGCTTGTAATGCAGCGGGCTCGGATAGAGCACGACCTTCATGCCGTGCAGCAGCGGCACCATCAGCCCGGCCGTCAGCCCGAAGGAGTGGAAGGCCGGCAGCGGGTTCATGAACACGTCCCGCTCGGAGATCGCCCCGGCCGCATGGGCGAAGACCTGCCTGGCATTCGAGACGATATTGGCATGGCTCAGCGCCACGCCCTTCGGCTTGCCCTCGGTGCCCGAGGTGAAGAGGATCACGGCGGTGTCATCGGGCTGCACCTCGAACGCGCGATGGACCAGCCCCGGCGCGAGGCTCTGCAAGGCGCCCAGCGCCTTGTCGAAGCTGGTGATCTGCTTGCGGATATCTTCGAGATAGATGACGCGCCGCCCCTCGCCCAAGGCCGCGATCTCATCGTCGAGCTTGCCCTGGTCGACGAAGCGGCGCGAGGTGACGATGGTCTTGAGCTGCGCCAGCTCCGCCGCCGCGCGCAGGTTGCGGACGCCGGCCGTGAAGTTCAGCAGCGCCGGCACGCGCCCATAGGCGAAAAGCGAGAACAGCGTCACCGCCATGCCCTGCATGTTCGGCAGCAGCACGCCGACCTGCTCCCTCTGTGCCGTCAGGGCCGCGAGCTTGCGCCCCAGCACCAGCGCGCCGAGCACGAGCCGGCCATAGGTGATCGGCTGGCGCTCCGGGTCTTCGAGCGCGATGCGGCCCTTGCCGTGGCGGGCGATGGTCTGAAGCAGCGCGCGAAAGAGCGTGATCCGCGCGCCCGCGGCGTCGAAGCTGGTGGCGGCCATGTCTGGCGCGTCTCCCCGGTCGGCATTTCCCCTGCCGGCCAAACTAGTGAGATCGGCGCGGGTTTCAACGCCGATCCCGAACGCCCGTCAGCCGAACGCGCCGATCTCGTGCTGGATCGCGCCGGAAATCTCGCGGATCAGCGCGAACAGCCCCAGCATCGGTGCGAAGACATCGCGATGCAGGGCCTCGTAGGTGCCGCCCTCGCGCGGTCCCGGCGGCTCGCCGAAATCGAGGCCGATGGTCGGGTCGGGATCGCGCGGGAAGATTTCGGCCAGCAGCGCCAGCGAAGCCGGCACGTCGAGGCGCAACAGCCGCTCGATCAGGGCATCGCGGGTCAGGCCGGCATGCGGCCGGAAATCCGGGATATGGGCGAAGGACAGCCAGATACGATGCATCGCGGCGAGCCTCAGCGCATGCAAAGCCACGAGCCGCGCCGACATTTGCGGCACATCGTCGGCCGCGACCTTGAGCTTCAGCGCATCGGCCGAAAGCCGCCAGAACAGGCGCCGCAGCGCCGGCGCCAGCTCCAGCCGCGAGAGCGCTTCCGCGACGACCAGCAGTTCCTCGCGCCGCCCCTCTTTCACGGTCCGCCGCGCCCGGTCGAACCAGCTGCCGGGATCGAGCGTGTCGAGATAGGCGCGCAGCACGTCGAGATCGCTATGTGCCATCGCATAGGCCGCGAGGCGATAGGCGCGGTCGAAGCGCTCCGAGCGCTCGCGCATGGTGCGGAACAGGTCCGGCGCGCGCGAGGCGGCATGGCCGACGCCATGCATGCTGTTCGCCATCCAGCCGAGCTGCTGGAGGATGGCGTTGTTGGGGATGGCACGGAGTTCACGAGGATGGCGGATGCGCGTCGGCCCCGCCCCTTCCGACTGGCGCGCCGCCGGGCGGGAGCCGGTCTTGTCCAGCAGCGAGGGGCCGAACGTGCCGATCAGCGCGGCATAGCCGGGATCGTCGACCAGCTCGTTCATCTCTTCGCGTACGGTCTGGAAGAACTCGGTGGCGAAATCCGGCTCGTCATAGATCGGGTCCTCGGCCGCCTTGGGCGATGCGAACACCGCCTCGGCGATCCGTCCAACCGTGGCGCCGGCGAGCTGCGGCGTGCCGAACAGCAGATAGCCGTCGCTGCCCTGGAAGCTGGTCTCCCGCACCGTCCTTATGCCGGCCCGCGCGAAGGCCTGCCGCGCATAGGCGGGATCGAGATAGGCCAGCCGGTCCGACAGGCTGTCGGGATGGGCGCCGCGCCCGACCGACTCGCCATGGGTGTCGAAGATCACCAGCTCGACATCGGCCAGCTCGTAACGCCCCAGCAATTCGGCGATGCGGATGCGCAGGCGCTCGACCCAGAAGGTGGAGGCGACTTGCCCGATATAGCGCCCGGAATCCGAATAGCCGAACTGGATGCACAGCCGCCCGTGGCGCTTGAGATAGTCGCGGAAATGCGGGCTGCGCAGCGCCTCGTCGATGATGCGCGGCCCCTGCTCCAGCGCATCCGAGGTCTCGAACAGCGGCGAGATCTCGACCCGATCGGCGATGCCGAAACGGCTGGCGAGCCAGAGCGCGCAGAGCAGCGTATAGCCGGTCTCGGTTTCCGCGATCAGGAAGCGCACGGGCTTCGAGCCGTCGACATGCTTCACGATCTGCGCGATCGTCATCATCATCCGCGCGGCCGAGGCCCGCTCCGCCGCCAACGCCCCGAAATCGACCGTGATCGCCTCGACCTTGTCGAGCGCCGTATTGGCGGCGGCGAGGAAGGCGCGCCGCTGCGCCGGCTGGCCCGGCTCCTCCTCCAGCGGGATCGTCGCCCGCAAGGCATTGTGGAGCTGCGAGGCGTTGAGCCGGAAATGCGGCAGCGCGATCGAGACGCCATGCGCGAGGCAGCCGGCCCGGATCAGCGCGAGAGCGAGCCGCGCTTCTTCACCGGCGGCATCAACCAAAGCGGCGTCGAGCGCCGCGATGAGGCGAGAGGCTTCCGGTATAGCCGTCTCGCGCTCCTGCACCAGCGACAGCGCGAAAGCCTGCAGGGCTTGCAAGGAGGGCTGCGTGCCGATCGGGGGCGCCAGAGCGAGCTGCCGCTCGACGGCTGCCAGCGCCTCGCTCACCAGCCGGCGTACCGCCGCCGCGGCCGGGTCCTGCGGCAGCTTTTCGAGGATGCGCGCGAACTGCCCGCTCTTCGATTCCAATCGATAGCGCAGCGTGTCCCACCAGCCGATATCGGTGCGTCCATCCGTGTCGCAGCCGACCCAGGAGGCGAGCGTGACCGGCTTTGGCGCAAGCCCGGTCCACTGCTCCGGCCAGCGCTCGCGAGCGACGGCGAAGAAGGCCGCGTTCAGCCGGTCGATCGCATCGCGGGCATGGCGCACCGCATAGCGCGCCTGCTCGAACTCGTCCTGCAAGGTGATCCGCCCATCGGGGCGGAAGCTGAGAGCGCCATCGGCGACGGCCGCCTTCCCGGCCGAGCCGCCGGAAGCGAGATCGGCCAGCGCATGGCAGAGCTGCCGCGCCATGCCGAAAGTCGGATGCGCGGTGAACACGGCCGCGAAGCGTGCCCGCTCCGCCGCCTGCCGAAACGCATCGAAGGACGTGGCCTCCCTCGCCGCCTCTTCCGCGAGCGCCGTGAAAACAGCGGCTTCGTCATTCTGGAGCCCGACATAGCGCGCGACCCTGCCGGCGCGCTGATGCAAGGCCTCGCACCCAAGCCGGCGCACCAGCGCCGAAGCGGCGCCCATGTCCAGCTCGCCGCGATCCATCAACCGCGTCAGCCAGAGCGTGACGCTCAGCACCGGATTGCCGAACGGGTCGTCGCGGGAATCGCTGCGCGCCGCCTCGACGCGGGCCAGCAGTTCCTCGGCAAGAGCGGCGACATCAGGGGACAAATGATCTTCCGTCGCGATCGTCACGGCCATGATCCCATCTCCCTCTGCCGGCCAGCCCGACGAGCATGCGGGCGCAACCGAAATCACGCTGCATTGCAGCATCGGATTCTCGCAGCTGCAAGCAGGAAGCTTTGGCGAGCGGCCGGTTAAATTTTACCCGGGCCATATTGATCTAACCAAATCACCCGGATAATAAGCGCATCATCAAGGAGCGTTCATGTCCGACATCGCATTCAGGCCCAGCATCGCCTTTCACGACACCACCCGCCTCTCCAGCGGCCCGCTGGCGACCGTCGCGCTCGCGGTGAAGGCGGCACTCGCCACGAGCCCCGAGGCCACTATCCTCGTCTTTGAGGACGAGACCGGAAAGGTCGTCGATCTCGACCTGCGCGGCAGCGACGCCGAGATCGCCGCGCGCTACGCACCTCCGACAGGAGCAGCGCCAGAAACAGCCGATGACGCGCCGCGCGGACGCGGCCGGCCGAAGCTCGGCGTCGTCGCCCGCGAGGTGACCCTGCTGCCACGCCACTGGGACTGGCTCGCCCTGCAGCCGGGCGGCGCCTCGCAGGCACTGCGGCGGCTCGTCGACGAAGCCCGCAAGGCCGATGGCGGCCGCAGCCTGACGCGAGCGGCGCAGGAACGCGCTTACGCCTTCATCGCGACGATGGCGGGCGACCGTGCGGGTTTCGAGGAAGCCTCGCGTGCCCTGTTCGCGGGAGAACGCGAGCGCTTCGCCGAGCACAGCCGGTCATGGCCGCAGGATATCCGCAACCACGCGGAGAAGCTGCTGGCCGGCGACGGCATCGCGAGCGGCTGAACAGGCTCCAGAGGCGTTCAACCTGCCTTGGAAGCATCCCGGCAGCGCAACCGCAGCGGGTTGCCGCTCGGGTGCGGCAAAGGCATAGCAGCGCCACGCATCCCGCCGCCTGCATCGCCCTGCCGAAAGCCGCCCGTTCATGACCTCCCGCGCTCAATGGCTCGGCATTCTCTGCGGCTTGCTGACCGCGATGATCTGGGGCGTGCAGTCGGTGGTGTCGCGACACGCGATGCTGATCGACCTGACGCCGGCCGATGTCACGATCCTGCGCTTCGTTTCCGCTGCCGCCGTGCTGCTCCCGTGGGCGCTCAGGCACATGCGCCCCTTTCCGGTCGGCTCGCTCGGCTGGCCGCGTGCCTGGGTGATGGCGCTGCTGATCGGGCCGCTCTACAGCCTGATCCTCGTCGCGGGAGCCTCCTTCGCGCCGGCACTGCATTCGTCGATCATCTCGCCCGGCCTGATCCCCGTCTTCACCGCGCTGCTGATCTTCCTTGTCACCGGCGAGCGCGCCGGGCGGATGCGGCTGATCGGCCTTGGCATCATCGTGCTTGGCATCGGCATCTTCTCGCGCGACGCGCTTGCCATGGCGCCGTCGCGGCCCGATGCCTGGATCGGGGACCTGCTCTTCGTGCTGATCGCTTTCCTCTGGGCGATCTTCGGCCTGCTCGCCCGCCGCTGGAACGCGAATTCGCTCGAGGTCACCGCAGCCTCATGCATCCTCTCGGTGCCGCTGCTGGTGATCGTGGCTTTGGCGCTGCCGATCCATATGGCGCGCGCGCCCTTCGCAGAGCTCCTGCTGCAAGCACTTTACCAGGGCGTGCTGGTCGGCGTCGTCGCGCTCTATCTCTATGCCCGCACCGTCGAGATGCTGGGCGCGGCCCGGGCGACGCTGTTCCTGCCGCTGGTGCCGATCGCGACCGCCACCGCCAGCGCCCTGCTGCTGGCGGAAGTGCCCTCGCCGACCGAGATCGTCGGCATGGCGATCGTCGTCGGCGGGATGCTGGTCGCGTTCCGCTCGCCCTCGGTGGGCTGAGCGCGTCTCTCAGCCCTGATGCCCCTTGGCGATCGGCTCGACATAGGAGAGCCCCATGTCCCAGGGGAAATAGATCCAGGTGTCCTGGCTGACCTCCGTCACGAAGGTATCGACCGTCGGCACGCCGGCCGGCTTGGCATAGACCGTGGCGAAATGCGCGTTCGGCAGCATCTCGCGCACGACGCGCGCCGTCTTGCCGGTATCGGTGAGATCATCGACCACCAGAACGCCCTTGCCCTTGCCGTCGCCCACCGCCTTGATGTTGGGGGCGATGTCCTTGAGCACCTTGAGCTCGGTCTGGTTCTTGTAGTCGTGATAGCTCGCGACGCAGACCGTCTCGATCATGCGCAGGCCGAGTTCGCGGCAGATGATCGCCGCCGGCACGAGGCCGCCGCGAGTGATGCAGACCATCGCCTCGAAGGGCCCCTTCTCGGCGAGGCGCCACGCCAGCGCGCGGGCATCACGATGGAATTGATCCCAGGAAACCGGGAAAGCCTTGTTCGAGGACGGTTCGGCCATGGACAGCGCTCCGGACTTAGCCCGACGCGAAACGCGCCGTTTCCGACCGAAAACCCTATCGGCGCGCGCCTGACAAGAGGCACGCGCCGAACATCCCCAATTCAGCGTCGATAAAACGCCTCAGAATTCGGCCCAGCCATCCGCCGTGCCGCCGCCGGCAACGCGCCGGCCACGCATCGCCGGTGCCGCGGCGCGCGGCGCCGAAGGGGCGGAATGAACCAGTTGCGGCGCCGCCTTGTGCCGTTCGCCGCCGAGCTGGAAGGCCGAGACCATCGTGCTCAGCGCAGCGGTCTCCTGCTGGAGATCGCGGGCGACCTTGGCACTCTGCTCGGCCAGCAGCGAGTTCTGCTGCGTGATCTCGTCCATATGCGCGACGGTGCGGGCCATCTCGTCGATGCCGTTGGCCTGTTCCGTCGTTGCCTGCGAGATCTCGCTGACGGTCGAGGCGACCTTGGAAGCGGCACCGACGATCTCGCCCAGCGTCGTTCCGGCGTCCTTGACGAGGCCGACGCCGGCTTGAATCTGTTGCGCAGAATTCGCGATCAACGCTTTGACACCATTGGCGGATTCGCTACAGCGGGCAGCCAGCGCACGCACCTCGGTCGCCACCACCGCGAAACCGCGCCCGGCATCGCCGGCCCGCGCGGCCTCGACCGCCGCGTTCAAAGCCAGCAGGTTGGTCTGGAAGGCGATCTCGTCGATCATCGAGATGATCTCGGAGATGCCGGACGAGGCCTGCTCGATCCGCCCCATCGCCGCCACCGCCTCGGTCACGATGGCTCCGCCGCGCGCCGCGACCTCGCTCGCCTCGTTGCCGAGCTGCACTGCCATCTTCGAATTGCCGGCGCTGTGCTTCACCGATGCGGCAAGCTCTTCGGTCGTCGCCGCCGTCTCCTGAAGACTCGCCGCATTGGCCTCCGTCCGCTCGGCCAGCTGCTGGCTGTCGGAGGTGATCTTGAGCGAAGCGTCGTCGATGCGCGCCGAGATATCGCGCACGGAGCCGACCACCTCGGCCAGCGTATCGAGCAGGTCGTTGACACCGGCGCAAAGCGTCGCGACCTCCCCGCTCTTGCCGTCGAGCGTCACCCGGCCGGTCAGGTCCTTGCCCTTGGCCTGCCCGATCACCGCGCTCGTCTCCTTCACCGCCGCTTCGAGCTGCTTGCCCTTGAAGGTCGCGGTGATGTCGGAGGCGAACTTGACGACCTTGTAGGGCCGCCCCTGCGCATCGAGGATCGGGTTGTAGCTCGCCTGAATCCAGATCTCTTTGCCGCCCTTGCCGATGCGCCGGTACTGGCCGGCATCGTATTCGCCATGGCCGAGGCGCTCCCAGAAGGAGCGATAGGCCGGCGTCTCGCGCTCGGCCGGATCGACGAACATCCGGTGATGCTGCCCGACGATCTCCGGAAGCGAGTAGCCGAGCACGCTCAGGAAGTTCTGGTTCGCGGTCAGGATCTTGCCGGTCAGATCGAATTCGATCACCGCCTGCGCCTTGTCGATCGCGGCGCGCTGCCCTTCGAGATCGGCGAGGCGGTTCTTCTGCTCAGTGACGTCGAAGGCGTATTTGATGACGCCGACCGGCTTGCCGCCCGCCCCGAGGATCGGGTTGTAGCTCGCCTGGATCCAGATTTCCTTGCCGCCCTTGCCGAGCCGCAGATATTGCCCACGCGAGAACTCGCCCCGGCCGAGATCGGCCCAGAACTGCTTGTAGGCCGGGCTCGCCTTCTCCTCGGGCGTCACGAACAGGCTGTGATGCTGGCCCTTCACCTCGGCCAGCGTGTAGCCCATCGCCGACAGGAAGTTCTCGTTGGCATCGAGGATCGTGCCGTTGAGATCAAACTCGATCCGCGCCTGCGATCGGTTGATCGCGTCCAGCTGTCCCGCAGCATGACGGGACGAGAAAAGGCCGGAAAAGAGCGGCATCTGAGATCCCCCTCGGCGCGGCCCGCACAATGAGGATTGGTCGGGCCGGCGTCGTCCTGAAAGCCGTTTTGGATGCCCGCGACGCGGAAGCGCGGCAGGAGAAGCCGAATGCTATCCGGCCACCCGGCAAATATCGCACTGAACAGTTTATGAATGGTTGATACTTAGATTTATATACAACTTTTAGTAGAAAATTCGATCGAAACCGATATAATATCATTAGAATTTACGTTAGAAAATTACATGAAGATCAAATCAGGAAGAGATATAAAATAAATCACCCTATAAGTTGTATAAAAATCGCAAAAGTTGCATACTATAGCTTCAGAACACGACCCTCTGCCGCTCTGCAGCAACCATGGCTTTTACGTCAGCCATCGCTGCAAGCAGTTTCTCTGCATCGCGCGACCTGACGACGATATTCGTGTCAGGACCGGTCTCGGACCAGAACGGATAGGAACCGATCGAGACCGCCGGATGGGCATTGGCGATCGCCGCAAGCGGCCCGCCGATATCGCCTTCGCGCAGCCCCGCCCGGACCGTGTCGGACAGGACCTTCGCACCCGTCTGCAGCGTCGGCCCGACGACATCGAGCATCGCCTGCATGATCGAGGGCACGCCCGCCATCACATAGACATTGCCGATATTGAAGCCCGGCGCCTTGGAGATCGCGTTGGCGATCAGATCGGCGCCTGCCGGGATGCGCGCCATCCGCATGCGAGCCTCGTTGAGCTCCGCCGGCGAGAAACGCTCCGACAGCATCGCGACGGCACGGGGATCATGGTCGATCGTGACGCCGAAGGCGGCCGCGACCGCGTCGGCCGTGATGTCGTCATGGGTCGGCCCGATGCCGCCGGTGGTGAACACATAGGTGTAGCGGCCGCGCAGCGCGTTCAGCGCCGCGACGATCTCTTCGGTAACATCGGGCACGACCCGGACTTCGCGCAGGTCGACGCCGATATTGGTGAGATATTCGGCGATATAGCCGATATTCTTGTCCTTGGTCCGCCCGGACAGGATCTCATCGCCGATCACCAGGATCGCGGCCGTGACGATGGTGGCGGAGGAACTGGCTTCGTTCGCGGACATGGGACGCTCCTGGCTGGCACCAAAGAGCTAGGCGTTCCCAGCGGCAGGCTCAAGCACCGGCACAGGTGCCCCGGCCATGCCGTGAGCGCGCGCTCAAGCCGGCTTGCGCTCGAAGACCAGATTGAGCCGCGTCTGCGCGACGAGCTGGTAGCCGCTGCGCTCGAGCAGGCCTGCGAGGTCGCTCTGCCAGCGCTGGCGCGAATCCTCGATGATGATGAACTCCGGCCAGAGCGCCTGTGGCGCATCGCGCAGGAACGGCTCCAGAATCAGGTCCTCGGCACCCTCGACATCGAGCTTGATCGCATCGATGCGCTCATAGCCCTCACCCTCGACCAGCGAAAGCAGGGTCATGGCCGGCACCTTGACCGAGGTCCCGGCACTCGAATTGAGGATACGGACGCTCGACTCGCCGCGATTGGTCGGGTCGATGAACAGGGTCAATTCGCCCGGCTTGTCGGCAAGCGCGCAGGCCACGGCCTTGACGGTGCCGAACGGGTTCTGCGCGATGTTGAACGAGAGCCGCGCGAATATCTCCGGCTGCGGCTCGACCGCCAGGATGCGCGCGCCACGCCCGGCGCGGGCCGCGACGAAGAGCGAATAGGCGCCGATATTCGCGCCGATATCGATGAAGGTGAAGCCGTCGCGCAGCCGCGAGGCCAGCAGCTCCCGCTCGACCGCATCGAAATATTGCGGGGTGAACAGCACGCGCTTCTCGCAGACATTGCCGTCCGGATAGAGGCGCATCCTGGCGCCGAGCGACTCGATGTCGACCGGCGCACCGTCGAGCGAGCGCAGGCCGAGGCGCCGCAGCGCATAGGCGATCTTGCGGCCGAGGAAGCTGTCCGAGGCCGCGCGCGTCCGGGCGATGATGCGGGCGAGATAGGCTTTCGGCGCGAAGGTGCCGAAGGGCCGCTCCTCCGCCGGGTTCTGTTCGATGATGGCCATTGCGCCAGCCTGATACACCTCGACGGGCCTGTGCGCCAGTCGTGGTTGCGACCTCACCGCCCGTCGGCGAACCGGGCGTGGATCTCGCCAAAGCGCGCGGCGATCTCCCCGAAGACATCGACGAGCCGGGGGTCGAACTGCCGGCCGCGCTCGCCCATCACCACGGCGACCGCCTCGTCATGCGTCATCGCCTCCTTGTAGACCCGCTTCGTGACGAGCGCGTCGTAGACATCGGCGATCGCCATCAGGCGCCCGGACAGCGGAATCGCCTCCCCGGCGAGGCCCTGCGGATAGCCCGTCCCGTCCCAGCGCTCGTGATGCGTATGGGCGATCTCCTTGGCGAGCCTCAGGAAGGAGCTCGAGCCGCCGAGATGGCGCTCGGCATCGGCGATGGCGATGCGCCCGAGCTCGGCATGGGTCTGCATCGTCGCCCGCTCGTCATCGTCGAGCCGGCCGGGCTTCAGCAGGATGCTGTCGGGAATGCCGACCTTGCCGATATCGTGCAGGGGCGCCGACTTGAACAGCAGGTCGAGCGTCGCGTCGTCGAGCACTTCGGCGAAGAGCCCGCGCTCGCGGGCGCCCTCGGCCAGCACGCGCAGATAATGCTGGGTGCGCCGGACATGGTTGGCCGTCTCGTTGTCGCGCGTCTCCGCCAGGGACGCCATCGCGAGGATGATGGCCTGCTTCGCCCGCTCCGCTTCTTCCAGCGCGGTCGAAAGCGAGTTCACCAGCGCGATATTGGTCATGGCGACGGCCGCGCTGTTGGCGATGCGCCTGAGCGCCCGGATCACCTCGGGCGCCGGCCGATGCCGGCGCGCCCAGTAAGCGCCGATCGCGGCGACCGGATCGTCCTGCCGGACCGGCACCATCACAAGACTGCGCACGAAGGTCGGGCGATAGGCCTCGTGAGGAATCCGCTCGTCCTCGTCGATATCCTCGATGACGACGACCTCGGCATGCTGCATCGCCCAGCCGGAGATGCAGCTGTCCATCGGGAAGCGCTGACCCTTCCAGAGCGGCGCGATGGCATCCTCGTCGGCATAGTAGCAGCGGCCGTTGTCGCGCAGGATGAAGCTGATGCCGTCGGCTCCGATCAGGGCGCGGGCGTTGCGGCGCACGACCGCCATGACCTCGTCGATGCCACGTGCCATCGCAAGATCCAGCGATAGCTGGTCCAGCGCGCTGAGCGTCGGGTCGGATGGATCGGCGGGCGACGGAGAGACAGACGCTTTCATGTGTCCAGGAGAAGCAATCGGGCAAACGAAAGGTGCGGGCGGCAAGCTGCCTCAAAAAAGTTACAATTCCCCCAACGTCAGCACAACGACCGCCCATGCATCCCTGCCCATGCGACAGCGCGGGCATCGACCTGCCCGCGGCGCGGCAACCGGCTTGCGTGCGCCATCAAACGCAATAGATAAGAGGGCGAGGAGTTTTCCGCGCGCAATGACCTTCGAAGACACCATCGGCCGCTCGCGTTCGCGCGAGCCCGCCATCAAGATTCACGGCCCCGAGGCCTTCGCGGCCATGCACAAGGCCGGCCGGCTGACGGCTGCCGGCCTCGACATGCTCGGCTCCTACGTCAAGCCCGGCGTCACCACGCAACGGCTTGACGATCTCGCCTTCCAGTTCGCCATGGACAACGGCGCCTATCCGGCGACGCTGTTCTATCGCGGCTACACCAAGTCGATCTGCACCTCGATCAACCATGTCGTCTGCCACGGCATTCCCGACGACAAGCCGCTGCGCGAGGGCGACATCGTCAATATCGACTACACGCTGATCGTCGATGGCTGGCATGGCGATTCCAGCCGCATGTACGGCGTCGGCGAAATCTCGCGGAAGGCCGAGCGCCTGATCGAGATCACCTATGAAAGTCTGGAGCGCGGCATCAAGGCGGTGCGCGCCGGCGCCACCACCGGCGATATCGGCTTCGCCATCCAGCGCTATGCCGAGGGCGAGCGTTGCTCGGTGGTGCGCGATTTCTGCGGCCACGGTATCGGCCAGCTCTTCCACGACGCGCCGAACATCCTCCATTACGGCAGCCCCGGCGAAGGCGTCCTGCTGAAGCCCGGCATGGTCTTCACCATCGAGCCGATGATCAATCTCGGCAAGGCGGGCGTGAAAGTGCTCTCGGATGGCTGGACCGCCGTGACCCGCGACCGCTCGCTCTCCGCGCAGTTCGAGCATCAGATCGGCGTCACCGAGCAGGGTTGCGAGATCTTCACGCTCTCCCCCGCCGGCCTCGGCAATCCGCTCGCGAAATGAGCGTCGGCATCGGCAAGGGACCGCGCAAGGCGCCCTCGCCGGCCGCATCCGCCGATGCCGACACGCCGCACTATCACGGCCATCGCGACCGCCTGCGCGCCCGCTTCCAGGAAGCAGGCGCGGAGACGCTGCCGGATTACGAATTGCTGGAGCTTCTGCTCTTCCGCTCGATCCCGCAGCGCGACGTCAAGCCGCTCGCGAAGGACCTGATCCAGCGCTTCGGCTCCTTCGCGGAAGTGCTGGGCGCGCCGGCTGCGCGCCTGACCGAGGTGAAGGGCGTCGGTGACGGCGTCGCGCTCGACCTCAAGATCGTCGAGGCTGCCCTGAAGCGCATGGCCAAGGGCGCGGTCGGCAAGCGGCCCGTCCTGTCCTCCTGGTCTTCGGTGCTCGACTATTGCCGGATGGCGATGGCCTTCGCCGAGCGCGAGCAATTCCGCATCCTCTTTCTCGACAAGAAGAACATCCTGATCGCCGACGAAGTCCAGCAGACCGGCACGGTCGATCACACCCCGGTCTATCCGCGCGAGGTGATGCGCCGCGCGCTCGAACTCTCGGCCTCCGCGATCATCCTGGTCCATAACCACCCCTCGGGCGATCCCACGCCGTCGGGCGCCGACATGCGGATGACGCGCGAGCTGGTCGATATCGCCAAGCCATTGGGCATCGCGATCCACGACCACATCATCGTCGGCCGCGACGGCCATGCCAGCTTCCGCAGCCTCGGACTGATCTGATGACGCAGCTCACGGTGAAACGCGTCTACGATTCTCCCGCCCCCGGCGACGGCACGCGCATCCTCGTCGACCGCCTGTGGCCGCGCGGCGTCTCGAAGGATCGGATCGACCTCTGGCTCAAGGACCTCGCGCCCAGCGATGCGCTCCGCCACGAATTCCACGGCCATCCCGACCGCTGGGACGAGTTCTGCGCCGCCTATGCGACCGAGCTGGGCAGCCCCTCGGCACAGGCGGCCCTCGCGCTTCTCGACGCCGAGCGCAGCAAGGGCGCGGTCGTCCTGCTCTATGCGGCGAAGGACGAGAATCGGAACAATGCCCAGGCCCTCCGCCTCTGGCTGGACGGCCGCACGTTTTCGGTCCAAGAATAGCGCAGGCACAGCCGCAGCGTGCGGCAACATGGATGAACCGCCGCATTCTGCGGGCCGGATCATCTTTGCCGATATTATCATGAGCAAACTGTACCTGATCAATACTGCCCGCGAAAAAGGCAGAATTGATGAGTTACATGGCTATTCTCCCTCTTCCCGAACGGCCGCGAATGCGCATAGGCTGCCTTCACAGGGGAAGAGGGCTGCATGGTCGCATTCGATGAAATGAAAGGGTCGGGGGCCGAGCTGAGGCCTGCCTACGAGGCTCTGGATCGCTGGCTGAAGGAAGCGCCGCCCGAGATGCTGGCGTTGAGGCGCAGCCAGGCGGAACTGTTCTTCCGCCGCATCGGCATCACCTTCGCGGTCTATGGCGACGAGGAATCGACCGAGCGCCTGATCCCCTTCGACATCATTCCGCGCGTGCTGACCAAGCCGGAATGGACCAAGCTGGAAGCGGGCCTGCGCCAGCGCGTCACCGCGCTCAACATGTTCCTGGCCGATGTCTACGGGCCCAAGGAATGCCTGAAGGCCGGCATCATCCCGCCCGATCTGGTCTATCGCAACGCCTGCTACCAGCTCGAAATGGTCGACTTCAAGGTCCCGCACGACATCTACTGCCATATCGCCGGCATCGATGTGGTGCGCGTCGACGCCGATACCTTCTATGTCCTCGAGGACAATGCCCGTACGCCCTCCGGCGTCTCCTACATGATGGAGAACCGCGAGGTGATGCTCAGGCTCTTCCCCGAGCTGTTCTCGACGCATCGCGTCGCGCCGGTCGACAATTACCCCGACCAATTGCTGGCGACCCTGCGCTCGGTCGCGCCGCGCAGCGCCTCGTCCGACCCGACGATCTGCCTGCTGACGCCAGGCCAGTACAACTCGGCCTTCTACGAGCACTCGTTCCTGGCCGACAAGCTCGGCGTCGAGCTGGTCGAGGGCTCGGACCTGCTCGTCAAGGACGACATCGTCTACATGCGCACGACCCAGGGGCCGAAGCGCGTGGACGTGATCTATCGGCGCATCGACGACGACTTCATCGATCCCCTCGCCTTCCGCAGCGATTCCGTGCTCGGCGTCCCCGGCATCATCGGCGCCTACAAGGCCGGCAACGTCACGCTGGCGAACGCAGTCGGCACCGGCGTCGCCGACGACAAGGCGGTCTACAGCTACATGCCGGAGATCGTGAAGTTCTTCACCGGCGAGGAGCCGATCCTGAAGAACGTCCCGACCTACAGATGCCGCGAGCCCGAGGCCAATGCCTATGTGCTCGACAATCTGGAGAAGCTCGTCGTCAAGGAGGTGAACGGCTCCGGCGGCTACGGCATGCTCGTCGGCCCGCACGCCAACAAGGCCCAGATCGAGACCTTCCGGCGCAAGCTCAAGGCAAGCCCTGAGGGCTTCATCGCCCAGCCGACGCTGGCGCTCTCGACCTGCCCGACCTTCGTCGCTTCCGGTGTGGCGCCGCGCCATGTCGACCTGCGTCCCTATGTGCTCTCCGGCGCCAACGGCATCTCCTGCGTGCCGGGCGGCCTGACCCGCGTCGCGCTCAAGGAAGGCTCGCTCGTCGTCAATTCCAGCCAGGGCGGCGGCACCAAGGACACCTGGGTGCTCGACGCATGACAGCCGCGGCCACCCTTTCGCCTGCCATCCCGAAACAGCCTGCCATCCCGCGGAAAGGCACACGCTGACCATGCTTTCGCGTACCGCAGACAGCCTCTACTGGGTTTCCCGCTATGTCGAGCGGGCCGAATATCTTGCCCGCATCCTCGACGCGACGACGCGCCTGACCAACCTGCCGACGACCTATGGCGGCGCCGGCACGGAATGGCAGAGCGCGGTCCTTACCGCCGGCTGCGAAGAGGCCTTCGCCAAGGCCTATGGCGAGGCCAATGAACGCAATGTCTGCGACTTCCTGACCTTCAGCCCGGACAATCCCTCGTCGATCCGCAACTGCCTCGCCCAGGCGCGCTCGAACGCCCGCGCGGTGCGCACCGCGCTGACCTCGGAAATGTGGGATGCCTTGAACGGCGCCTGGCTGGAGCTGCAGCGCTTCGAGAAGAAGCGCATGGACCGCGAGGAATTCGCCCGCTTCCTCGACTGGGTGAAGAACGTCTCGCTGGTCTTCGACGGCTCGGCCTACCGGACCATGCTGCGCGACGACAGCTACTGGTTCTCGCGGCTCGGCGTCTATCTCGAACGCGCCGACAACACCGCCCGCATCCTCGACGTGAAATACCATGTCCTGCTGCCGGCCGACGAGCAGGTCGGCGGCTCGCTCGACTATTTCCAGTGGACCACGGTGCTGCGCGAAGTCTCGGCGCTGACCGCCTATCACTGGGTCTATCGCGAGGCGGTGAAGCCGATCCTGGTCGCCGACCTTCTGGTGCTGAACCGGCGCATGCCGCGCTCGCTCGCCGCCTGCTACGAGAACATCTCGCGCTTCCTCGACGCGCTCGGCGATGCCTATGGCCGGCAGGGACCTTCCCAGCGCCAGGCCCGCAAGACGTTGGCCAATCTCAGCAATACCCGGATCGACGATGTCTTCGTGCACGGGCTGCATGAATTCATCGAGGAGTTCATCACCGAGAACAACCGCCTCGGCAACACCATCTTCGAGCAGTACCTGCAGTGAACCGCTTGCCTGCGTTCGCCGCGCGACTGCCCTAAACCCTGCCCGGACTGGAATATGCGGATCAGGATTTCCCACACGATCGGCTACGACTATGCCGAGCCGGCACGCCATATCACTCAGATCCTGCGGCTGACCCCGCGCGACCATGACGGCCAGCACGTCATGTCCTGGCGCATCGAGCCGAATGTCGACGGGCGTCTGCGCGCCTCGCAGGATGCCCATGGCAATATCGTGCACAGCTTCTATGCCGACGGCCCGATCTCCTCGCTCGCCATCCGCATCGACGGCCTGATCGAGACACTCGACCTCGCCGGCGTGGTTCGCGGCGGGCTGGAGCGCGTGCCTTGCGAGGTCTATTGCCGCGACACGCTGCTCACCGAGCAGGACGAGGCCCTGCGCGCCTTCGCCGAAGAGGTCACGGCCAGCGCCGGCACGCCGCTTTCGCGGATGCATGCGCTCATGAACGCCGTCAGCGACCGGATGGATTGCGTCAAGGCCAGCGGCCGCACCGGCGTCGGCGCCGCCGCGGCTTTCGCGGCACGCGAGGCGATCGCGCAGGACGTCGCCCATGTCTTCATGGCCTGCGCCCGCCATCTCGGCCTGCCCGCGCGCTATGTCTCCGGCTATGTCGCGCAGTCGGATAGCCTGCCGCATGGCAACGGCGCCCATGCCTGGGCCGAGGTCCATCTCGACGATTATGGCTGGATCGGCTTCGACTGCGCCAATGCGCTCTGCCCGATCGATACCCATGTACGGGTTGCCATAGGGCTCGATTTCGCGGATGCAGCACCGGTTCGCGGTTCGCGCCAGGGTGGCGAGGGCGAGAACCTCAACGTGCTCGTCAGCGCCCGCGAGGCCGAAGGCCGCGGCGCCAATCAGTAACTGCTCCCGCCCGGCGGGCGTGGCCAGGAAGACAGGGATCAAAGCCCGTGACCTATTGCGCCGGAATCCTCGTGCAGGACGGGCTCGTCATGATCGCCGACACCCGCACCAATGCCGGGCTCGACGACATCTCGACCTTCCGCAAGCTCCATGTCTTCAACTGGCCGGGCGACCGCAATTTCGGGCTGATGACCGCCGGCAATCTCTCGATCACCCAGTCGGTAGTCAGCTTCCTCCACGAGGGGCTGCCAAATCCCGACACCGGCGAAATGGATACGCTGCAGAACGTCAGCTCGATGTTCCGGGCGGCCCAGCTCGTCGGCCGCTGCATCCGCCATGTCCGCGACATCGACGGCCCCGCGCTGGAGGATGCAGGCGTCAAGTTCGAGATCGGCATGCTGTTCGGCGGCCAGATCAAAGGGCAGCCGATGCGCCTCTTCATGGTCTACAGCGCCGGCAACTTCATCGAATGCGGCATCGATTCGCCGTTCCTTCAGATCGGCGAGCACAAATACGGCAAGCCGATCCTCGATCGCGCCGTCACCTACAAGACCCATCTCTACGATGCCTTGAAGGTCGGGCTGATCTCGATGGATTCGACCATGCGCTCGAATCTCGGCGTCGGCCTGCCGATCGACCTTGTCGTCATCCGGCGCGACGCCGACGATTTCGAGCTCAACCGCCGGATCGAAGCCGGCGAGCCCTATTTCCACGACCTGCGCGAACGCTGGTCTGCGGCACTGCGGGCCGCCCATATGGCGATCCCGCGCCCGCCCTACGGCCCAGCGGGAACTTGACGCAGCGGCAGACGGGGTGCAGGCAACGGGATGTCAACACTTCGGGCCTTAAGTCACAGCACGAAGATCCTTTTCCGGACGAAGAATGCATTTGACCACCGCCGCGAAGATGACGAATGCGGGCTCCTCCGCTCGCATGTTCGCGAGCACGGTGGTCACGCTGGGCTGCGCCTTCCTGTTGCTCATGGCCGCCGGTATCGGCGTCGTCGTCGCGATCACCCGCGAGGCCAATCGGCTTGAGGCTCAGCGCCAGGCCGAGCGGATCGAAGCCGCCATCAACGGGCAGATCAAGCTGAGCGAGTTGAGGCTGGAGCGCCTCGTCGCCGCCGGCGACCTGCCGGAAGCCCTGCAGCAGCCCAACCCGACCAAGGCCATGCTTCAGTCCGCCCTCAAGCGCCTGAGCGGTCAGCTGATGGATTTCGACGGCGCCTATATCGGGGGAACCGGTGGCGCCGTTCTGGCCTGGGTCGAGAACCCGGCCGCGGCAGATCACGGCAATACCGATGGCCCGCACCATATCGAGGCCTTGCAGCGCGGGGCGAAGAGCTCCTTCGTCGCGGCGGTGATCGGCGACGAGGTCACGCCCCAGTTCGGCGCGGCGCGGTCGACCATCATCACGGATGGCGGCGAGACCCTGATCCTGACCGTGATCGACCTCTCGCGCATCGCCTCGTTCAGCTCCGACGGCAGCACGACGCCGCTCTCCTTCGTCGCCTATCGGCACCTGTCCAGCGCCCTGATGTCGGACCTGGCCGAACGCAACCGCATCTCCGATATCCAGCTCGTCACGTCGCCGCCGGCCGATCCGCTCTCCAAGCTCGGCCTGCGCACCGCCGACGGCAAGCTCGGCGCCTGGCTGACCTGGTCGCCGGCCCGCCCGGGCGACGTCATGCTGCGTCGTTTCCTCTGGGCCCTGATCGCGGTCGCGCTGCTGTTCTCGGCGATCTTCGTCTTCGTCGTGCAGCGCCTGCGCGCCTCGGCCGAGCAGATCGAGCTGCGCGAGCGCCAGATCCAGCGCCTCGCCGGCCAGGACGAACTCTCGCTGCTGCCGAACCGCCGCAGCTTCGACCTGACGCTCGACCAGACGCTCGCCCATATCCAGGATGACGACGGCCCGAGCCTCGCCGTGCTGCTGATCGACCTCGACCGCTTCAAGGCCGTCAACGACACCTATGGCCATACGGCCGGCGACGAGCTTATCCGGCAGGTCGCGGTCCGCCTTTCCGGCGCGGTGCAGGTCGGCGATACCGTCGCCCGCCTCGGCGGCGACGAGTTCGGCATCATCCAGACCCACTCCGCGACGCCGGCCGGCTGCGCCGCGCTCGGCGAGCGCATCCTCGCGAGCCTCTCCGAGCCGTTCAGCATCACCGGCGCCGAAGTCACCATCGGCTCCTCGATCGGCATCGCCATGGCGCCGCGCGACGGCACCAGCCGCGAAGCCCTGCTCAAGCTCGCCGATACCGCGCTCTACGAAGCCAAGAACAGCGGCCGCAACCGCTATGCCTTCTTCGAATCGCAGATGAACCGCTCGATGCAGCTGAAGCGGATGGTCGAGGACGACCTGCGCCATGCCATCGATAACGACCAGCTGATGCTGCACTATCAGCCGCAGGTTTCCGTCGATGGCTCGACCATCGTCGGCGTCGAGGCCCTCGTGCGCTGGCAGCACCCGGCCCATGGCATGATCCCACCCTCGGATTTCATCGCCATCGCGGAAGAGCGCGGCCTGATCGTGCCGCTCAGCGAATGGGTGCTGCGGCGTGCCTGCACCGAGGCCAAGCGCTGGAAGGGCGTGCGCCTCGCCGTCAACGTCTCGCCGATTCAGTTCCGCCACAAGGACTTCGTCGCCAACGTCATCCGCACCATCGAGGAGACGGATTTCGACCCGGCTCAGCTCGAGCTGGAATTGACCGAAGGCGTGCTGATCGAGGATGCCGATGCGGCCGAAGCCGCGATGATGGACATCCGCGCTCATGGCGTCGGCCTCGCCCTCGACGATTTCGGCACCGGCTATTCAAGCTTGATCTACCTGCGCCGCTTCGCCTTCGACAAGATCAAGATCGACCGCTCCTTCCTCGAATACATGGAAGCGACCGGCGAATCCGCGATCCTCGTCCATTCGATGGCCCATCTCGGCCGGGCGCTCGGCCTGCGGGTCTGTGCGGAGGGCGTCGAGACCGCCGAGCAGCACCGCTTCCTGCAGGCGATCGGCTGCCACGAATTGCAGGGCTTCCTCTTCTCCAAGGCGGTCCCGGCCAGCGAGATCGACCGCCTCCTCGGCCTCGACAATCCCTTCGCCGAAATCCTCGCCGCCGCCTGACACCACGAGCCGGGCGCGCGGCGGACCTTCAGAAGAACAGCTCGTGGATGCCGCTGAAGATCGCGTAGGCAAAGCCCGCGCTGAGCAGCAGGCCGGCAGCTCCGACCACAGCACCGATGATGATCAGCAACCCGTCCCTCTCGACGAGGCCGAGCCCGACGAGGCAGACCGCGAGCCCGAGCGGGATCTGGCCGATGAAGGGCGCGGCAACGATCAGGCCGAGCGCCAGGATCAGGATCACCAACCCCAGTACCGGGATAGCCCAGGTTCCGCCCAGCATGGTCAGGCGCGGCTTGGAGAAGCGTTCCAGCCAGGTCAGTGCCGGCAGCGCCCGTGCCACGGCCCGGTTGAGCTCGGGCTTGCCGATGCTGCGCGTCAGCAGCGCCTGCGGCAACCATGGCATCCGCCGCCCGGTCAGCATCTGCACGGCGACGAAGGCGAGCACCAGCCCGCAGACCAGCGGGATCGGCGGCGGCATCGGCAGGCAGTTCGGCAGGCCGAGCAGGACGACGAGCAACGCATAGGCCCGGTCCTGCAATGCAGCGACGATCGTACTGACGGCGATGCGTTCCCCGGGCAGGCCCGCCAGCGCCGTCAGGAGTCCGGATGTACGCAAGGGAGATGACAAAGGTGCAGGCCGTGCCGAAGCGGAAGCGCCCGCCTAGCATGGTCCCACACCCGCCAACAAGCGAGCCGGACGCAGGCTTTCAATGCCCCAGGCTCAAGCCGACGGTCGGCGGAACGTTCAGTGCAGGGTGAACACGCCATTCACATTGCGGATTTCCGCTGGCCTGATCAGGCGCGAATGCGCAACCGTGATGGAGTGAAGCGGCCCCTCCAGCTCACGCTTCCAGAACGCCAGAAAGTCCTGAAGCACAGGAAAGCGCGGCGCCAGGTCGTATTGCTGCCAGATATAGGTTTGCAGCACGCTGAGATGATCCGGCATCCGGTAGAGGATCGTCGCCGTGGTCAGCCCATAGCCTTCGAGTTGCCGCATGAAATCGGTCGAAACCATCGCCACCTCCCCTCCGCAACGGACTGAAAGCTTTGCCGGATAGATCGAGCGTGCTCCCGCCTGGTTAACAAAGGCTTGCCAGTCTACTGACAAACTGCTGCAATCCTGAGGCAGGCTGCCGAAGGGGCAGCGTGCGCGACAGCGGGCGTGGGGGCTTGCGTGGCGTACTGGGTGGGCAAGGCCGGACTGGCCGGGCTGGCGATGTGCTTCGCCGCCGTCCCGATCTGCACCGCCAGCGCCGAGGAGGAAGAGCCCGAGCGCAGCCCGCTCTCGATGGTGATCTTCGGTTCCATGGAGGCAGGGCCGACCAAGACCTTCCTCTCGGTCGGAATGAAGCGCGCCCTCGGCGGCAGCCTGAGCCAAAGTGGCTTCCGTCTCTTCGTCAAGTCCGGCGGCACGCAGGAAGAGACCCGCCGCCGCAGGCCACATGGCACGACCTACAAGGCCGAGTCACAGGCGCTCCTCGGCTATGAGTGGCGTATCGGCGACAGCTTTCTAGCGCTCTATGCCGGTTCCGATACCGAGAGCGAGCAGCGGATGGAGACTTTCGATCCCTCGCCCCTCGTCACCCGCTACGGCGCCCGGGTGCAGCTCGATCTCTGGATCGTTGCCGCGCCCGGAATGGTCGTCCAGGCCAATGCCTACCTGTCCTCGCTGAACGGGCGCCTCTGGGCGCGCGTCGCGCCGGGCTGGCAGATGCCAGCTGGGTTCTATCTCGGTCCCGAATTCGAAGCCTATGGCGAACGTGACTACCGCAAGTACCGGCTCGGCCTGCACCTCACCGGCCTGCGCTTCCTTGGACTGGACTGGCGCCTCTCGGGCGGCTTCCAGTCGGCGAGCAACCGGCCTTCCGAGTATTACGGTACGCTCGGCGTGCACTGGCTGCGCTGAGATAGCATGGAGAGTGGCTAGTCACCTCTGATCAGAGCTACCACCCTTGTCATCAACTCAGTATTTAGCGTCTCTGAGCCTTGCGTTTGCGACGACGATGATGCGTCGCATGATGGCGACGATAGCGACGATTGGCTTTTTCTGGCGCTT
>NZ_JBBCUM010000027.1:0-36760 GCF_037147855.1 Allobosea sp. MMO-172 | reverse complement strand
CTCGGCCGGCTCGCTCTCCGGCCGGATCGAGCAGCTCAACGCGCTGGTCGCGACCTTCCGCACCGGCCGCGAGGCGGCGGGCCAGACGGCTTACGCCCAGCCGGCCGCGACGGGCCCGCGTGCGGTCAAGGCGCCGATGCGCGCCGCGCGGCCCGCACCTGCCGCCGCGACCTCCGGCGAGCCGGAGCGGCTGCGTCAGCTGGCCGAAGCGGCCTTCGTCCAGTCCCGTGCGCCCGCACCCCGCAAGGTCGCCAATGGCGGCGGCGGCCGGGCCAGCGATTCAGGATGGGAAGAGTTCTGAGGCGGCACAGCCTCCAGATCATCCTCGGACACGACATGCGCGGCGCCCCAAAAGGGCGCCGTTCGCGTTTCAGGCGACAGCCAGTCCCCTTCGACTATGCATCGAAACACGACGGTCATCCCGGGCGGCCAAAGGGAGATCCGGGATGACGCTGCGGTTGGTGATCCGCGGCAGCGTTCGTACGGCGAGCGGGAGAAAAATGTGCTCGCTGCCTCTTGTCGAGACGTTCGATCGGCCTATCTCCGTGACAGGCGCCGGAGCTTTGCTCCACCACGACGCCGCCCTCGCACATTCAATCCGTGACGTTCCTCGGCCGACTCGCTGGAGTCGATCGATGCCGCACCGCTTGCTGACAGGTCCCGACGGGGATGTCTGCGACAAGCGGTTTCAGCCGTCACCACCACAGGGAGACGAAAACCATGCAGATCAGCCAGGTTCTTCAGGCTCTCGGCCAGTTCGCCTCCGGTCTCGCGCCGGCCAGCCGTACCGTCCGCCCGCTCGAGATCGATTTCGACACCACCGATGCTCCCGGCCCCTTCGAACAGGCCGCGATCGGCCAGTGGAAGACCGAGGACGGGTCGATCCTGATCGACCTCAGGCCGGACGGCCAGTTCCACAAGGCCAAGCCCGCAGCCGGCGCCAAGCATGTCGGACGCTATGCGGTCGATCGCTCGAAGCTCTATTTCGAGGGCGAGACCGGCTGGGTCGCGCTCGGGAAACTGAAGCGCGGCACGCTGAGCATCGGCGAGAAGCGCTTTCGCAAGGCGTAATCGCCATTGCAAGTTACTCAATAAAGAAGGGCCGCGCTTCCGGAAGAAGGCGCGGCCCTTCGGCTTTTCACACCGCAGCTTGCCCTGTCCCCTCGAAACCGTAGCGTCATCCCGGGCCTGCCCCGGGATCCATCGAAGGGCGGTGGAGCTCTGCGATGGATCCCGGATCGGCGCTGCTACGCAGCTTGTCCGGGATAACCGCGAGGTTCCGGGGCAACTCGGCAAGCCCCAGAAATGAGTCTCAGTAGCCGACCGTGAAGCGGCGGCGGCCATGGGCCGGCTTTTCCAGCTCGTCGACGAGGGCGATCGCGTAATCCTCGGCGGAAATCGCGCTGTTGCCCTTGTCGTCGACCAGAAGCTGGTCGGTGCCGAGGCGAAACTTGCCGGTGCGCTCGCCCGGCTGGATCAGGGCCGAAGGCGAGAGGAACGTCCAGTCGAGGCCCTGTTCCTGCTTCAGCAGATCGAGGAAGGCGCCGCCCTTGCGGGCTTCGTCGAGATAAACAGCGGGGAATTCGGGGGTGTCGAAGAGCTTCACGCCCGGCGCGACCTCGAGGCTGCCTGCGCCGCCAACGACGAGATAGCGCGGCACGCCGGACTGCCGGACCGACGCGAGCAGGACCTGCGGGTCGCTGGCGCTGAAATGCACAGCGCTGATCACCGCATCATGACCGGCGACGAGCTTGGCCAACCCGTCCCTGTCGAAGACATCGCCCTTGACGGCGGTGACGCCGGGCAGGCTCGCGACCTTCTCGGGGTTGCGGACGATGGCGGTGACGGCATGGCCACGGGCGGCGAGTTCGGCCAGCAGGCGCGAACCGATGAATCCGCTGGCGCCGATCAATGCGACTTTCTTGGCGACTTTCATGACAGGGGTTCCTTGTTGTAGTATCCAATGGATACCTGCACTCCAATGGAACCTATCTGATCCTGCCGCTCCGCCCCGTAAAGAAGGCACTTTCACGCGACATGGTCACCTCCGGGAAACCGCCATGCTGAAACGCCCCGACCCTTTCCAGGCGCTGTGCCCGACGCGGCGTGTGCTCGACCGCATCGGCGATACATGGGCGGTGCTGATCCTGATCGCGCTCGACGACGGCACCTTGCGCTTCAACGAACTCAGGCGGCGGATCGAGAACATCTCGCAGAAGATGCTGTCGCAGACGCTGAAGAGCCTGGAACGCGACGGGCTGGTGCGGCGCGAGGTTTTCGCGACGGTGCCCGTCACCGTCGAGTATTCGCTGACCGAACTGGGGCGGACGCTGGCGCAGACGGTGAACCAGCTGACGCTCTGGGCCGAGGCGCATATCGGCGAGGTCGAGGCGGCGCAGCAGCGCTATGATCGCGGCGAGGCTTCGGCCTAGCGGCCGGTCAAGAGCCTTGCGCCGATCTGGACTCCGGAACGCTGGCGTTTCCACCGATTTCGTGTATATGCCCGGGCAACCGGCCAACCAGCCGGCGGCGCGACCCCTCCCTGATGAGGCGGCTCGCGGGCTTCGGACCTTGCTGGACGACATCCCGGCCTGGCCCGCCAGATCAACCCGAACACGAGGATATCCCGATGTCGATCACTGCCGAGCGCAAGACCGCGCTGCTCCAGGAATACGCCACCAAGCCGAACGACACCGGCTCGCCGGAAGTTCAGGTCGCGATCCTGACCGAGCGCATCACCAACCTGACCGGCCACTTCAAGTCGCATGCGAAGGACAACCATTCGCGCCGCGGCCTGCTCAAGCTGGTTTCCCAGCGCCGTTCCCTGCTCGACTACCTCAAGGGCAAGGACCAGGCTCGCTACAAGACGCTGATCGAACGGCTCGGCATCCGCCGCTGATCGAAAGCTGACGGTTTCCGCCCGGTGCGACCTGCTCCGGGCGGCTCCTTTTCGGGCAAGGGCGCCATGGGGTGCCTGCCTGACTATCGCGGCAGCCGCATGGGGCGGCCTTTCCGCGTGACCCGCCGGGCGCCCAAGACGTCCATGGCAGGATCGCCGAGCGCTCGGGCGCATTCCCTCTCAAACCCGAGTGTTCCGCCGTCTTGCCCATGGGCCTGAAGGCACCGGACGGGTCGAACCCGACCGAAAGACGAAACACATGTTCGACATCCAAACCGAAGAACTGATCTGGGGCGGCCGCAAGCTCGTCCTCGAGACCGGCAAGGTCGCCCGCCAGGCCGACGGCGCCGTGATGGCCACCTATGGCGAGACCGTCGTGCTCGCGACCGTCGTCTCCGCGAAGGAGCCGAAGCCGGGCTTCGACTTCTTCCCGCTGACCGTGAACTACCAGGAAAAGACCTTCGCGGCCGGCCGCATTCCCGGCGGCTATTTCAAGCGCGAAGGCCGCCCGAGCGAGAAGGAGACCCTGGTCTCCCGCCTGATCGACCGCCCGATCCGCCCGCTCTTCGTCGAAGGCTACAAGAACGACACCCAGGTCGTCGTCACCGTTCTCCAGCATGACCTCGAGAACGATCCCGACATCCTCGCGATGGTCGCGACCTCGGCCGCCCTGACGCTTTCCGGCGTGCCCTTCATGGGCCCGATCGGCGGCGCCCGCGTCGGCTATATCGACGGCGCCTACAAGCTGAACCCGACGATCGAAGAGGCCAAGGAATCGGTCCTCGACCTCGTCGTCGCCGGCACCCAGGACGCCGTTCTGATGGTCGAGTCGGAAGCCAAGGAGCTTCCCGAGGACGTGATGCTCGGCGCCGTGATGTTCGGCCACAAGCATTTCCAGCCGGTGATCGACGCCATCATCCGCCTGGCCGAGAAGGCCGCCAAGGAGCCGCGCGACTACACCCCGGCCGACAACTCGGTCGTTCTGGATGCGGTCCTCAAGCTCGTCGACGCCGACCTGCGCGCCGCCTACAAGATCACCACCAAGGCCGAGCGCTACAAGGCGCTGGACGCCGCCAAGGCCAAGGTCGCCTCGCTGATCTCGGCCGAGCCCGACGGCAAGACCACCTTCACCAAGGAGCAGGTTGGTGGCCAGTTCAAGGAGGCCCAGGCCAAGGTCGTGCGCTGGACCATCCTCGACGACGGCACCCGCATCGACGGCCGCGATCTCAAGACGGTCCGCAAGATCGTCGCCGAGGCCGGCATGCTGCCGCGCACCCACGGCTCGGCCCTGTTCACCCGCGGCGAGACCCAGGCGCTGGTCGTGACCACGCTCGGCACCGGCGATGACGAGCAGTTCATCGACTCGCTGGAAGGCACCTACAAGGAAACCTTCCTGCTGCACTACAACTTCCCGCCCTACTCCGTCGGCGAGACCGGCCGCATGGGTTCGCCCGGCCGTCGTGAGATCGGCCATGGCAAGCTCGCCTGGCGCGCTATCCGTCCGATGCTGCCGGCCAAGTCGGAGTTCCCCTACACGATCCGCGTCGTCTCGGAGATCACCGAGTCGAACGGCTCCTCCTCGATGGCCACCGTCTGCGGCACCTCGCTGGCGCTGATGGATGCGGGCGTTCCGCTGAAGTCGCCGGTCGCGGGCATCGCGATGGGCCTCATCCTCGAAGGCAAGCGCTTCGCCGTGCTCTCCGACATCCTCGGTGACGAGGATCATCTCGGCGACATGGACTTCAAGGTGGCCGGTACCGCCGCGGGCATCACCTCGCTGCAGATGGACATCAAGATCGCCGGCATCACCGAGGAGATCATGAAGGTCGCCCTCGACCAGGCCAAGGGCGGTCGCGAGCACATCCTCGGCGAGATGAACAAGGCGCTCTCCGCCTCGCGCAGCCAGCTCGGCGAGTTCGCGCCGCGCATCGAGACGATGAAGATCCCGGTCGACAAGATCCGTGAAGTCATCGGCTCCGGCGGCAAGGTCATCCGCGAGATCGTCGAGAAGACCGGCGCCAAGGTCAACATCGAGGACGACGGCACCATCAAGATCGCCTCGGCCGACGGCAAGTCGATCGAAGCCGCGATCAAGTGGATCAAGTCGATCGTCTCGGAAGCCGAAGTCGGCGTGATCTATGACGGCACCGTCGTCAAGATCATGGAGTTCGGCGCCTTCGTGAACTTCTTCGGCGCCAAGGACGGCCTCGTCCACATCTCCGAGCTCGCTCCGCAGCGGGTCCAGAAGGTGCAGGACGTCGTCAAGGAAGGCGACAAGGTCAAGGTTAAGTTCCTCGGCCAGGACGAGCGCGGCAAGATCCGCCTCTCGATGAAGGTCGTCGACCAGGCCACCGGCGAGGACCTGACCGAGAAGCTCAAGGCCCAGCGCGAGGCCGACAAGGCCCGCGAGAAGCAGGGCGCGGCCGAGTAATCACGGCCCGCCAGCTTTCGTAAGACAGAACGCCCCGCATCGATGATGCGGGGCGTTTTTCGTTTCAGGCAGGAGATCTCCCGCCATGTCCGGGCAATAGCTTTGCTAGTCTTGCGTGAAAGCCGGGGTGCCTATCGATGAAATCCTTCGCCGTTCCCGCCGCTGGCGGATCCCTGCGCTACCACGATCTCGCCGGTGACGGCGCGGCTCTGGTGATGATTCACGGACTCGGCTGTGCTTCGTCCTGCGATTATCCGACCGTTGCGGCCGATCCGGCCCTGCGCGGCCGGCGCATGTTGCTGGTCGACCTGCTGGGCTCCGGTTTCAGCGACCGGCCGGAGGCGTTCGGTTACACGATCGACGACCATGCCCGCAGCATCGTCGCGCTGATCGATGCGCTGGAGCTGCCCCGGGCCGATGTCTTCGGGCACAGCATGGGCGGCACTGTTGCGATTGCCGCTGCCGCGATGCTGGGGCCGCGCCTCGGCAGGCTCATCGTCGGCGAACCCAATCTCGATCCGGGCGGGGGCCAGTTCAGCCGGGGGATCGCGGCGATCCCGGAAGCGGAATATTGCGCCGGCGGACAGGATGCGATCGTCCGCGCGGCTGCGGCGGAAGGCAACGATATCTGGGCGGCTTCGCTCGCCCGCAGCGCCGCCTATGCCGTGCAGCGGACCGCTCGCTCGCTCGTCGACGGCAGCGACCCGACGTGGCGGAGCATCCTGACGTCGCTCCGCGTACCGCGCACGCTGATCATCGGAGAGCTGTCGCTGCCCTATGGCGATGCGGCCGGGTTGCCGGAGGCGGGAGTCGAGATCGCCATCGTGCCACGTGCCGGGCATTCGATCCCCTGGGACAATCCCACCGGCCTCGCTGCAGCCATCGCGGCTGGCCTGGCTTCGGCGGCGCCGTAAGGTGATGACGCGCCGCACACAATAGTCTAGACATATGCCGATCCAGGGAGACCGGCATGTCCGACCACCGCATCACCTCGCTCGACGACCTCGCCCGCGCCTATCCCAATCCGATCGCGCCGGCCTCGACCTTCAAGGAGATCGATCATGTCGACGCGAACTATGGGGCGCTGATCGCGGCCTCGCCATTTTTCGTGCTCGCGACGGTCGGTCCGGAGGGGCTGGATTGTTCGCCGCGTGGGGATTTGCCGGGCTTTGTCACGGTCCGGGACGCGAAAACGCTCCTGATTCCCGATCGAAAAGGTAATAACCGTTTGGATTCTCTGAAGAATATCCTGTTCGACGATCGAATCGGAATGCTCTTCCTGATCCCCGGTTGCGGCGAGACGCTGCGCGTGAACGGACGTGCGGCGATTTCCTGCGACCCAGAGTTGTTGTCGCAGTTCGAGATGGCCGGGAAGCTACCGGCGAGCGTGATGGTCGTTCATGTCGAGGCCGTCTACTTCCAGTGCTCGCGCGCGGTGGTGCGGGCAGAGCTCTGGAACCCGGAGCGTCAGGTCGATCGGCGCAGCCTGCCCTCGCCCGGCACGATGCTGCGCGACATCACGGCACGGAATGCGGAGGTCGCGACCTTCGACGGCAAGGCCTATGACGAGGCGCTGCCTGGCCGGGTCAAGGCGACGTTGTATTGAGGCAGGGTTTTCCTTCCCCTTGGGGAGAAGGCGGCACGGCGAAGCCGTGACGGATGAGGGAGGAGCCTCACCCGAAAACAAGAAAGGGCCGCTTGCGCGACCCTTCCCTCATCCGTCTGCTTCGCAGACACCTTCTCCCCCGAGGGGAGAAGGAAAAACTCAAAGCAGCCCTTCGTTCCCCGCCAGCGTCTTCAGGCTGACATCCGGGCGGGCACCGACATGCGAGATGATCTCGGCCGCGGCGAGCGCGCCGAGGCGCAGGCAGTCGCGGGTCTCGCGGTTCGAGGTCAGGCCGTAGAGGAAGCCGGCGGCGAAGAGGTCGCCGGCGCCGGTCGCATCGACGACGCGCTGGACCGGGAAGACCGGCTCCTCGACGATGCCATCCGGCGTCACCGCCAGAGCGCCCTTCTCGGAGCGGGTGACGACGGCGAGGACGTTCTCCGAGCGCAGCCAGGACAGGACCGTGTCGAAATCCGAGGTCTCGTAGAGGCTCTTGAGCTCGTGCTCGTTGGCGAAGACGAGATCGACCATGCGGTTGCGGATCAGGCCGACGAACTCGTCGCGATAGCGGTCGACGCAGAAGGAATCGGACAGGGTGATGGCGACGCGGCCACCGGCCTTGTGCGCGATCTCGGAGGCCTTGCGGAAGGCTTCCTTGGCCGCCGGCGGGTCCCAGAGATAGCCTTCGAGATAGACGATATCGGCGGCCTCGACGGCCTTGGCGTCGACATCGGCGACCGAGAGGCCCTGGCAGGCGCCGAGATAGGTGTTCATCGTGCGCTCGCCATCGGGCGTGACGATGATGAAGGAGCGCGCCGTCGCCGGGCCGTCCGTCGCATCGGCCGTGCCGAAGGCGACGCCGAGCGAGGTCAGGTCATGGCGATAGAGCTTGCCGAGCTCGTCGCCGCGGACCTTGCCGATGAAGGCACCCTTGCCGCCGAAGGAGGCGAGGCCCGCAATGGTGTTGGCGGCCGAGCCGCCGGAGATGATCCGGGCCGGGCCCATGGCGGCATAGAGCGACTCGGCGCGGGCCTCGTCGATCAGCATCATCGCGCCCTTGGTCAGCTTCTGGGCGATGAGGAAATCCTCCTCGGCCGAGGCCAGCACGTCGACGATGGCGTTACCGAGGGCGAGGACGTCCGTGCGGGTCTGGGTCATGGCTCTGCTTGCTCTGTCCGGATGGCGCGGCCCGTCGGCCGATGGGGAAGATGGTGGCCCTGTCGCATCCGTATGATGCCGGGTCAAGCGGCGCGAATCAGGCGGGATCGCGGCCGGCGGCGGCCTCGTCGAGCACGGCAGCGAGCCGGCGCAGATCCTCACCCTCCAGCAGGTCGATCTCGCGCGCCAGCCGGTTGGCCAGCAGCGTCGCTTCCGGATCGAGCCCGGCGGTATCGATGACCACGCGCGGATGCGAGAGATCGGCGAGGCGGACGAGTTCGTCAGCTTCGTCCCAGATCACGCCGAGCAGATGGATCGCCCCCTGGATCAGGGTGAAGGTCGGGCGGCCACGCTTGCCGTGCTCCAGCGCCGAGAGATAGGCCGGCGAGACGCCGAGGCCATCCGCCATCTGCGCCAGGGTCATGCCGCGTGCCTCCCGCAGGGCCCGGACACGCTGGCCGAAGGGCGTCACGGCCCGTGCTCCCTGAGGCGACGCAGGCGGACATAGAGCGCGCCGGAGCCGCCATGGCGCTGCTCGGCCTCCTCGAAGCCGAGGACCAGCGCGCGCAACTCGGGCAGACGCAGCCAATGCGGCACGATCCGGCGCAACACGCCGCGCTCGTCGCCGAACAAAGCCGGCGCGAGCGCGCCCTTGCCGGTCACCACCAGAGCGATGCGACAGCCGCGGCGCTGCTCGCGGCGCAGGAAGGCATGGAGCGCCAGATGAGCCTCGTCCTGCCGCATGCCGTGCAGGTCGATCGAGGCATCGACGCTCTGCTGGCCCCGGCGCAACTGCGTGCGCAGCCGCCGCTCGATCGGCGCCAGCGGCGGGGCTGAAGGTGGGGCTGCCTTGACCGGCGCAGCAGCCGCGACGGCGCGCGGCGCAGTCTCCACCGGAGCGGGAGCCGCGGGTTCCGGAACCGGTTCCGGCTCGACCGGCGCCCGGCCGGGCAGCGGTTTGACCGAGCGCGCGACCTGGCGCCAGAGCGCGATATCGGCCTCCGTCAGGGTCTTTCCGCGGCGGGACCGCATCTCAGCGCGGCCAGAGCACGGTGAAGGCGACGGGATGGCGGATCAATCCGGCGCGATGGCCGGCCGCAGCGCCCGAGCCGACGAAGAGATCCATGCGGGCTGGGCCGAGAATGGCGGAGCCGGTATCCTGCGCAATCATCAGGCGCGCGAGATGTTCGTCGCCGCCAACGCCGTCGGGAAGCGTGGTGTCGATCCAGACCGGCACGCCATAGGGCCAGGCCGTACGATCGACGGCGACGCTGCGCATCGGCGTCAATGGCAGGCCAGCGCCGCCGATCGGGCCGCTCTCGGCCGGCAGGTCGTCGCGGCGGGCGAAGAAGACGAAGGACTTGTTCAGGCGGATCAGATCGCGGGCGAAGCCGGCATCGGCCTTCAGCCGGGCGATCAGCCGGTCCATCGTCATCTGCTCGGGCGGGATGTTCTCGCGCTGGCTGAGCACGCGGCCGAGCGAGGTATAGGGATGGCCGTTGCGGCCGGAATAGGTCAGGCGCGTCACCGAACCATCCGGCAGGCGGACACGGCCGGAGCCCTGCACCTGCAGCACGAAACGGTCGACGGGATCGCGCAGCCAGAGGATTTCGAGCCCCTGGCCATCGAGGGCGCCGGTCTCGATCGCGGTGCGGTCCGGGAAGGGCTCGAAGCCCTTGGCGGTCCGGCGCGCGGCCGAAAGCGCCTTGTCGAGGCCCGGCCAGTCATCGTCGGAGAAGCGCGTCGCCAGATCCTTCGGCCGGTCGTAGAGCGGCGTCGGGAAGGCGTCGGAACGGGTCAGCGAGCCCTCGAACTCGGGCTCGAAATAGCCGGTGGTGAAGCCGGTTTCGCCCGTTTCCGGCCGGATGCGCCAGAAGGAGAAATTCTGTTCGAAGAAGGTTCTCGCCTGCTCGCGTCCGACCGGGCCCGCCGCAGCGAGCGCCTTGGCCTTGTCGCAGACGGCGGTGAGCCGCTGCGGCAACGGCACGCCCTGGCGCAGGGGTGGATCGGCCATGCAGCCCCGCACGAAGATGGCGAAGGCCCTGGAATGGTCTTCCTGCGCCCAGCCGGGAATGGCGGCGGGCGACAAGGCCTCGGCACGGGCTCCTTGAGGCAGCGGGGGCGGCGAGGCCATGGCGGTCACGGATGCAAGGCCCAGGGCTGCGGAGAGCGCCAGTGCGACACCGGCGCCGCCGCGCTTCACGCGGCGGATTCGGTGGCGACGAGCAGCCAGTTGGGATCGCGGCTGCCGAGCTGGCGCGAGAAGGTCCAGATGTCGTTGACCTCCGAGACCTGCTCGGCACTGCCATCGACGACCGCGCCCTGCGCGTCGCGCGTGACGCTGATGAGCTGCGAGACGAAGGCGATCGTGACCTGCGCGGTCTTGCCCTTGACCTCGACGGCGGCAAGATCGGCCTTGTCGATCGAGACGAAGTTCGACTCGGCCTTCTCGCCGCGCTTCTCGCGCTCGGTGATGGCCTGCTCGAAGCCGTCATAGACATCCTTCGCGAGAAGGCCCTTCAGCATCTTGCGGTCGCCGCGGGCAAAGGCGGTGACGATCGCCTCGTAGGCAGCCTTGGCGCCGCCGACGAATTCATGCGGATCGAAGCCCGGCTCCTGGCGGATCACCGCCTCGATGCCGGCGCTGACCGGAGAATCCGGCGCGGCCAGATCCTTCCAGCGCTCGGCCGCCGCCGGCTGGGGCGCGCTCGCGTCGTTCGCGGCGCCGGGCAGGCGGATGACATTGTCGCTCTTGTCCTGGCCCTGCGCCTGATCCGGCCGCATCGGCGGCGTCTCGCGGCGGGCGAAGGGATCCTTGGGTTGCTCGTGTCCGGTCTTCTGGCCAAGCACGGAGCGCAGCTTCCAGGCCACGAACACGGCCAGGGCCAGGAAGATCAGAGTCTGCATGTCGAAGGAATTCTGCATCGAAAGCTGACCCGCGGCTCCCCGTTGTTGCCTGCCCTGTCGCCTGCTGGCGCCGGGCACTCACCGTCATATGGTGAGACTGGCTCGTAACATCCACCCCCCGGCTTGTGAAGGCGACTTCTTGTGCCGGGGAGGCGTCCATGATAGCCGACGCGCGCGCCGCTCCATAGCATGGAGCGCCTCCCGAGAGCCGGCACAGGCGCGGGATTTCCCGAGACAGCCTGCCAGAACAAGATGGGACCGATGGCCAACGAACTTCCCAACGGCAATGGCGCCGGCGCCGAAGCGGCTCCGAGCTTGAACGCCCTGATCCAGTACACCAAGGATTTCTCCTTCGAGAACCCGAAGGCGCCGCGCTCGCTCGCCCAGCAGGATGCCCAGCAGGGCCCGCAGATGTCGCTGCAGGTCAATGTCGGCTCGACCGCCCTCGGCGACAACGACTACGAGACCGTGCTGCGCCTCGAAGGCAAGGCCGAGCTCAAGGGCGAGACGCTCTTCGCCTTCGACCTGAGCTATGCTGGCGTGTTCCGCCTGCAGAACATCCCGCAGGAGCATGTTCACCCCGTGCTGGTGATCGACTGCGCCCGCCTGCTCTTCCCCTTCGCCCGGCAGATCATCGCCGAGGCCGTGCAGAACGGCGGCTTCCCGCCCTTCTACGTGCCGCCGATCGACTTCGCTCAGCTCTTCCAGCAGCGCATGCAGGAGCTCGAGGGCCAGCAGGGCGCGGCGACCAACTGATCGCTCGCCGGCATCGGCAAAGAACGACGGAAGGGCCCCTCGCGGGGCCCTTTTTCGTTTATTGCGGATAATTGTTGCCCTTGCGGAGCGAGGCACCCCTCTCCATGTGCCCGAAGCAACGGCGGACGCCCCGGCAGGGACGCCCGCCCTTTTCGTATCCGATGGAGAACCGATGGACCACCTTATGACGCTTGCCGCCGACCCCACCGTCTGGGCCGCGCTCGGGGCACTGATCGCCATGGAGGTCGTGCTCGGCATCGACAACCTGATCTTCATCTCGATCCTGACCAACAAGCTGCCCGAGCATCAGCGCTCGAAGGGCCGCCGGATCGGCATCGGCCTGGCCCTCATCCTGCGCCTTGCCCTGCTTGGCACCGTCGCCATCATCGTCAAGCTGACCGCCCCGATCTTCACGGTCTTCGGGCAGGCCTTCTCCTGGCGCGACCTCATCCTGATCGCCGGCGGCCTCTTCCTGGTCTGGAAGGCGACGAAGGAGATCCATCACAAGGTCGATCCCGATCCGGAATCGGTCCTGGCCGAGGGCGGCAAGCGCGCGGTGACGCTGAGCTTCGGCGCCGCGATCTTCCAGATCCTGCTGCTCGACCTGGTGTTCTCGATCGACTCGATCATCACCGCCGTCGGCATGACCGAGCATATCCCGGTCATGGTCATCGCGGTGCTCGTCGCGGTGCTGACGATGCTGCTCGCCGCCGATCCGCTGGCGCGCTTCATCGACAAGAATCCGACCGTCGTGATGCTGGCGCTGGGCTTCCTGCTGATGATCGGCGGCACGCTGATCGCCGAGGGCTTCGGCGTGCATGTGCCGAAGGGCTATATCTACGCCGCGATGGCCTTCTCGGCCCTGATCGAGGCGCTCAACATGGTGTCGCGCCGCCGGGCGCGATAAGCTTCGGGCTCACTCGCCCCTTGTCATTCCGGGGCGCGCCGCAGGCGCGAACCCGGAACCCACGACTGGGCGGGGTGCTAGCGGTCAAGCGCCGGAAAGGGCTCACCCGGTCGTGGGTTCCGGGTTCTTCGCTCCGCGAAGCCCCGGAATGACAAACCAACCGACGAGCTACTGCGCCGCGTCGTCCGTGATGCCGAGATAGCCCTTCCAGAGCGGCGCCTTGAGCGAGCCGAGAATGAAGGCCTCGTGCGCCTTGAGCGCCTCCTCGCTGAGGCGCGGCGCCAACTGACGCTGACGCTGCGGCTTCTCGACCGCAGCCATGGCGACGCCGGGGCGGCCGGCCGCCGCCTCGACGCCGAGGCCGAGCGAGGCCTGCTTGCCGCCGATCAGCTCGATATAGACCTCGGCCAGGATCTCGGAGTCGAGCAGCGCGCCGTGCTTCGTGCGGCGGCTGTTGTCGATACCGTAGCGCGAGCAGAGCGCGTCGAGGCTGTTCGAGGCGCCGGGATGCTTGCGGCGCGCCATCGACAGGGTGTCGACCACGAAGGCCTGCTCGATCGGCGGCAGGCCGAGACGCTTGAACTCCATGTTGATGAAGCCGACGTCGAAGGCAGCGTTATGGATCACCAGCTTGGCGCCGGCGATGAACTCCGCGAATTCCTGGGCGATGGCCGCGAAAAGCGGCTTGTCCGAGAGGAACTCTTCCGAGAGGCCGTGGACGTTAAACGCCTCGATCGGCATCGAGCGCTCGGGGTTGATATAGACGTGGAAGGTCCGGCCGCTCGGACAATGGTTGAGCAGCTCGACGCAGCCGATCTCGACGATGCGGTCGCCGTTATTGGCTTCGACGCCGGTGGTTTCGGTATCGAGAACGATCTCGCGCATTGCTTCAGGACCTTGTTTGCGCACCGCGCCCGGGACGGCCGGCGAGCGCCATCAGGATAGAGCCGACCTGCCGCTCGGCGGCCACGAGACCGCGCGAGGTGTCCACAAGGAAATGGGCATGGCGGCGCTTCTGCGCATCCGGCATCTGGCGCGACAGGATGGCGTCGAGCTTTTCTGCGGTCATGCCGGGGCGGGCGAGAACACGCTGGCGCTGGACATCGGCCGGCGCGGTCACGACGAGGACGGCATCGCAACGCGCCTCGCCACCGGTCTCCAGCAGGAGCGGCACGTCGATGATAGCAAGCCCCGCCCCCTCGCGGCGGCAGCGGGCGAGAAAGGCCTCTTCCTCCTCGCGCACCAGCGGATGAATGATCGCTTCGAGCTGGCGCAGCGCCTCGGGCTTGCCGAGCACGGCCGCCCCCAGTTTCGCGCGATCGACCACGCCGTCGATCACCGTGCCCGGAAAGGCGGCCTCGATCGGCGCAGCAGCCCGGCCGCGATGCAGGCGATGCACGGCCGCATCGGCATCGTGCAAGGGCACGCCGCGCTGCACGAAGAGCTGCGCGGTGGTCGATTTTCCCATTCCGATCGAGCCTGTAAGGCCCAGCACGAAGGTCATGACGGCTCCGGCGAATCAGGCCTTCAGGATATCGGTTTCGATGAGGGCGCGAAGCGCCGGCGTTACTTGTGGCGTCACGCCGAACCAGCGGGCGAAGCCGGGCACGGCCTGATGCAGCAACATGCCGAGCCCGTCGACGGCTAAGCCGCCACGCCGCTCCGCCTCGGCCAGCAGCGCTGTCTTCAAGGGAACATAGACGATGTCGTCGACGATCGTTCCGGGCCGCAGGGCCGCAAGATCGATCTCCAATGGCGGCTTGCCCTGCATGCCGAGCGCGGTCGTGTTCACGATGAGATCGGCCTCCCCGACGAGGCTGTCGCGCTTGCCCCAATCGCCGGCGACAAGCGGATGGCCCAGCGCGGCGACCAGTTCGGCGGCCCGCTCGGGACTGCGATTGACGACGAGGATGCGCGCGACGCCACGCGCCTTCAGGCCATAGCAGATGCCGCGTGCCGCACCGCCGGCGCCCAGAACGAGAGCCGTGCCGACGCGATCCTGCCAGCCCGGCACCGTCGCATCGAGATGAGCGAGGAAACCCGGCACGTCGCTATTGTCGGCAATGATCCGGTCGCCTTCGCGCCAGAGCGTATTGACGGCGCCGACCGCGCGGCCGGCAGCGCTGACCTCATCGACCAATCCCATCACCGCTTCCTTGTGGGGAACGGTGACATTGCCGCCAGCGAATTCGCCATCGCGCAGACGGGAGACGAAAGCGGGTAGATCGGCCGGGGCGACATCGATCCGCTCATAGGAGCCGGCAAGCCGATGCTCGCGCAGCCATTCGCCATGGATCAGCGGCGAGCGCGAATGCGCGATGGGATGTCCGATGACGAAGCAGCGAGGCGCCATGAGTGAAGTCCGTTAGCGGGCGAGGCAATCGAGATCGCGCAGCGCCGTGAGCACCGCCAGCAACGGCAGGCCAAGAATGGTGAAATGGTCGCCCTCGATCCTGTCGAAGAGCTGCGCGCCCGGTCCTTCGACCTGATAGCCGCCGACACTGGACAGGGCAGCCGAACCGACGACAGCCAGATAGCGCGCGATAAAATCGGGCTGGAGCGGACGCATCGTGAGCCGCGCCGCCTCGAGCTCTTCGACGAGCGGCGCGCCATCGCGTGCGATGACGAAGGCGGAGTGGAGTTCGTGCGTCCGCCCGGCGAGAGCGGCGATCTGCCGTTCTGCCGCCGCCATGTCAGCGGGTTTGTGGAAGGCTGCGCCATCGCAGGTCAGCGTCTGGTCGGCAGCGAGGACGAGGCGGCCGGGACGATCACGCGAGACGGCCAGCGCCTTGGCACAGGCCAGCGCCGCCGCGACCTGGTCCGCCGGCACGCCGCGGTCGACCAAGGGCTTCTCGACGGCGCGTTCGTCAATATCAGGCTTCACCACCTCGACCGGAATGCCGGCAGCCAGAAGCATGTCGCGCCGGGTCGCGCTGCCGGAAGCAAGGATCAGGGGCTCGGCGGCGAGCCAGAGGCCGGATGACGCGTTCATGTCGCGATGAACTTCATGCGGTGGTCGCGAAGCAGATCGAGGATCGAGGCGGCCGTCTCCTCTATCGAGCGGCGCGTCACATCGATCACCGGCCAGCCCTTGCGGGCGCAGAGGCGGCGCGACTGCGTGACCTCGTCGGCCACTGCAGTCGGATCGACATAGGCGGTGTCGTCGTCGGCGCGCAACGACAAGAGGCGGTTCTGGCGGATCTGAACGATGCGATCGGCACTCGCGATCAACCCGACGATCAACGGCTTCTTGGCCTTCTCCAGTTCGGGCGGCAGCGGGATGTTCGGGACCAGCGGGATGTTGGCGGTCTTGATGCCGCGATTGGCGAGATAGATGCTCGTCGGCGTTTTCGAGGTCCGGCTGATGCCGACCAGGATGACATCGGCATTGTCGAGATCGCCGCCCATCTGCCCGTCATCATGCAAGAGCGTGTAGTTCATCGCGTCGATGCGGCGGAAATATTCGGTGTTGAGCACATGCTGCGCGCCGGGCTTCGTCGCCTGGGCCTGGCCGAGATAGGACTGGAACAGCGAGAGCACGGGCTGCAGCACGGAGAGGCAAGGGCAGCCAAGCTCGCGGCAGAAATTCTCCAGCTTCTCCTGCCATTCCGGTTCGACCAGCGTGTAGAGCACGACGCCGGGCGAGGCCTCGATCTCGGCAAGGACGCGGGCGAGCTGTGCCTCCGAGCGGACCAGCGGGTAGACATGCTCGATCGCCGAGACGCTTTCATATTGCGCGGCCGCGGCCCGGCTGACGGCGATCAGCGTTTCGCCGGTCGCATCCGAGACCAGATGCAGATGGAAATAATTGCGGACCACGGCATCCCCCGGCCTGAAGCGTTCTCTTCCTCTAGCGCGCTTTGGTCGCGACCGGAATCGCTCCGAGACGAATTGATACCGGCTCGGCTTTTCCGTTCCCGCGAGGCCGGAACACCCGACAGCTCGGAGCCGACGGGCTATCCCCGGCCTTGGGGAGCAGTGTGGACAAGTGGACAGAAAACGAGGGCCGACCGGTGGCTCTGTATAACCCGGCGGAACCATCAACAGCCGCCGGGCTGTGAATGGTAAAGAAAGTGTTTCACGTGAATCATTTTGGAAGCCGGCGCGGCGAGCGCCGATTCCAATTCGTTAATAAAGCCTTAACGGGTGGTCGAGGCTCCCACTGGCCCGCGACTCGCTGTCCCAGTGGCTGTGGATCGGTTGTGGACGAAATTGCGGCGGGCTATCTCCCTGCCTCCAAGAGTCAAAACAAAAGATTCTCTCTAGGAATCTTATTTGAGAGATAGCGGGATGGATGGCCCGGCAGGCATGACGAAATCCGAGACTCCTGCCCTGATCCGTGTGCTAGGCGGCGAAACCCTGCCGACCCCTCCGATCTGGCTGATGCGTCAGGCCGGTCGCTATCTGCCGGAATATCGCGAGCTCCGGGCCAAGGCCGGCAGCTTCCTGGCGCTCTGCTACAATCCCGAATGGGCCGCCGAGGTGACGCTCCAGCCGATCCGGCGCTTCGGCTTCGATGCCGCGATCCTGTTCTCGGATATCCTGGTCGCGCCCCAGGCACTCGGCCAGAAGCTCTGGTTCGCCGAAGGCGAAGGCCCGCGGTTGGAGCCGGTCGCCGACGCAGCGCGTCTGGCCGAGATCGATCGCGAGGCCGATCAGAGCCGGCTCGATCCGATCCTGGAGACGGTGCGGCGGGTGCGTGCGGCTTTGCCCTCCGGAACCGGCTTCATTGGCTTCTGCGGCGCGCCCTGGACGGTTGCGACCTATATGGTCGCCGGCCGCGGCACGCCGGATCAGGGACCGGCGAAGGAGCTGTTCGGCCGCGACCCCATGTTGTTCCAGGCCATCATCGACCGACTTGTCACGTCGTCGGTCGCTTACCTGAATGCGCAGATCGCGGCCGGCGTCGACGCCGTCCAGATTTTCGACAGCTGGGCGGGATCGCTCGGGCCGGAGGATTTCAGGCGCTGGTGCATCGAACCGACGCGCCGGATCGTCGAGGGCGTGCGCTCGTCACATCCGCAAGCGCGGATCATCGGCTTCCCGCGCGGGGCCGGGCGCCTGATCCCTGAATACATCGCAGGGACGGGTGTCGATGCCGTCGGTCTCGAAACCGATATCGACCGGAGCTTCGCCCGCGATGCCATTCAGTCGCAGGTCCCGGTGCAGGGTCATCTCGACCCGCTGGTGCTGCGCGCCGGCGGCGACGAACTGGAGCAGGAGGTCGATGCCATCCTGACAGCCTTCGGAGACCGGCCCTTCATCTTCAATCTCGGCCACGGCATCATGCCGGATACGCGGATCGCGCATGTCGAGCGCTTGCTGAAACGGGTACGGGGCTGAGGGCTCAGGCGATGTACGAGTGGATCAAGGCTTTCCATGTCATGGCTGTCATCTCCTGGATGGCCGGCATGCTCTATCTGCCCCGCCTGATGGTCTATCATGCGGAGGCGCAGACGGGCTCGATCCAGTCCGAGACCTTCAAGATCATGGAGCGCCGGCTGCTCAAGGGCATCATCAACCCGGCGATGATCGTGACCTGGGTGCTGGGCCTCTACCTCGCCTGGTACGCTTTCGGCTTCAAGGGCGGCTGGCTGCACGGCAAGCTGCTGCTCGTGTTCCTCTTGTCCGGCATCCATGGCGTGCTGGTGAAGCATGTGCGCAATTTCGCCAATGACCGGAACGTCAAGACGCCGCGCTATTTCCGCGTCCTCAACGAGGTTCCGGCGGTGCTGATGGTCGGCATCGTCATTCTCGTCATCGTGAAGCCGTTCTGAGGCGCGTCGCGCTTTCCGCTTGAGCCCGGACCCGATTCCCGCTATCAGGGCGGTACGCTTCTCCAGCGTCCTCCCTTGTTGTCGACTGTTCGTGAGCCGCCTGCCCTTGCAGCAGCTCATGTCGCGCAACCCCAGCGCAGGTCCGGCCAGGACCGACTAAGTCGATCAATCCAGTACCGTCCTCTCCCCTGCTTGTCGGCAGGGTGTTCACGATCCGGGTGCCCCATGCGGGAAATCAAGCTTCAAGAGCTCAAGAGCAAGTCGCCGACCGAACTCCTGGCCTTCGCCGAGGAAGTCGAGGTCGAGAACGCCAGCACAATGCGCAAGCAGGAGCTGATGTTCGCTATCCTGAAGCAGCTCGCCGCGCGCGAGACCGAGATCCTGGGCGAGGGCGTCGTCGAGGTTCTGCAGGACGGCTTCGGCTTCCTGCGCTCCTCCGATTCGAATTATCTGCCGGGACCGGACGATATCTACGTTTCGCCCTCGCAGATTCGGAAGTTCGGCCTGCGCACCGGCGACACGGTCGAGGGCCCGATCCGCGGCCCGAAGGACGGCGAGCGCTATTTCGCCCTGCTCAAGGTCAACTCGATCAATTTCGAGGACCCGGAGAAGATCAAGCACAAGATCCATTTCGACAACCTGACGCCGCTCTACCCGGACGAGCGCCTGAAGCTCGAGGTGCAGGACCCGACGAAGAAGGATTTCTCGCCGCGGGTCATCGATATCGTCGCCCCGATCGGCAAGGGCCAGCGCGCTCTGATCGTCGCGCCGCCGCGCACGGGTAAGACGGTTCTGCTCCAGAACATCGCCCAGTCGATCACCAGCAATCATCCCGAGTGCTATCTGATCGTCCTGCTGATCGACGAGCGCCCGGAAGAAGTCACGGACATGCAGCGCTCGGTGAAGGGCGAGGTCGTCTCCTCGACCTTCGACGAGCCGGCCTCCCGCCACGTGCAGGTCGCCGAGATGGTGATCGAGAAGGCCAAGCGCCTGGTCGAGCATGGCCGCGACGTCGTGATCCTGCTCGACTCGATCACCCGCCTCGGCCGCGCCTACAACACCGTCGTGCCGTCCTCCGGCAAGGTCCTGACCGGTGGTGTCGATGCCAACGCCCTGCAACGGCCGAAGCGCTTCTTCGGCGCCGCCCGCAATATCGAGGAAGGCGGCTCGTTGACCATCGTCGCGACCGCGCTGATCGATACCGGTTCGCGCATGGACGAGGTGATCTTCGAAGAGTTCAAGGGCACCGGTAACTCGGAAATCGTGCTCGACCGCAAGGTGGCGGACAAGCGCATCTTCCCGGCGATCGACATTCTCAAGTCCGGTACCCGCAAGGAGGAGCTCATCACGCCGCGCTCCGATCTGCAGAAGACCTATGTGCTGCGCCGCATCCTCAACCCGATGGGCCCGCAGGACGCGATCGAGTTCCTCATCGACAAGCTGCGCCAGACCAAGCAGAACTCGGAATTCTTCGACTCGATGAACACCTGACGGTCAGAAGACCTCCTGGCATTTCGATTCGCCGCCGTACCGATCACCGGTGCGGCGGCGAAATTGTTTTCAGGCCGGGCGAAAGTGCCTTCGACCTTGGGTATGACCCAAGGCTGGATTCTGATTCGGATCCGTTATGGACGACCGACCGGCGCATGAGCGAACGGGACCGTTCTGTGTTCTCGTGCCGAACCGAGTCGGACCGGTCATACCGGGAAGAATGCAAGCGGCTATCACTTCTGTTCACGCGAAAGCATCCCTTCGAGCGCTGGCACTACCAGAGTTCGGATGCAGCCAGCAGGTCAGGCTTTGGTCATACCGATGCGGCGTTATTGGGGGCGAACGAGGAGTATGACCGGTAGTGCTTTCACATTTCGCCGAGTCATACCATTCGGGCGTCGCCTTGGAGCCCTATCGTTTCCATACGGGGTAGTGCCCTTGATTGGCTGAGCCTGCTCCGTTCCGTCGAAGCTTGATGTTCGTTGGAAGCTCGTCCAAGAAGCCGCCTTCCCGATATGCGGCAGGAATGATGGCTCAGCTCGCCCATACGACGATCGTGGCCCTGTCTTCGGCACCTGGCAAAGCTGGTGTCGGGGTTGTCAGGGTTTCCGGCCCCCGCGTTCGATTCGTTCTCGAAACGGTTGCGGGACTGATCCCTCAACCTCGCGTCGCAACCTTGCGCCAGCTCGTGGATGCGGACGGAGAGGCCATCGATCGCGCGCTTGTCCTGTTCTTTGCTGCCCCAGCCAGCTTCACTGGCGAGGATGTCGCCGAGTTCCATGTCCATGGCTCGCGGGCGATCCTCGCGCGGATGCTCGCGGTCCTCACCGCCTTGCCGGATGTTCGGCTGGCCGAGGCCGGCGAATTCACCCGGCGGGCCTTCGAAGCCGGCAAGCTCGATCTCGCAGCCGTCGAAGGCCTCGCGGACCTGATCGATTCGGAAACGGAATGGCAGCGCCAGCAGGCGCTGCGCCAGATGGACGGCGCTTTGGGCACGTTGACGCTCGCATGGCGCGCGACCTTGATCGAAGCAATGAGCCTGCTGGCAGCCGAGCTCGACTTTTCCGACGAGGGCGATGTTTCCGGGCCGCTGCAACAGCAGGCCCTCGATCTGGCCACTGATGCTCTGGCTTCGCTAAAGAGCGCGCTTGGCAGCTTCGCCATGGGTGAGCGCATCCGTGAGGGCTTCGTCGTGGTCCTGGCCGGCCCGCCCAATGCCGGCAAGTCGAGCCTGCTCAACGCGCTTGCCCGTCGCGACGTGGCGATCGTTTCGCCGATCGCGGGGACGACGCGCGACACGCTGGAGGTCAGGCTGGATCTGGCTGGGATTCCGGTCATTCTGATCGATACCGCGGGGCTGCGCGACAGCGACGATCCAATCGAGGCGGAAGGTGTCAGACGAGCTCGCGCGCTGGTCGAACGCGCGGATCTCGTGCTCGGTTTGCGCAGCATTGATTCGGATCCGTATCGAATCGAGAACGAAGCCAATCTGCTGGCCGTTGCCACGAAATCCGATCTGGCTGGCGAGGTTCTACCGGGAGAGCGGGCGATCTCGATCAAGACCGGTGAAGGCCTGGCCGAGCTGCTTGCGGACATCGTGGGGCGAATCCAGGGACTCTCTTCCGGAGAGCCAGCCCTCCTGACGCGGGAACGCCATCGCATCGCCGTCGCCGACGCGATCGCGGCGTTGGAGCGCGCCGTGACTGCCCGGCATGGGCAGGGGGAGCTGCTCGCCGAGGATATCCGCATGGCCGTGGTCGCACTCGAGCGTCTTGTCGGGCGGATCGATGTCGAGGATGTGCTCGACCGGCTTTTCGCGGGATTCTGCATCGGAAAGTGAAGCCTGCGCGGCCTGTGTCGGCAGTTTTCGTTGACCCGCTCGCCGGGCTTCGGTAGCGAAACCGCATGTCAACTCATCGGCAGCAATACGACGTGATCGTCGTTGGCGGCGGCCATGCCGGGGCCGAGGCGGCTGCGGCTGCGGCGCGTTACGGCGCCCGCACGGCCCTGGTCACGCATAAGCCGGAAACCATCGGCGTCATGTCCTGCAATCCCGCCATAGGCGGGCTCGGCAAGGGGCATCTTGTTCGCGAGATCGATGCGCTCGACGGCATCATGGCGCGGGCCGCCGATCTGGGCGGCATCCAGTTCCGCATGCTCAATCGCCGGAAGGGCCCCGCGGTCCGCGGGCCACGCGCCCAGGCCGATCGCAAGCTTTATCGCCAGGCGGTGCAGGAGCTGCTGGCGGCGCAAGCCAATCTCGATATCGTCGCCGGCGAGGTTTTCGATCTTGAGGTCGAGGCTGGCCGCGTGGTTGGCGTGATCCTCGCTGATGGGCGTCGATTCGCTACCGGAACGGTCGTTCTGACGACAGGCACGTTCCTGCGTGGCCTGATCCATATCGGCGAGAAGCGTATTCCGGCAGGCCGGGTTGACGAAGCGCCCTCGCTTGGGCTGTCCGCGACGCTGGAACGGCACGGCTTTCCGCTCGGCCGTCTGAAGACCGGGACGCCGCCGCGGCTCGATGGCTGCAGCATCGATTGGGCCGCGTTGGAGATGCAGCCCGGCGACGAGCCACCAGAGCCGTTCTCAGCGCTGACCTCCGCCATCACCAACCCGCAGATTTCCTGCGGCATCACGCGGACGACGCTGGCGAGCCATGATCTCATCCGGGCCAACCTGCATCGCGCCCCGATGTTCTCCGGCCAGATCGAAGGTCGCGGGCCGCGCTATTGCCCCTCGATCGAGGACAAGGTCGGGCGCTTCGGCGATCGCGACGGTCACCAGATCTTCCTGGAGCCAGAAGGGCTCGACGACGATACGGTCTATCCGAACGGTATCTCGACCTCCCTGCCCGAGGACGTGCAGCTGGACCTGCTGAAGACGATCCCCGGCCTCGAAGGCGCGGCGATGCTGCGGCCTGGCTATGCGATCGAGTATGATTTCGTCGATCCGCGTGCCCTTCGGAACACGTTGGAGACCCGTGCGATCGCCGGCCTGTTCCTGGCGGGGCAGATCAACGGCACGACCGGCTATGAAGAGGCCGGCGCTCAGGGTCTGCTCGCAGGCCTGAATGCAGCGCGCATGGCCGGAGGCGTTGAAGCCGCCGTGTTCGATCGCACCCAGTCCTATATCGGCGTGCTCGTCGATGATCTCGTGACGCATGGTGTTACGGAACCGTATCGAATGTTCACGTCGCGGGCGGAATTCCGCCTGTCCTTGCGCGTGGACAATGCCGACGAACGCTTGACGCCTCTGGGCTTGCAGTTGGGGGTCGTTGGCTCCGCCCGGCAGGCGGCGTTCGAGACCCGCAACAGCGATATCTCTTCCCTACGGGACAGGCTGAAGGCTCTTTCGCTGACGCCGCAGCAGGCGCAGGCTGTCGGCCTGCAGCTCAATCACGATGGATTGCGCCGCAGCGCCTATCAGATCCTGTCCTATCCCGATGTCGGCTTCGAGCAGCTCGCTTCGGTCTGGCCCGAGCTGAACGACTATGCCGCCCCGGTTGTGGCGCGCGTGACGGCGGATGCGGTCTATGCGGTCTATCTCGATCGGCAGGCGGCCGAGATTCAGGCCTATCGCCGCGATCAATCCCTCAAGGTCCCGGCCGATCTTGATCTCGATACGATCTCCGGCCTGTCGAACGAGTTGAAGCTCAAGCTCGCGGCGCAGCGCCCCGCCGATCTGGCTCAAGCCGGGCGGATCGAAGGCATGACGCCGGCGGCCCTGACCTTGCTGGCTGCCCATGCCCGGAAGAGCCGGACTCTTGCATTATCCACAGGTTCACCGTGACTGTTGATAAAACTGACCGTCAGCGCGCTTTGAGCTTGACGCCTGTTTCACGTGAAACAGAGGAGCGCCTCGCTCTTCTGGTCACGGAGCTCGGCCGCTGGCAGGCGGCGAAGAATCTCGTCTCCTCGGCGACGCTCGCCGATGTCTGGACACGGCATATCGCGGATTCCCTCCAGATTTTCGCGTTGGCTGAAGGTCGCGAGCGCTGGCTCGATCTGGGCTCCGGCGGAGGCTTTCCCGGACTTGTGATCGGCATCTGCCTGGCTGAGCAGGGCAAGGGCCGGATCGATCTGGTCGAGAGCAACGCCCGGAAATGCGCCTTCCTGCGGCATGCGGCCCGCGTGACGGGGGCGCCGGTCAAGGTTCACGCCGCCCGTATCGAAGATGTGATCGGCGATTTCACCGGCAAAGTCGACGTGGTGACGGCCCGGGCGCTCGCCCCCCTGCCCCAATTGCTGGGCTGGTGCGAAGAGCTGTTGAGAAATGGCACACTCGGCCTCTTTCCCAAGGGACAACATCTAGATGCGGAATTGACCGACTCGGCCAGATATTGGAAGATTCAAGCGACAACGGTTTCCTCCGTGACCGACGATGCCGCGCGAATCCTGATGGTACGCTCGGCGGAGAGACGAGCCGATCCATGACTGAGCTCACATCCGTGACGACACCGCGCCGCCCGCGCGTGATCGCGCTCGCGAACCAGAAGGGCGGCGTCGGCAAGACAACGACGGCGATCAATCTCGGCACCGCCCTGGCGGCCATCGGCGAGAAGGTGCTGATCGTCGACCTCGATCCGCAGGGCAACGCTTCGACGGGGCTCGGCGTCGACCGCCGCAACCGCAAGTCCTCGACCTACGACGTGCTCTGCGGCGATGTCGGCCTGGGGCAGGCCTTGCAACCGACGGCCGTCCCCGGCCTGTCACTGGCGCCTTCGACGCTCGACCTGCTCGGCGTGGAGCTGGAGATCGCCTCGGCCAAGGACCGGGCGCATCGGCTGAAGAACGCGATCGACGAGCTGGTCTATGATCAGCGTTGCCAGGATCTGACCTATATCCTGATCGACTGCCCGCCTTCGCTCAGCCTGATCACGATCAATGCGATGACGGCGGCGGATGCGGTGCTGGTGCCGCTGCAATGCGAGTTCTTCGCCTTGGAAGGCTTGAGCCAGCTGCTCAAGACCGTCGAGCAGGTCAAGGCCGGCCTCAATCCGCGCCTGATCATCCAGGGCGTCGTGCTGACGATGTTCGATCCGCGCAACAACCTGTCCGGCCAGGTGATGGCGGATGTGAAAAGCTTCCTCGGAGACAAGGTCTACGAGACCGTGATCCCGCGTAATGTCCGGATTTCCGAGGCGCCGTCCTATGGCAAGCCGGCGCTGCTCTACGATCTGCGCTGCTCGGGCTCGCAAGCCTATCTGCGTTTGGCTTCGGAAGTGATCAAGCGCGAGCGTGCCCTGCGGGCGGCTGCCTAAACAAGACAATTAGAGGTTGATGAGGATGGCAATGGCCGAAGAACAGGGGCGTTCCCGCCTTGGCCGCGGTCTGGCGGCGCTTATCGGCGATGTCGGAGATGAAATCGGCGCGATCGAGCGGGCTCGCGGTCAGCGTCGCGTTCCCGTCGAGTTCCTGCGCCCGAGCGCCCGGAATCCGCGCCGCAACTTCGTCGAAGAGGATCTTGAGGACCTGACGACCTCGATCCGCGAGCGTGGCATCCTGCAGCCGATCATCGTTCGTTCCATCCCCGGAATGATGGACGCCTATGAGATCATCGCCGGCGAGCGCCGCTGGCGGGCGGCCCAGCGTGCCGAATTGCACGATGTTCCGGTGCTGCTGGTCGAAGCCGATGATCGCGAGGCGCTGGAGATCGCCATCGTCGAGAACGTGCAGCGCACGGATCTTAATGCCATCGAGGAGGCGGCTGGCTATGAGCGCTTGATCGCCGAATTCGGCTATACGCAGAACGACTTGGCTCGCGTCATCGGCAAGAGCCGCAGCCATGTAGCCAACACGCTGCGCCTGTCGAAGCTGCCGGAGCCGGTGCGCAAGCTGGTCAGCGAAGGCGCGGTTTCAGCCGGCCATGCCCGTGCACTCCTGTCCGTTTCGGACCCGGAATTCATGGCGCAGAAGATCATCGATGATGGCCTGAGCGTCCGCGATATCGAGCGCATCGTGCAGGAAGAATCGCGCGGCGAGACCAAGAGCGCGGTGCCGGGCAAGCCGAAATCGGTGAAGGACCCGGATACGCGGGCTCTGGAGAAGGCGCTAGAAGAGGCGCTCGGCCTCTCCGTCTCGATCGGGCACCGGGCCAATGGCTCGGGCGAGGTCAAGATCGGCTACAAGACGCTCGAGCAGCTCGACGCGCTCTGCCATCGCCTGAAGTCCTGATTTACTCTCCGCGGCCGGCGCGCCCGAGCCGAGCCAGCGTCCAGAGGGCGCGGGTCGCGATGGCCCGGCCCATATCGGCGTTCTGCCGCGTCGCCAGCACCGCATTGCCCAGCAGGCCGACGGCCTCGCTCAGCTTGGTGCTGGACCAGGCGTTCAACGCTGCCTCGGTGGTTGCGATGCGCTGATAGGGCAGGCGCATCGTCGCGACGACGTCACGGAGCCCCTTCCCGGCATCGATCGACTGGCGCGCCTTCAGAAGCGTCAGCGCCTGCCGCAGCACGGCGCCGAGCATGACGCCGGGGTCGAGTCCCTCGCTGCTGAGCTTGGCCTGGGCGAGATCGAGGACCGGCAGTTTCCCGGCAAAGACCGCATCGACCAGCATGGCCTGCTCGCGCTGGGCGGTGTCGCCGACCACGGCGTCGACATGCTCGACCTGCACGGCCGGGTCCGCGCCGACATAGAGCAGAAGCTTCTCGATCTCGCGGCGCGAGGTCTGCCGATCCCCACCAAGCAGGCCGGTGAGATGGTCGCGCGTGACGCGGTCGATCGATTTGCCGGCCGCCCGGACCATTTCGTCGATGATCGAGCCGAGGTCGCGCGCCGCATCGCCGTAGCAAGGCACGGCCAGCGCGGTCTTCGCCTTCTCGCAGGCGGTGCGGATCGGGTTGTTGCGCTGGAGATCGCCAGCCTCGACGATGACGAGCGCATCCTGCGACGGCGTCGCGAGCAAAGGCTCCAGCGCCGCCAGCAGCGGCTTCGAGGTCGGCGAGACGCGGATGGCGCGGCGGCCGCCGAAGAGGCCGATCGTGTTAGCCTCGTCGGCGAGCTTGAGCGGATCGGAGGCGACGGCGTCGCCATCCATGCGGATGAGCTGGAAGGCGTCCTGGGGATCATCGACGCTGGCGCGGGCCAGTCCCGCCGCCCGCTCGGATACGAGGCCGGCATCGGGGCCGTAGATCAGGACGAGCCGCCAGGCGGGATCGAGCCGTGCGAGGGTCCGTTCGGCCTCGTGCGCCTTGATCGCAACCATGACGCGTCAGGAGGCGAGATCGGCGGCGATCTGGCCCCGGACGATCCCGGCGAGGTTCTTGCCGGCACGCACCTGCGCATCCCGCGCGGCACGCACGGTGGCGAAGCGCTGCGAGGAGCGCTCATAGGGAATGCGAACGGAGTTGGTGCCGGAGGATACGACCTTGCCGGTGCCCTGCTGGGTCAGCTTCCAGGTCACCGTCGCCACGAGAACGGCCGAATCGGCCCGGCCATATACGTAGTCGACCGTCACGACCTCAACGGATTCCGACGTCGAAGCCTCCAGCTTCAGGGTCTTGCGCGCATCCGGATCGCCACTGCCGTCGAGCTCGAAGACCAGCTCGTTGCGGAAATTATGGCCGACCAGGCCTTTGATCTCGGGGATCTCGATGCCGCGCAGCGCCGTCTTGACGCTGCCGCCGACCGTGCTGGTGGTGTAGTCGGAATAGAGCGGCTGGAAGCAGCCGCCGGCGAGCGCGGCGACCGTCAGCGCGGCCGCCAGCAGGATGCGGCGGGGGCGGGCGGCTTCAGACGACGACATTCACGATTCTCCCGGGAACCACGATGATCTTGCGGATCGGGCGCCCCTCGAGAGCCCTCTGAACGGCTTCGTTGGCCCGCACGACCGCTTCCACCGCCACCGTATCGGCATCGGCGGCCACGGTCACCTCCGCGCGCTTCTTGCCGTTGAGCTGGACCGGCAGCGTGATGCTGTCATCCTTCAGCAGCGCGGGATCGACCTCCGGCCAGGACGCCTCGCCGGCGAGGCCCGGCTGGCCGAGCGCGAGCCAGCATTCCTCGGCCAGATGCGGCATCATCGGCGCCACAAGCTGGGTGACGATCGTGGCAGCCTCAAGGAGCGCGAAGGCGATATCGGCATCGAGCTCGGGCTTCTCGGCGGCACCGTCGAGCGCCTTACCGATGGCGTTGGTCAGCGTGTAGATATGCGCGACGCAGCGATTGAAGCCGAGGCGCTCGATATCGGCGCCCACGGCGTCGAGCGCGCGATGGCTTGCCTTGCGCAGCGCCAGTGCGGCCTCGCCGATGGCGGCGGGCCTTGCGGCCTTGCCGCCGGTACGTTCGGCGATTTCCGCGACCATGCGCCAGAGACGCTGGACGAAACGGGCAGCGCCCTGCACGCCCTCGTCGGTCCAGATCACGTCACGATCCGGCGGCGAGTCGGAGAGCATGAACCAGCGCGCGGTATCGGCACCGTAGGAGGCGATGATGTCGTCGGGGTCCACGACGTTCTTCTTGGACTTCGACATCTTCTCGATCGAGCCGATCTCGATCGGCGCGCCGGTATCGACATCGAAACCGCGCCGGTCAGCGCCGGAGACCTCGATGCGGACATTGCCCGGCTCGACCCAGTCGCCATTGGCGGCGCGATAGGTCTCGTGCACGACCATGCCTTGCGTGAACAGGCCGGCGAAGGGCTCGTCCAAGCCGGCATGGCCGGTCTTCTTCATCGCGCGGGTGAAGAAGCGCGAATAGAGCAGGTGCAGGATCGCGTGCTCGACGCCGCCGATATACTGGTCGACCGGCAGGAAGCGGTCGACGGCCTGGCGGTCGGTCGGGCTCTCCGTCCGCCACGGATCGGTGAAGCGGGCGAAATACCAGGACGAATCGACGAAGGTGTCCATCGTGTCCGTCTCGCGACGGGCATCCTTGCCGCATTGCGGGCAGGCGACGTGCTTCCAGGTCGGATGATGGTCGAGCGGGTTGCCCGGCTTCTCGAAGGAAACGTCGTCCGGGAGCTGCACGGGAAGATCAGCGTCCGGCACAGGGACCGTTCCGCAAGCGGAACAATGGATGACCGGGATCGGGCAGCCCCAGTAGCGCTGGCGCGAGATGCCCCAGTCGCGCAGGCGGAAATTGACCTTGCGCTGGCCGACCGGGCGGTTGCCGCGGGTTTCGCCTTCGAGGCGGCGGGCAACCTCCTCCTTGGCCTCCGCGATGGTCAGGCCATCGAGGAAGCGGGAATTGATCATGCGGCCATCGCCGTCATAGGCGGTGTCGGTGATGACGAAGCCGGCCGGGTCGGTGCCTTCCGGCGCCACGACCGGGATATTGCCCAGGCCGTACTTGTTGACGAAGTCGAGGTCGCGCTGGTCATGCGCGGGGCAGCCGAAGATGGCGCCGGTACCGTATTCCATCAGGACGAAGTTGGCGACATAGACCGGCAGCGTCCAGTTCGGATCGAGCGGATGCACGGCGCGCAAGCCGGTGTCGAAGCCGAGCTTCTCGGCCTTGTCGATCGCTTCCTGCGCCGTGCCGGTGCGCTTGCACTCCTCGATGAAGGCCTGCAGCGACGGGCTCTTCGCCGCGATCGACTTGGCGATCGGATGATCGGGCGCGATGGCGACGAACTTGGCGCCGAACAGCGTGTCGGGGCGGGTTGTATAGACCTCAACCTCGTCCTGCCCGGCCCCATTCGATTCGAGTACGAAACGAACCAGCAAGCCTTCGGAGCGACCGATCCAGTTCTTCTGCATCAGCCGGACCTTCTCGGGCCAGCGGGTCAGGCCTTCGAGCGCGTCGTTCAGCTCCTGGCCGTACTCGGTGATCTTGAAGAACCACTGGGTCAGCTCGCGGATCTCGACCAGGGCACCGGAGCGCCAGCCGCGGCCGTCGATGACCTGCTCGTTGGCCAGCACGGTTTCGTCGACCGGATCCCAGTTGACCTTGGCGGTCTTGCGGTCGACCAGCCCGGCCTTCAGGAAGTCCAGGAACATCTTCTGCTGGTGGCGATAGTAGCTGGGGTCGCAGGTCGCGAGCTCGCGGCTCCAGTCGAGCGACAGGCCCATCGACTTGAGCTGCTTGCGCATGGTCGCAATGTTCTCGTAGGTCCATTCGCGCGGATGGACCTTCTTCTGCTTGGCGGCGTTCTCGGCCGGCAGGCCGAAAGCGTCCCAGCCCATCGGATGCAGCACCGAGAAGCCCTTGGCGCGCTTGTAGCGCGCGACGACGTCGCCCATCGCGTAGTTGCGGACATGGCCCATATGGATGCGCCCCGACGGATAGGGGAACATCTCAAGGACGTAGTAGCTCGGCCGGGTGTCGTCGTTCCTCGTCTCGAAAAGCTTGCGCTCTTCCCAGACGGCGCGCCATTTCGGCTCGGACTCTTTCGGATTGTAGCGTTCGACGGCCATGTCAGCGGGCAATTCTCTGAGCGGACGATTCTTGCCGGCTCCCGGAGGCAGGCCGGCGCAGGGGCTGAATGCAAAAACCGGATGTCGGAATCTTGCAACCTGCTCTAGGACACCATTGCGCGCACGCGGTCAACGGCGCGCAGGGCATGAGAGGCTGGCAGATGAGCGATACGGTTACGCGTTTGGCTGAAATCAGGACGGCGATCGGCCGGGCCGAGCGCGATTTCGGGCGTGAGGCGGGCTCGGTCGCGCTGGTCGCGGTCTCCAAGACCAAGCCGGCCGAGCAGATCACCGAGGTGCTCGAAGCCGGGCAGCGGATCTTCGGCGAGAACTATGTCCAGGAAGCCAAGGCGAAATGGCCGGCGCTGAAGGAACGCTTTCCCGACGCCGAACTGCACATGATCGGGCCGCTGCAGTCGAACAAGGCGCGCGAGGCGGTTGAGCTCTTCGACGTCATCCAGTCGCTCGACCGCGAGAGCCTGGCCAAGGAGCTGGCGCGCGAGATCGCGCGGCTGGGCAAGGCCCCGCGATTCTTCGTCCAGGTCAATACCGGCGAGGAAGCGCAGAAGGGCGGCGTACTGCCGGCCGAGGCGGATGCCTTCATCGCCCGCTGCCGCGAGGTTCACGGTCTCGCGATCGAGGGGCTGATGTGCATTCCGCCGGCCGACGAGCCGCCTTCGCCGCATTTTGGCTTGCTGGCCAAGATCGCCACCCGCAACGGGCTCAAGGGCCTGTCGATGGGCATGAGCGCCGATTATGAGGCGGCGATCCAGCTCGGCGCGACCTATGTGCGTGTCGGCAGCGCGATCTTCGGGGCGCGGGGGTGACGTCAACCAGGGTGTCATCCCGTGCGCGCCGCAGCGTGGAACGCTGCTGCGCAGACACGGGATGACAGCGCGTTTCAAGCCTGCTTCAGCGGCTCGCCGACATCGATGCGGTTGCCGTCGGGGTCCTCGAAGACGAAGGCGCGCAGGCCGTAATCCTTGTCGCGCAGGCCCTTGACGATACGCAGGCCGCGCTCGCGGATCACGGCATGCACCGCGTCGATATCCTCGACCATCATATGCGCGACGTTGAAATCCGCCGCCTTGTGACCGGGCTGGAGCGTGAGATGCAGCTCGGCTGCGTCTCGCTTCAGGATCATGAAGCCGACGGGGTTGCCGTTCTCGAAGGTTTTTCGGAAGCCGAGGGCACCGATATAGAAGTCGCAGGCGCGGGCCATGTCGGCCACGGGCAGCATCGCGGCGATCCGCCCGAAGCGGAACGAGGAAACCGAATCAGTCATCGCAAATCTCTGGCTGGGATGGCGCCGCGTCGCGGGACGGTGCCCGGGAGCGCAGCAGCCTGATCCGAAGATATGATCGAGACGGTGCCCGCGTCTCTCCTAGCTCACCTCACCACGATCCGGCAATGGCGGGCCAGCCGCGGCAGCACCTTGGCGAACACGCGACCCTCGACGGCGACGCAGCCGGCCGTCGGCGTGAAGCCGGCGCGGGCGAGGTGCCAGAAGATCGCGCTGCCGCGTCCGCGCTGCACCGGCCGGTCGTTCCAGCCGAGCTCGACGATCACATCATAGAGATGATCCTCGCGCTGCAGGCGCTCTTCGGCCTCGCCCGGCGGGCGGTCGATCAGGCGGTTGTAGCGACGGTCCTTCTGATCGTCGCACCAGGCGTCGCGCGGCCCGATCTGCTTCAGCGGCAGGAGGGTGCGCGGGCGTGAAAGGCGGTCCGCCCGGTAGAAAACGCTGCGCAAAGGCAGATCGAAGCGCGGTGTGCGGCCATCGCCCTCGCGTTTGACGGTGCCGATGCCCGAACGTCCGAGCGCGCAGGGGAAGATCGTATGGCCCGCAACGAGGAAGCCCTTGCGGCGGTCATGGACCGAGGCGAAGACGCGCAGGGCGGAGAGATTGCGCGGTCCGTCATGCGGCGCGCGTGAGTGATCGGATCGGTTTCTCACGGGAATTCCAGGCGGCCTCACTTGCGATGACGACTCAGCAGGCTCATGTTGCCGCAATCCCTGCGTTCGAGCGAACCCCATTCATGTCCGCCGTCCATCATATCCTGCTGGTCGATGACGACCAGACCCTGCGCGATACGCTGTCCGAGCAGCTCTCGCTCTATGAGGAGTTCCGGCTCTCGACGGCCGATACCGCGACGGCGGCGATCAAGGCCGTGCAGGGCGACCGCGTCGATCTCGCCGTGATGGATGTCGGCCTGCCCGACATGGACGGGCGTGAGGCCGTCAAGGTGATGCGCAAGAACGGCTTCAAGAGCCCGGTGGTGATGCTGACGGCACAGGGCTCGGATGCCGATACGGTGCTCGGGCTCGAGGCTGGCGCCAACGACTATGTGGTCAAGCCGTTCAAGTTCGCGGTGCTGCTGGCGCGCATCCGAGCTCATCTGAGGCAGTACGAAGCGAGCGAGGACGCGATCTTTCAGGTCGGCCCCTACACCTTTCACCCCGGCTCGAAGCTGCTCGTCAGCGAGAAGGGCTCCAAGACCAAGCTCACCGAGAAGGAGACCGCGATCCTGCGCTTCCTCTATCGCGCCGGCCGCAAGCCGATCGCGCGGGAGGTGCTGCTGCAGGAGGTCTGGGGCTATAACAGCCAGGTGACGACCCATACGCTCGAAACCCATATCTACCGGCTGCGCCAGAAGATTGAGCCCGATCCGGGCAATGCGCGGCTTCTGGTCACCGATGCCGGCGGCTACCGGCTGAATCCCTGACGGATGGCACTCGACGAAGACATGGCCCTGCTGGCCCGGCAGCCGCTGCTGAGCCTGATGGAGCGCGATGCACTGCGATTGCTCGCCTTTGCGGCGGAAAGCCGCATCCTGCGCGCCGGCGACGTACTGTTCCGTGCCGGCGAGCCGTCGGACGGGGCGGTGCTGGTGGTGTCCGGCGCGGTTGCGCTGACGGTGCAGGACGACGGCAAGCCGGCGACGGAGGTCATCGGCCCCGGTGCGATGATCGGCGAGCTTGCCCTGTTTACCTCGGTGCCGCGTCAGGTCACCGCGATCGCGCGCGAGCCGACGCAGGTGATGCGGCTGCCGCGCAGCGTGATGCGGCGCGTGCTCGGCGAATCACCCGATTCGGCCGAGGCCATCGCTGCCGCGATCGGGGCCCGGCTGCAGGGCTTCGTCGGCGAGCTCACGGCGGTGCAGGACGCGCTGAATGCGATCGACCGGAAATAGCCCGGCCGTTCAGGACGATGGCGGGTGCCTTGCCGCCCGGATCGCGGCGAAGCGCGGCCAGAGGCTGTTGACGCACAGGCCGGAGAGCACCAGCCCGGCCGCGAGGAATTTCCAGCCGGGCAAGGGCTCGCCAAGCCAGATGGCGGCGGCGCCCATCCCGAAGACCGGGACCAGCAGGGATGTCGGCGCGACGGTGGCGGCGGCATAGCGCGAGAGCAGCCAGCCCCAGACGGCATAGCCGAACATGACATTGCCGACCGCCTGCCAGATCGCGGCGGCCCAGGCGGCGGCGGGGGCATGGACGAGGCCGTCGCGCATTGCCGGCCAGCCTTCGATCGTCCAGGACAGGGCGAGCAGCGGCGGGATCGCGAACAGGCTCGTCCAGACGACATAGGCGAGCATGTCGACCTTGGGCGTGCTGCGCGCGACGATATTGCCGGCAGCCCAGCACAGGGCCGCGCCGAGCACGAGGACGATACCGAGCGGCGTGGTCGAGCCGTCGGTGTGCCAGAGAATCACGCCGATGCCGATGGCGGCGAGGAGGAGGCCAGCGATCTGGAAGGGTTGCACGCGCTCACGCGTGACCGCGGCCGCCAGCAGGATCGTGAAGAAGGGTTGCGACTGCACGACGAGCGAGGCCAGGCCCGGCGCGATGAAACCCTTGATCGCGAAGAAGAGCAGGCCGAACTGCCCGGCGCCGATCAGCACGCCATAGGCGGCGAGCTTGCTCCAGGGCGCGTCCGGCCGCTTCAGGAAGAAGACCGCCGGCAGGAGCGCGAAGGTGAAGCGCAGGGCTGCGAAGAGCAGCGGCGGGAAATGTTCGACGCCGATATGGATGACGACGAAATTCGTGCCCCAGACCACCATGACGGCCAGCGTGAGCAGCGCGTCGCGGAGGGAGAGCGAGGTGGGGAGAGCTGGCTGCACGGGACTGGCTTCGCCGGTGAACTTGCCGCCGGCCAATACCATGCAGGCTTGCCCGCCGGTTAGGACGGGCCGGCATGGCTGAGGGGCCGCTGCGGCATGAAGCGCCGCGTGGGGCCGTCAGAGCTCCAGCGTCACCGTGACCGGCACATGGTCGGAGGGGCGCTCCCAGCCGCGGGCCTCACGCAGGAAGGTGAGATCGCGCAGAGCCGGCTTCAGCCCGTCCGAGAGCCAGATATGGTCGAGCCGGCGGCCTTTGTTCGAGGCTGCCCAGTCCTGCGCGCGGTAGCTCCACCAGGAATAGAGTTTCTCGGGTTCGGGCCGCAGCGTGCGGGCGGCGTCGGTCCAGCCGAGCTCGCTGCGCAGCCTCTCCAGCGTCGTCGTCTCGATCGGGGTGTGGCTGACGACGTCGAGCAGCTGCTTATGGCTCCAGACGTCATGCTCCAGCGGGGCGATGTTGAGGTCGCCGAGCAGGATCGCTGGCCGGTCGGTCGGTTTCCTGGTCACGCCCCAGGCGCCGATCTCGTCGAGGAAAGCGAGCTTATGGGCGAATTTGTCGTTCTTCTCGGGGTCGGGGAGGTCGCCGCCGGCCGGGATGTAGAAATTATGGATGGCGATGCCGGCGGCGGCGCCGGCCGCCTTGTCGAGCGTCACCGTCATGTGCCGGGCGTCGTTGCGGCCGCACATCGACATCGCCTCCTTCTCGCTGAAGGGCAATTTCGAGACGATGGCGACGCCGTTATAGCCCTTCTGGCCGATGAACGCCTGATGGACATAGCCGAGCTGGTGGAAGGCCTTGGCCGGGAACTGCTCGTCCGGCGTCTTGGTCTCCTGCAGGCAGAGGACGTCGGGGGCGTAAGTGGTCAGGAATTCCCCGACCATGCCGATGCGCAGGCGAACGGAATTGATGTTCCAGCTGGTGACGGTGAGTTGCACGCGAGGATTCCGGCAGGGAGGAGGCCGGAAACTGGGTCGTCAGGGCGCAAAAGGCAAGCCGTTTTCGGCCCGCCGGCACATTGCCGGACGGCCTTCTCTCACGAGCCCTCATCCTGAGGAGCAAGCGCAGCTTACGTCTCGAAGGATGTTTCAGAAAGCTCGGAGTCTCCTGGAACATCCTTCGAGACGCGCTCCTGGCGGAGCGCTCCTCAGGATGAGGGCTCGCGAAGCGCGATCGATCAGAGCTTGCGCTGGTAGTCGATCACGAAATTCTGCGGATCGGGTCGGCGGCGGGTGTCGAGATTGTAGAGCGAGATCGCGGTCTCGTAGCCCTGAGGATCGACCACGACCCATTGCCGCAGCTCGTTGGCGACGAGGTCGAATTTCAGCGTGATCTTCGAGGTGCCGCCCAGCGTCGAGCGGTCCTCCAGCCGGACGGTGAGCAGGTCGCCGTCGACGCTGGCGCCCTTCAGCGTGCCTTCGCGCGCCAGGTCCATCTTCTCGCGCACGAGGAATTTCAATGGCGTCTGGCCGATGGAATAAAGGTCCTGCGTCGCGAGGCGCTTGTCGCGCACGGCGACCGACGTGCCGTCGGCAATCACTTCGGTGGTGGTCGGCGGCTCGTATTCGAAGCGCATCTTGCCGGGGCGCTGAATATAGATTCGTCCCTCCAGCCGCCGGCCGTTCGAGGCATGCTGGATGAAATTGCCCTGCAGGGTCTGGAAGCTGTTGAGATAGGCGTTGAGCCGCTCGACGGCCTCTTCCTGTGTCGCAGGCGGCGCCGGCTTGCCCCTGGCGGGCGCGGCGGCAGGCTTTGCGGCCTCGGACACCGGCGCGGCTGCCGCCGGGGCGTTCGTCGCCACGGACTGGATCGGAGCGGTATCCGTCGCGGCGCTGCGCGTCTCGCCGAGCCCGGCTGGCCGGGGCGGCGGCAGGACGAGGCGCGGGGCGGGCTTGGCGGCAGCAGGCTTCGGCGGCTGGAGCTGAAGCGGCTGCGCCGCCAGAGGGGCTGCCAGCAGCGTGCCACCGGCGAGCGTCATCACCAGAACCGAGGCCCGGGCGGCCGGGGTCAATCTGTCGAGCAAGGCTGCTCCATTCCTTATACCCCGGCTGCTTGTGCCGCGGTCTGAGAGATCGTCGATATGGGAGTCGGATGTCGTTCCGACTTCATGTCCCGTCTCAACGTCCAGTTCGCTGCCGAGGTTGCAGCAACGTCATGGCAATTTGAGGACTGGCGCCTGTACCCGCAAGGGCGCGCTATCGCCGCAAGCCTCATTCGTCGTGCTGATTCTGGCCTTCGACCAGGATCTCGCGTTTTCCGGCGTGGTTTGCGGGACCGACGATGCCCTCGTTCTCCATGCGCTCCATGATGGACGCGGCGCGGTTGTAGCCGATCTGGAGGCGGCGCTGGATGTAG
>NZ_JBBCUM010000026.1:0-38919 GCF_037147855.1 Allobosea sp. MMO-172 | reverse complement strand
CGGCTGTGCAACCCAAACCAGCTCCGCCGCGCCGCCTCCTGACCGCCACAGCTCATCAAGGGGTCAATATTGGACGCCGATCGGGGGGCAACATTGCGCGCCGTTTGACATCTTGTGTTGCGGCAATTCGCCCCAAATGCGTGGACGGCCGAATTGCCGAGCGCCGGACATATCCGTGAGACGTCGCTCAATCTGACCAAATCAGAGCAATCTCATCCGTGACGGCGTTTGCGCGAGGTCGAGGACGGCCGTTTAGGCGATTAGCCTTCACTCCTAGGGTGGCGCGGCCGCTGCCAGGTCTCCAAAAAAAGCGCTTGAGCCTCTAGTTGCTAGAGGTCTTATCAAGCTTGCGATCCAATTGCCGCGGCTATCCGTGCATTCGGTGTGATTCGATATTGTGAACGCACATCAAGTAATATGGCGAAATGGCGCCTAGTAACAAAATATTTATCCAGCCGCGATCCGTTGTCGCATTAAGAAATTGGCGATCAGAACGATTTTCCCGTGAAATTCGCGCCGAATCAGCCTCTGAAATGGCTTATCATAACTTCGAAATAGCAAGTTCAGATGCCGTTTCTCCCTCGTCGTCTCGGCGGGTGAATTTGTTCACTTGAGTTTGCGTGGTGATCCCCTATATCGAGCACCGAGCTTTTATGCACCGAGAGACATGATGCACCGAAGGATTCACACGAGAGAACAGACAGGGGCGCGACGCTCGCGCCTTCGTCGTGTTCTTGATGTGTGTCTCTTGGCGATCGCCTTGCTCGGAGCCTGCCTAAGTGCTGTTGCTCCTTACGCTGCACGCGACCGCGCGGCCGTGAGCCTCGCGCGCGCTTACGAGGCCCCTGCGGCTAAGGGCGCGCGATCTCACATACAAAAAGAGATTGCCAGGGTGGAGACGGCGTTGGCCTGCTTGGATTCCTCGCAATCAACGGGTTGCAGTGGGACGGCGCAGTCTGAAAAGTGCTGCGACATCGCGTGTCACACGATGTGCTCAACGGCCGACGTCGAGTTTGGGAGCGCGGACGTTCGAGCCGAGCCGTATCTCGCGCTTCCGGCACCGGCGGTTGTTTATCTGCCGTCCAAGTTGAAGCGCCCACCGCGCGCGTAGTGTGAGCTGGCTCAGCTTAGCAGCGAGCCAATTCTCAAATTTCGAAGCACTGACAGCTGCACTCATTGGCAATGGTTGGGCATGGCGAAGCTTTGCCCCGAACAAAATGAGCACCGTCAAGCTGCATCGAAGCGCACACGGTAAAATGAAATGTCTGTCCAATACGCATGCTCTCATATCCACCACGTCGGTGGCGGGTTTGATTTACAAAAGGCTCCCAGGAAGAAGTTCGCTGCCAAGGAAATCATCAGGCATCCGGATGAGGTTCCGGACACCGTTTATAGGATCGAAGCCGGAATTGTCCGACCGTTCTATACGGGGCCTCAAGGGGATGACGCTCTGTTCAGCGATCTGACCACAGGCGATTATATTGGTGATCTCTCTGCAATTGATGGGTACAACCTGGACATCTGCTACGAGGCGATCACTGACACTACCGTTATCGTTCTGCGTCGAAGCCAGTTCATTGAGATATTGAAGTGCTCTCCCGATTTCTCGTTTGATTTTACGAAGAAGCTCTGTGATCGAGTTAGGGCACTAAATCGCCTTCACATTGAGAGCCGAGTTCTTCCCATGAAGGCACGGCTCTGCGCTGAGCTTCTAAGGCTTTGCAGCGGTATCGGAAGTGGAGCCTGCGTGGTTTCGCCAGCCCCTACGCATGCAGAGCTCGCTAGGCGTGTCGCCTCACAGCGTGAGACAGTAACTAAGCAACTCAACCAGCTCGCGAAGGACGGAATAATTCGCCAGTCCCGCGGAAAGATATTCATCGATGAAATCGATGAGATTCAATCTGTGGTCGACGCATATCTTGGAGATCTTTCTTCATCCGAACATCGAGGCGCCGTCTCAACTACGCGCTCTGAGCTCAATAGAGCGTTATAATGTTTCATCACAAACATTTAGATGCCCCGGCTCGAAGAAAAATACTGGCAGAATGCCATGGAAGCCGCGCGCCGAAGTGAATGACTTCACAGAGGAAGCGCCGTGCGCCTGCTAATATATGGCCGCGGCTGAGGTCGCCTGAAGTTTCCGAAAAATCCAGTGCGAGAACCGATCAATCTCGGTCGGCCGAAATGGAGCAAAATCTATGTCTAATTCAAATCAAGTCGCTACCGGATCGGCGTTGATCTCCAGGCGCACGGCGTCTCTGGGTGCATTGACTCTTGGTCTAATTTTCGCGGGTCACGCGAGCGCAGAAAAAGGTCATTCCCACGCAGCGAACGGCGGTCAAGTCCAGTCGATCGGCAAATTTGAAGGCGAGCTCGTCGTCAAACAGGGGACAGTAACGCTCTACTTGATAGACGAGAGTGAGCAGAAGGTCGACGCATCGCAATATTCCGCGACAGCAGCAGTTCTCGCGAAAGGCAACGAAACAAAGATTGTCGAGTTGCGCCCCGCTGGCGAAAATAAGCTGGCCAGCCGTATCGACTTTCAGTTCGATTCCAAGTTTCGGGCAACCGTTACACTAAAATCAGACAGCCACGAGCTGGGCAAAGCCAGATACAATATCGACGCGAAGTAGCATTTATTCGCAGGCTGAAGGGATTCAGTCAGAAGTGTCGTAGGCTAAATCTCCTTTCAATGTCGATTACACCGGGGTAAATAACAATGAAGAGGACTCTACTATATTCGACAATTGTCGGGTTAGGCGTAGCTTCTGGCTCCCTCTTGCTCGACATACCCGGTGGGATTCGCGTTGCAGTAACATCTGCGCTGTCGTCGCCAAAGGCGGGCGCCGAAAGCGCGGCGCCGGGCGGCGGCGCCGCAGAAGGAGAAGACGAGGAATCTGAGGGCAACATCAAGATGTCGCCGGAGCAGATTCAGCAGGCCAAAATCAAACTGGGGCAGGCCGAACCCGGCGTGCTTGGCCTGCACATTGTCGTTCCTGGAACTGTGCAGACAGATCCCGATCGTATGGCGCGCATCGCTGGTCGCGTAGTTGGCACTGTCGCGGAGCTCCGCAAGCGATTGGGCGACGAGGTAAAGAAAGGCGAGATCGTCGCGATTCTTGATAGCCGTGAAGTCGCTGAAGCAAAAAGCGAATACTACGCGGCGCGCACAAATCTGGAGTTGCAGCAGACCTTGTTTGAACGCGATAAATCGCTTTGGGACAAGAAAATATCTGCCGAAAATCAATATCTTCGGTCGCGAAACACGTTAATTGAGGCGCAGCTGCGTGTGCAACTTTCGATTCAGAAATTGCAGGCGCTCGGGCTGACCGACGATGACATCGGGACACTTGAAAAGCGGACCGCGTCTCTTCGAGCAGGTGCGAACGAAGCCCAAAGTGCGCCTGGCACGGAAGCGCCGGGGCTGCAGCGCTACTCGATCCGCTCGCCAATCGCCGGGCAAGTTGTTGAGCGCCTCGTAAACCTGGGTTCTCCCATGGGCGGTGAAGGCGAGAGTAAGGAAGTCTACGTCGTCGCCGATCTCCAGACAGTCTGGATCGAGCTGGCTGTTCCGACGTCCGAACTTCCGATGATCAAGAATGGCCAAGCCGTGCAGATTTCATCAGGGGCTTCGCCCGCCTCGAAAGGCCGTATCGTCTTCGTGAGTCCAATGTTGAATCCCGAGACACGGTCCGCTCGTGTGATCGCATCGGTCGAGAATTCCGACCTGACCTGGCGGCCTGGTTCGTTTGTAACAGCACAAGTAACCGCGGCTGAGGAAAGAGTTGATCTCAGAATCGCGCGCGGAGCTGTTCAAAACATAGGCGGAGAGCAGGTTGTCTTCGTGAGAACGAGCGAGGGATTCGAAAAGAGAGTCGTCGTTCTTGGAAAATCAGATGATGAGCATGCAGAGGTAAAATTTGGCCTAGACGCTGGGGAAACCATAGCGATCACGAATTCTTTCGTGCTGAAGGCCGAAGTCGGCAAAGCCGAAGCCAAGCACGCTCACTGATTGGGATGAGAAATTTCCGATGATATCCCGCGTTCTTCATTTTTCGGTTCACCAGCGCTGGCTTGTCCTGCTGGTGTCGCTCTGCTTCGCAGCAATCGGTATTTGGTCCCTGACTAAACTGCCGATCGATGCTGTGCCTGACATCACCAACAATCAGGTTCAAGTTAACGCGGTCGTGCCCTCGCTCTCGCCGTTCGATGTCGAAAAGCAAGTTACTTATCCGCTCGAAACGTCGCTCGCGGGCATCCCTGGGCTACAATATACACGCTCTTTGTCTCGGAACGGCTTCGCCCAGGTAACGGCCGTTTTCTCTGAGGCTACGGATTTATACTTTGCGCGGCAGCAAGTGAACGAACGGATCAGCGGAGCCAAGGCCAACCTGCCGCCCGGTGCAGAAGTGCATATGGGACCAATCTCGACCGGCCTCGGCGAGATCTACATGTGGACGGTTCACTATCTGCCTGCGGACCCTGCCTCCATCAAGAATGGTCAGCCTGGTTGGCAATCAGACGGAACCTACCTCACACCCGAAGGCCAGCGTCTCAAGAATGACTTCGAGAGATCGGCATATTTGAGGACGATTCAGGATTGGATTGTCGGCCCACAACTGAAAACCGTCACCGGAGTGGCCGGCGTCGACGTGATCGGCGGATACAAAAAGCAGTACCAGGTTCAGCCGGATCCGGCAAAACTGATCGCACTCGGCCTCAACTTTAAGGACGTGGCCGATGCGCTGGAGACGAACAATCAAAACCGTGGCGCCGGTTATCTCGAACGCAACGGTGAAGGCTATGTCGTGCGATCGGCCGGCCGCATCGAAAGCATGGAGGAAATTGGGAACGTAGTCGTCGCTACGCGCGGCGGCATTCCGGTGCGGATCAAGGATATCGCGACCGTTGGTATCGGACGTGAGCTTCGGACCGGCTCCGCCTCGGAAAACGGCAAGGAAGCCGTTGTCGGCACGGCGTTGATGCTGATCGGCGCTAACAGCCGGCAAGTGTCGGCCGCCGTCGATGAAAAGATGAAAGAGATTTCGCGCGGCCTTCCGCCTTCTTTGGAAATCAAGACGGTCCTGAACCGAACCCAGCTGGTAGATGCAACGGTAAAGACCGTTTCTAAAAACCTCGCTGAAGGAGCATTTCTGGTTATCGCCGTGTTGTTCCTGTTGCTCGGAAATATCAGGGCTGCAGTTATTACCGCGCTTGTGATCCCGGTTGCGATGCTAATGACCATGACCGGAATGGTGCAGTGGAAGATCAGCGCCAACCTGATGTCACTAGGAGCATTGGACTTCGGCCTGATCGTAGATGGTGCCGTCATCATCGCCGAAAATTCTCTGAGGCACTTAGCTGAGAAGCAACACGAAATTGGCAGAAGGCTGACGCTCAGCGAGCGACTGGAGACCGTCCACAAGTCTGCTGAAGAGATGATTAAGCCGTCGGTTTATGGTCAGGCGATCATCATTCTTGTCTACGTTCCGCTCCTTACCTTCACTGGAGTGGAGGGCAAGATGTTTGCGCCGATGGCGTTGACGGTCATCATTGCGCTCGTTGCCGCCTTCATCCTTTCGCTGACTTTCGTTCCTGCGTTGATTGCGATCGTGATCACCGGCCGCGTCGAAGAGAAGGATGTGTTTCTGGTTCGCTGGCTCAAGCGAATTTATCGCCCAGGCCTCTCCCTAGCCATTCGGCGTCCGCTCCCATTCGTTTTTGGTGCTATCGGGCTCTTCGTGGTGGCTGGCCTCCTGTTCACCCGGTTGGGGCAGGAGTTCATTCCGCAGTTAGACGAGAAGAACATCGCGATGCACGCGATGCGCATCCCGTCGACCTCGCTGTCGCAATCCCAAGAAATGCAGCTTTCCATCGAGAAGGTCGTGAGCAAATTCCCTCAGGTCGCCTTCGTCTATTCGAAGACGGGTACGGCTGAGGTAGCGGCCGATCCGATGCCGCCGAATGTCACTGACAATTTCATCATCTTGAAGCCGCAGGATCAGTGGCCGGATCCCAGTCTTTCAAAACAGGATCTCATTTCGCAGATCCAAGAGGCTGTTGAGAAGGTTGCGGGTCACAACTACGAATTTACGCAGCCAATCCAGATGCGCTTCAATGAGCTGCTCGCCGGTACGCGAGGAGACCTCGCAGTTAAGGTGTTCGGCGAAAACTTTGAGACCATGCTGCCCACTGCCAATGCGATTGCCTCGGCTCTCCGCACGGTGCAAGGCGCAGAGGACGTGAAGGTTGAGCAGGTATCCGGGCTTCCCTTCCTTGAGATCAAAATCAACAAGGGTGAAATCGCGCGTCTGGGGCTGAGCCATTTCGCCGTGCAGGACGTCATCGGGGCCGCCATAGGCGGGCGCGAGGCGGGCGTGGTGTTCGAAGGCGACCGCCGCTTTGACATCGTGGTACGCCTTCCGGATCGCGTTCGCGACGATCTCGAGGCTCTGCAGAATCTGCCCGTGCCAATACCGGCGGTCGCTGCAGGCTCCGCGCCGAGCTCTGTTCCCCTCAAGCAGATCGCCGAGTTCTCCTTCTCGGAGGGCCCGAATCAGATCAGTCGAGAGAACGGGAAGCGGCGCATCGTCGTTACCGCCAATGTGCGTGGCCGCGACATCGCATCAGTTGTCGGCGAGGCGCAGTCTAAGGTCGCGACGAGCGTGAAGATCCCGACAGGCTCGTGGATCACGTGGGGCGGGCAATTCGAGAATCTTGCCGCCGCCCGTCAGCGTCTGATGATCGTCGTGCCGGCGTGCTTCTTCCTGATCTTCTTGCTTCTCTATCAGGCCTTGCGGTCCGCGAGAGACGCTCTCCTCGTGTTCTCTGCAGTTCCATTGGCGCTAACGGGGGGCATCATTGCGCTCTGGCTACGCGGGATGCCTTTCTCGGTATCGGCGGCGGTTGGCTTCATCGCCTTGTCGGGCGTGGCGGTACTGAACGGCTTGGTGATGCTCACATTCATCAAGCAGCTGGCCGAGGAAGGACGAGCGGTCAAAGAAGCCATCTTTGAAGGGGCAATGACCAGGCTTCGACCGGTTGCCATGACTGCTCTCGTTGCCTCGCTGGGATTTGTCCCCATGGCCTTGGCCACAGGCACCGGTGCAGAAGTCCAGCGACCACTCGCGACGGTGGTGATTGGCGGACTGATCAGCGCAACCCTCTTAACGCTGATTGTCTTGCCCTCGCTCTACGCCCTCTTCGGGGCCAAGCGCGCCGAGCGCCCGCACGGTGTCGAACCTTCCGACCAAAATTCCATTCCTGTTCCGGCCGAGTGAGATGAAGCAGATGGAACTGACTACGCGCGACCGCGCTCGCCTCGGTCGAAGCACTTTGGTGCTCGCATTTACCTTCGCCTTCAGCGGGAGTAGCTCATCCCAGACTTTAGATGCCGCTCTTGCCCGAGCCTACGTCTCGAATCCTATTCTAAACGCAGAGCGTGCGTCTGTTCGCGCGGTCGACGAAGACGTCCCTCAGGCGATGTCGGGATATCGGCCAAAGATTACCGCCTCCGCCGATATCGGTGCCAGCATCACAGGCGAGAGGGTACCGAGTCTCGCCGGGGGCCCCGGGACGCGCTCCACTGATCGGATGGCGCCTCGCGGCGTTGGCCTACAGGTGGACCAAATGCTGTTTGACGGGGGGCGTACACGTAGCGCTGTTGGCGCAGCGGAGTCCCAGGTGCTTGGAGCCCGCGCACGACTCGACAATACCGAGCAGAACGTCCTTTTGGATGCGGTCACATCCTACATGAACGTGCTCCGGGACACCGCAATTCTGGAGCTCAACCGCAACAACGTCGAAGTTCTTTCTCAGCAGGTCGATCAGACCAAAAGCAGGTATTCGGCGGGGGAAGTCACCCGGACAGATATTGCTCAATCTGAAGCAAGGAAATCTGCGGCCAGCTCCCAAGAAATTCTGGCTGAGGCTAACCTCAAGAGTTCCGTCGCGAAATACCGGCAGAATATTGGCGCGGAACCGTCACGTCTGGCGCCGGGCCGTACGATTGAGAATATGCTCCCCAAAAACCTGACGTCTGCCGTGTCGGCGGCGCTCGTGCAACATCCAGCGGTGCTTGCCGCAATGCACGGCGTAGATGCAGCGGAGTTAAATGTGAAGGTAAGTCAGAGTGACCTCGCCCCTTCAGTTAACATCAGAGGAATAGTCCAAAATAGAAATGACACCCAGTACTTCGGCGACAGGCAGCTGTCGGCGAGCCTGGTTGGCTCGCTTACCATCCCAATCTACGAAGGGGGCGCCGTTTATGCGAGGACAAGGCAGGCGAAGGAAACGGCAGGTCAACGCCGCATCGAGGTAGATGCTCAACGGGATACGATAAGGGCGGCGGTGATCTCGTCCTGGGGCGGATATGAAGCTGCTAAGGCGCAGATCGCGGCGGCGCAGTCACAAGTCCGCGCGGCGGAAACGGCTCTCGCTGGCGTCCGAGAGGAGGCGAAGGTTGGTCAACGTACGACGCTCGATGTTCTGAACGCTCAACAGGAGCTTGTCATAGCGCGTTCATCGCTCGTCACTGCCCAGCGCGATCGCGTGGTTTCATCATATGCCGTTCTATCTTCAATCGGAAAACTATCAGCCAAAACGCTTGCGTTGAAGGCCGAGATTTACGACGCCCGAAAGCATTATCAGCAAGTCAGAGATAAGCCTTGGGGTCTTCAGATTCCCGGAGGGCAGTAGTTCAACTCATAAACACAACACTGGTGTCCAATTCACTCACGAGGAATGGGCTTAGAATTTAGAATAAGCCGCGCCTGATGTCACAGGCGCTCGCTCAGGCGCTTGAGAGGTTTCGAGGTGCGTCGATAGACCATCGAAACCTCAGAATATAGCGCGACCTCGCTGCCTCAATGAGCCTTAGGTGCTCCCGCGCAAGAGATTGTCAGTCCAACAGAAGCCAATGTTCACAGGTTCAACATACATCGACTTAGTATACACCCTTATGCATAAGGTTGTCTGGGTTCACGTTCCGGACGACCATAAATGGATGCTGCCAATTTTCGCGCTGGTTTTGTTTGTTGCGCCAATCGGTCTTGTCGTTGCGATATTCCAGCTGGTGTCGGGTTTTATTTGGCGCCTATCGGATGCTCTCAGCAATTCTTCCTCCGAGAGGCAGCTGGGAATAATTCAGGATCTGGAGCGGTTTGCGGTAAAGAACACCATTTCACTGCAGGTTCGCTTAGTGGCCGTTTCTTTGATTACTATCCCGCTCGGATACATGGCGCTTTTACTGCCAAAACATATCGTTAATGGTGTTTTGGTCGATAAATTCGTGAGCGCGAAGGTGCTAGGGTTCAACCTTAGTGCGGTCGAATACCTCCTGCTGCTCTGCGCCTCATACCTGGCGGTGATAAGCGTAAGTAATTACGTCAAATATATCGCAAAGATAATTGGCGGTCGCATCAACGAGCGCATTGTAAGGCGCATTCGACTGGCGGTCGTGCGACGGGGGCGGCGGGCTAACGGTCATGCAAGTAGGTCAACCCTTTCGGCAATCGCGATCCAAGAATGCGAGCCGATTGGTTATTTGGGTGGAAGCCTCGTGGTGGTCCCGCTTATCCAAGGTGGGACGCTGCTGACCAGTCTTGTATTTCTTTTCATTCAAGACATCGCGCTGGCGATGGCAGCTCTCGTAATGTTGCCTGTCCAAATCGCCCTCCTTCCTCGAATCCAGCGGCGAATAAACGCAAAAATCCGAGATAGAGTATATTCGACGCGCGATCTCAATTCCTCCTTGATGATTGAGCGCGGGGCAAATTCTGAGAGGCCGGCGATAGGTGAATTTTCGCAGAAGGTGCGCAGCCTGGAGCAAATTCGATGTGAAATTTGGGATTTGAAAGCGAGATTTAAAACCGTATATAATTATACGTCGAATCTGACTCCATTTTTCTTCTTTACTATCGGCGGGTACTTGGTTCTTCAAGGGCGGCTTTCGCTTGGAGCATTGGTGGCGGCGCTGGCTGCTTATCGAGAAATTGCTCCTGCTCTGCGCGAGCTTTTCGATTTTGTTCAAGCTTGGTCCGACGCGAGAGCCAGATTTGCGGAGCTCTCTCACGCGCTGGGTTGGGGTACGCGTTTGGAGAGTATCCCGCAGGCGGCTAGCGGCCGCGCTCTAACCGTAACGACCGAAGCTAGTTCGCCGTAGCAACCGTCTTCGAGGCGGATCAGGCAGGGGGTGGAACGAGCATTAGGTAGTTTTGGACTAATTTTACGTTCATGTGAAGTTTATCACATGCGTAGCTGCGGTCGTCGGGATATCATCGGCGGAAACGGGCGGCTTAATCTCTGTTTCTGCTTGCCGTTGATCGGTTATTAGCTTGCACCCGGCAAACAAGCGAGAATACAGCGAGGTTATGGGCTGTGTCGTCAAAGGACATGATTCATCTCTCGCAACTCTTGGCCATACAGCGTCATGTCGACCGCACCGCCTCAAATGTTGCGAATGTCGACACTCCCGGATACCGGGGAATCAAGCAAAACTTTCGCGAGTATATGAAGAAAGAAGTTGAAGCGGGCGATGGCCCAACCAAATCGTCTACAATATCCATGGTTTCCGCCGGCGCTGAAGTTTTAGATTTAACCGGTGGTAAAATCGAATCAACCGGAAACCCAACTGATGTGGCGATAAGGGGAGCCGGATGGTTCGCAATTGATACCCCGGTCGGACAGCGTTACACGAAAGATGGCTCATTCGTCGTGCGGGCCGACGGAGTATTAGTAAATAGAGCCGGGCTCCCAGTCGCGGCTTCGAGCGGCAGTCTGCGAGCGCTGAAATCCGACGGACCTGTTTCCATTTCAGCCGATGGCGCTGTTGTGGCTGGGAACAGGCTGTTGGGCCATCTGAAAGTGGTTGAGTTTCAAGACAGCCGAGCCATCAGGCCGGAGGGAAACAACCTCTACAACGCTATTTCCGAGGTGCCTAGGAGCGTTCAAGCGAACCTGGCTCCGGGCTTCCTCGAAAAATCGAATGTGGTCGGCGCCTACGAACTCATCAACATTGCTCAACTGACGCGGACCTATGAAAACGTCCTGAAGCTCATGCTAAGTGAGGCGAGCCCAAACGAATTGCAGCGACTATCCGGACAGACCGAGACCAGTTGATCAGCTACTGGTTTGTGAAACGATAACTCGAGCTGCAAAGGCTTGCAGTTGTTGATTGGAGGGCTGTTCGCGGCGGGGGGGCCAATGAGCCCCTCGAATTGGCCGCACGATCGTACTTGAGGCCCGGAAATGTCGCGGGCCGCCACATTGGATGTCAGGCGATCGGCCAGCGTGATGCTGATCTGAGCCCTTAAAACTGGATCGCTTTGAGCTAGAGTTTTCCGCGTCGTTTCCCTTGGGCTGGGAGGAGCGGAAGGCGATGAAGGATTCGAAGTTCTCGGACGCGCAGAAGGCGTTCATTCTGAAGCAGGGCGCGGACGGGATTCCGGTGGCGGAGATCTGCCGGCGGGCCGGAATCAGCCAGGCGACCTACTTTAATTGGAAGAAGAAGTACGAGGGGCTGCTGCCGGCCGAGATGCGCCGGCTGAAGCAGCTCGAGGACGAGAACGCGAAGCTGCGCAAGCTGGTCGCTGATCTCGCGCTGGACCGCGAGATGCTGCAGGACGTCATCCGCCGAAAGCTCTGAGGCCTGGTCGCAAGCGCGAGCTTGTCGACGTGATCTGTGGCGAATGGCAGGTGTCGATCCGGCGGGCCTGTGCGGTCCTGGAATTCGACACGTCGAGCTATCACTACAAATCGTGCCGGCCCGACCAGGCCCCCTTGGCAGCCCGGATCAAGGCGATCTGCGAGACCCGCGTTCGCTATGGCTATCGCCGTGTCGACGTGCTGCTGCGGCGCGAGGGCTGGCATGTCAATCAGAAGCGGATTCGAAGGATCTACAATGAGTTAGGCTTGCAGCTCCGGAACAAGACGCCCAAGCGCCGGGTCAGGGCGAAGCTGCGCGAGGATCGTGCGCCGGCGACGCGGCCGAACGATGTCTGGGCGATGGACTTTGTCCATGATCAGCTCGCTACAGGTCGCAAGATCGTATCTCTCCGAGGGCGGCCGTCTTGAGAATTGAGGCTTTGCGGTGAGAAAACGTCTGTATGGACGTCTATACAGACACACCGATCAGCCGGCTCGAGATCGTTGAGAGGGGCGCTCGACGGCGCTTCAGCGATGAAGTGAAGCTGCGGATCGTCGAGGAGAGCTATTCAGGTCGGCGCCTGGGCTCTGCAACGGCCCGCAAGTACGGGATCACGCGCGCGCAGCTGAACGACTGGCGCGATGCGGCGCGGGCCGGGCGGTTCGGTCCGCTTTCAAGCGCAGGATTTGTTCCGGCCGTGATCGTGCCGGAGGTCGCGGCGACGAGCGGCCCGCTGCTGGCGGAGGGCAGCGGTCGGATCGAGCTCGTGACGGTAAACGGGCGGCGGGTGATCGTGGACCAGAGCGTCGACGTCGAGGCACTGCTGCGGATTGTGCGCGGCCTGGAAACGCTGCGGTGATCCCGGTTCCGACGGGCGTGCGGGTCTGGCTTGCGACAGGCTATACGGACATGCGCCGCGGCTTCCCGGGCCTGTCGTTGCAGGTTCAGGAAGTGCTTCGCCGGGATCCGCTGAGCGGGCATCTCTTCTGCTTCCGGGGGCGTCGGGGCGACCTTTTGAAGGTGATTTGGCATGATGGCCAGGGCGCCTGCCTGTTCACGAAAAAGCTGGAACGGGGACGCTTTTTGTGGCCGAGCCCGGCGGACGGGACGGTGACGATCTCGACGGCACAGATGGGTTATCTACTGTCCGGAATCGACTGGCGAAATCCGCAGGAAACCTGGCGCCCGACGCGGGTCGGCTAGCATTTAGCTTTTGAAATCGCAGGCAAAATCTGATTCACTGGCTTGGTGACGCTGAAGCCGGTTGCTCTTCCTTCAGACCTTGCGAGCGCCTACATGGCGCTGTTGGCGGAGCGTGAGGCGTTGCAGGTCGAACGCGATCTGGCGGTCGCGCAGGCCGCCGGCGCTCAGGCGAAACTCTCGGACACCGAGGCGCTGATCGCGCATCTGCAACTGATGATCGAGAAGCTGAAGCGCGAGAAATACGGCCAGCGTTCCGAACGCACGGCGCGACTGATCGAGCAGATGGAACTTCAGCTCGACGAGCTCGTGACCGCGGCGAGCGAGGACGAGCTTGCTGCGGCCGCCGCGGCGGCGAAGACCCAGGGCGTGCGCGCCTTCACGCGCAAGCGGCCGGTGCGCAAACCCTGGCCGGAGGATATCGAGCGTGAGCGGGTCGTCATCGATCCTCCCACGGCCTGCACCTGCTGCGGCGGCTCGCGGCTGTCGAAGCTGGGCGAGGACGTGACGCAGACGCTGGAGGAGATCCCGCGCCGCTTCAAGCTGATCGAGACGGTGCGCGAAAAGTTCACCTGCCGCGATTGCGGCAAGGTCAGCCAGCCACCGGCGCCGTTCCATGCCACGCCGCGCGGCTTCATCGGTCCGCAGTTGCTGGCGACGATCGTCTTCGACAAGTTCGGGCAGCACATCCCGCTGAACCGCCAGAGTACGCGCTTCAAGGCCGAGGGGATCGACCTGCCGCTGTCGACGCTGGCCGACCAGGTCGGCCATGGCACCTTCGCCCTGAAGCCGGTCTTCGACCTGATCGAGGCCCACGTCCTCGCGGCCGAGCGCCTTCATGGCGACGACACGACGGTGCCGATCCTGGCGAAAGGAAAATGCGCGACCGGGCGGATCTGGAGCTATGTGCGCGATGATGGCCCCTTCGCCGGACCTGCGCCGCCGGCAGCGGTGTATTACGCCTCAAGCGACCGGCGCGGCGAACACCCGCAGAAGCATCTGGCCGGGTTCGCCGGCATCCTTCAGTGCGACTGCTACGGAGGCTTCGAGCCGCTGTTTGACCCGAAGCGGAAGGAGCAGCCGATCACGCCGGCCTTTTGCTTCGCCCATGCCCGGCGCGGCTTCTTCGAGCTGGCCGACATCGCGAAAAAAGCCCGGGATGGCCAGAACGGCAAGCCGGTCTCCCCGATCGCGCTGGAGGCGGTGAAACGCCTCGATGCGCTGTTCGAGATCGAGCGTGCCATCAACGGCCGCAGCCCCGACGAGCGGCGGGCCGTGCGCCAGGAGCAGAGCAAGCCGCTTCTCGACGACATGCAGGCTTGGCTGCTGCGCGAGCGTGAAACCCTCTCGCGCTCCGCCGAGGTGCTGAAGCCGATCAACTACATGCTCAGGCGCTGGGGCGACTTTGCCCGCTTCCTCGACGACGGCAGAATCTGCCTCAGCAACAACGCGGCAGAAAGAGCGCTGCGCGGCATCGCCCTGGGACGACGCAGTTGGACCTTCGCCGGTTCGCAGCGCGGCGCCGATCGCGCCGCCGTCATGCTCACGCTGATCACCACGGCCCGCCTCAACGACGTCGATCCGAAGGCCTGGCTCGCCGATGTCCTGGCCCGCATCGCCGATCTCCCCGTCTCACGTCTGCGCGAACTGCTGCCCTGGGAGTGGAAGCGCCTGCGCGAGGCCGACACAATCGTCGATCAGCAAGCCGCCTGAACTTCAACCAACCTCATCATAGAGCCCGCTGCGCTCGCGCGAAGGCACGTATCCTGCGGCCCTCGTCGTATGCGTACGCAAGATCCGGGTTCTGACGGTGGTCGACACCTTCTCGCGCTTCTCGCCGGCGGTCGTTCTGAATAGCCCCGAGTTTCGTGGACGCCTTCGGGCTACATCTGGTGCTGTCGTTCGAACTCGACGGGTGACAGCATCCCGTTCCTGGCGTGCTTGCGCCTCGGGTTGTAGAACATCTCGATGTAGTCGAACACGTCCTGCCTTGCCTCCTCGCGCGTCCGGTAGATCTTGCGGCGGATTCGCTCGCGCTTGAGCAGATTGAAGAAGCTCTCTGCCACGGCGTTGTCGTGGCAGTTCCCGCGCCGGCTCATCGAATGCTCAAGATTGTGGTGCTTCAGGAAGGCTGCCCAATCCATGCTGGTGAACTGGGAGCCTTGATCCGAGTGGACCAGGACCGTGGTCTTCGGCTTCCGTCGCCATACCGCCATGAGCAACGCCTGCAGCACGACATCGGTGACCTGCCGGCTCTGCAGGGACCAGCCAATGACACGGCGGGAGAACAGGTCGATCACCACGGCCAGGTATTCACTCCGCGCTTCAGCTACCGGGCCGAGAATGTCGTTGCCACGCTCGAAAGGGTCTGTGCGAAACTGGGCTATCCGAAGACGATCCGGGTCGATCAGGGTTCCGAGTTCGTCAGCCGCGACCTCGACCTGTGGGCCTATGCCAAGGGCGTCACCCTGGACTTCTCACGGCCAGGGAAACCGACCGACAACGCCTTCATAGAAGCGTTCAACGGCCGCTTTCGCAGCGAGTGCCTGAACACGCACTGGTTCCTGACACTTGCGGATGCGGCCGAAAAGATGGAGGCTTGGCTCAGATACTACAACGAGGATCGGCCGCACGGGGCCATCGGCAACAAGCCCCCGATCCTGCTGCAAAATCCCGGCGGAGCGCCCAGCCTACCGCCGTGATCGAAGGCCGGAAACTCCAGCCTCCGGCGGTCCAGCAACTGGTCTCAGATCAATGAAACCCAGGACTCTCCCTCAGACCGGAGGAGAAAAGGGTCTCAGGTCAATGCCTCTCGTCGACGGCCAGGTTCGCTAGCTGCTTCAGCTGGTGCCGCGGTAGAAGGGCTTCGCAGCTTGCAGCAGCGATGCACACTCCGGAGCGGCCTTGAGAATTGCTCCTTCAAAGCCACCCCCCTGAAGCCAAATTTCCGCTGCCAGTGAAATGCCCTGCGACGGTTGCGAAGAAATCCTCTTCGCTAGATCGGGCAAAGCCGCATTGACGCAGGAATTAACGGAGGCGACCAATGCGGCAGGGGCCTGGGCCTGTTTCAACCGAGCATCGATCTGCGATGTGATCGGACCGACGATCACGAACTGCACCAGAAACAAGAGAATGCTGTTCAACATAAGGTTCGCCCTCCAGTCGGGTCATCGGGGTATCGCCAAGAGCATTGTCTAATTGGTTGTTCCCGAGCGTTGGACGGCGCCGCCTCCCATCTCGCGTGTCACGTGTCGGAAACTCAACACGAACGCGAATGCGACAAAGGCGATGAGGGCCAGCAGGACAATCAGATTGCGTCTGCGGAGCTTGGCCGCGGCCCCAGCTCGTTCAGTTTGGTGTGCTGACATATTCCAAAACTCTGCGAGATTTGATGAAGCTGGGTCAACGAACGTTGATCGAGCCAGTTGCTTCGGGCGGTGATCCGGTGGCTCCATAGGGATCGAGCAGCGCGGCATCTGGTCGGCTTATCTCGACGCGGCCAGCCACAAGGCTTTGCAGGCGCTCGGGGCCCATTTCCTTCAGCATTTTGCGGAAGCTGGAATGCATGCCACCATCCGCGTAAGCGAGGATCGGCGATGCCGAGCTTGCGCTGGTCAGCGCGCTGAACCGCCTCTCATCGTTTGCGCGTCTTTCTGAGACGAGAGACTGTATCGCCGGTTCGACTTCGAAAGCGGGGCATGGCGCACCTGCGATGAACCGTGAGCTATCGCCCGCTGCGTCGAAAACATACCGCCGCTCACATGCTGCGATCTTCGGGGGCTGTCTTGTTGCCTCGAAGTGATCCGACCCTTCCTTGAGATTGCGCCAGAAGGCCATGTTCGGACTGCTTCGGTGTGCTGCCATGTTTTCTGGCGTCATCCGGAAAGGAAGCGCCTGAACCTGGAAACTCTTTTGGCCGCCGGCAAACGCCTCCCGAGCCAGTGCGAAAATCTCAGCCACACCGTCATCGGTCATGGCAAAGCACCCTGCGGATGTGCAGGCGCCGTGGACCATGAGGGCTGATCCTGTGAAGCCCTGAGAGCGCTCCAGCGCGTTTGGGTAGCCCAGGTTGAACGATAAATAGAATTCCGACCGTGGGTTCATCAAATCGGCTGTGACGGTGTAGAAGCCCTCCGGAGCCTGCCTGTCGCCTTCACGCGTTTTGGGGCCAAGCTGTCCTGACCAGCGGCACATCGGGTAAGTTTTGAGAAGGGAAAATCGACCGCTTCGATCCCGCTTCCAAACCTCCAGTTCGCTCTCCTTTTTGAAGATGCGAATGAAGATTGGATCCGTCTGCGTCATACCTTTGGCAGACATCTGCGAAACGAGCTTCGCCGGCAGGGGCTGCAAATGCCGGGCATCTCCGCCGCCTTCGCCCAAGACACAGCCCGCAAGCAGGAGCGCCGACAAGCCGGCGGCTACAGCCAATTTCGCGAGGGTCGAGGAACGTTGAAACATGGGCTGGGACGACCGCGGGCGCTTTTGAGATATTGACGACGCGGAAGCCTACAAGCTGATGCCACTAGAGGTTCAAGGGGCAAAATGCCGCTCATCTGGGCGCCGGGACCAAAGGGGCTTGAACCTCATGTCACTTTAGGTGCGACACCAGCGCGAACGTGGGAGGCCTAGAAGTGACGATTCGCAGCCGAGAGCTTGGCCTTCACAGCATTGCCCGTGCTGCGAGCCGGACGCCTTTGTGCCGTTCCAAGTCACTCATCCCCGCAGGTCTCCCGTTTGCAGGTGCATCCCTCGAGGCGCCAACCGCTGATCAACTCAGAAAGATCATCAGGACCGTACTAGCGAAGCGGAGTAATGCTGGCAGTCACCACATCAGGGCGCCCGAGAATGCGCCCCAGATCCTGCCACTCATTCTGGTTCGCCGGCGACTGACGTCTGATGAAGGTCAGGCCAGAGCGAGACCACGGGAGGATTTTGTCGATCTGATTGTCCAGAACGAATTCTCCGCGATCGGTGACGACCGTCAGGACAGCGTGTCCTCCTCCTTCCCGATCGATGACCACCGTGATGAGCAGCGCCGAGAGGGGCCATCCGCGCCGCAAGAGCTCGCGGCGCTTTTCCAGAACATAGTCTTCGCAATCCCCCTTCCCGGTCGTCGCGTAAGTCCAGCGCTCGATAACGCCAAACTGATCGAGGTCGGTGACCGGTTGGATCGTTTTGTTAAATCGGAGGTTCACCTCGACCAATTCTGCCCAGCGGGCGTCATTCAAGTTGGCCGCCAGTCGAGTGGTCGGCCGAGGTGCGCATTCAGTGGGGTTGTCCGAGCAAAACTGGGCCCAGCCAATAGGCGCCAAAGCCGCTTGACCTGCATGGAGATGTGCGAGGTCGGTGAGGCCATTAGCTCGCGCCGGCGAGAAATAAGCGTGGGTCACAATGACCGCGGAAAGGGCAAGCAGCGATTTGGCGAGCGCAAACATGACGACCTCCTGTCGAGGACGGTCATACTTCGCCGGCATTCAAATCGAACGAAGTTCAACGTGTAAATTGAACGCTGCGCGTTTGCGTTCTATTTACTTTAACAAAGCCACACGAGCATTCGCGTTAAGTCGCTGGATATATTGAGGAAGACAGAAATGAGGTCTCGAAATAGGGCTCTCGCCTTCGGTTTGATCGTTCTGGCAGTGCTGTTCTACGCAGTGTCTTACGTTCGCATGCAGCAAACGGAGGATAAGCGCCACGTCGAAGACCCGAATGTCCATTCGACACCAGGGAAACTGTAACACCTGATTGCGTCAATCTGCCTCAGGCAGGAGGGTTGAAGCTCTAGTGACTATAGATTGTATCGTAGGCACTCCGTGTTCGTAAGGAGCGTCTGCGATGAACGATACCGCCCCCAAGCAGCATGATGGACTCCCATGTCCGGTGTGCCGCGTTGATCTCGTCATGAGCGATCGCTTGGGCATTGAGATCGACTATTGCCCGAAATGCCGCGGCGTATGGCTCGACCGCGGCGAACTGGACAAAATTATCGAGCGCAGTTTGCGTGAACCAAATGCTCCACAGGAGCAGCCCTCGCCAAGTTTCCTGCCCCCGCAAGGGACGGCAGCGCCATGGGGATCTCCACCGGTTCAGCCCACCAACCAGGGCTACCCGCCTCAAGGCGCCCAGCAACCTGCTGGCTACCAAGGTGGCTACGACAATCACGGTGGTGGCCATGGCGGCGGGCATGGTGGCAGCCATGGCAGCGGACACGGTGGTGGTCATGGCGGCGGCCATGGAAGCGGTTATGGCCGCCGTGGGCTCCTCGGTCGGATATTTGATTGAACCGGCCGGATAACTCAGATTCGAGCGTCGTGCCCAGAGGACTGCCGAATGTCCTGGTCTTCGATCTGGATGGTTGTGTGCGAGACTCCGAATTCCTCGCGCATGATCTGACTGGCTGCCTGAAGCGTGCTCTTGGACTGCAAGATGTCCGACGTGATGATGTGGCAGCTCATTGCATCCAGGCCTGACGTCAAGGTCCAGACATGAAGGTCATGGATCGCGGTAACCCCCGGGAGTGACATCAGGCGCTTTTCAATGGCCCCGATGTCAACCTCCGGGGGAGTCCCCTCCATCAAAATGTGGGCTGCCTGCTTCAGTAGAATCCAGGTTCGCGGAACAATGAATAGCCCAATTCCCGCGCCGATGATTGGATCGGCCAACTTCCACCCCGTGAACATTATGACCACAGCGGCGATAATGACACCAAGTGAACCCAGCATATCGCCGAGAACCTCAAAATAAGCTCCTTTGACGTTCAGACTCTCGGATGAGCCGCCAGCAAGGAGCTTCAAGCTGATCAGGTTGACTACGAGACCAATGACAGCAACCACGAGCATCGGGCCGCTGAGAATTTCGGGGGGATTTTTAAAGCGCTGGTATGCCTCAAACAGAATATAGATCGTCAAAAGCAGCAGTACGACCGCGTTAGCCAGCGCGGAGAGGATTTCGAGGCGGACATAGCCGAACGTGCGTTCTGGTGTTGCGGGCCGCTCGGCAAATCTGATGGCTATTAGCGCCAGAGCGAGTCCGCCGGCATCGGTGAGCATGTGCGCGGCGTCGGCCAACAAGGCCAAGCTTCCTGTCCAAAGGCCGCCAACGACTTCCGCAAACATGAAAGACGTTGTCAGCGCCAATGCAATTGCAAGGCGCGACTTATGTTTTCCGGCGCCGGTCGCTTGACCGCCAGCGTGAGAATGTCCTGCACCCATTGCGCCCTCCAACTTAATACAGCAATTTCTATCGATCTCGACGATCAAAGTGGTTTTTAGCAAGGGTGCTATTTCACCTTGCGGCATGAAACCGACTGTCGGCTCACGAATGATCAAAATGCTGCGGCTCGCCTGGATTCTCGATACGAATCTCAGCTTTTAGGCGACCAGCACGCGCAAAGATGAAGTCCACAGGTATGGTGGTGCCTGGCTCAACCTTCCGGGTCAGTCCGACAAGCCGAATTTGCTGATAGTCGGGTTTCAAGCTTGTTTTGGTCGTGGGAGCCAAGTCGATCTCTCCGAGCTCGTCCATGAACCTGGTCGGCGAGCGCCCCGCGGCCTTCTCAAACACGAAACTGGAGGCTTCGTTCGTTTCGACAGCGATCAGTCGATCCAGTCTCGGCGCGGCGTTATCAAAGGTCACAAAAACACGCAGATCGTCGCCAGCCAAAGCCGTGCCGCTCGACCAAGGATGTATCACTGAGACCCCATTGGCCCGTGCGACCGGTTCGGTATGGGTCATGCCCAGCAAGAGGAAGGGCCCCACACCAATCAACGCGAGTCCGACCGTCCTGCCCACCGCCTTTAAGCTCGGAGAATCGACCCTTTCGGCTCGCCCCAAAGCATCCAGAAACTTCCGAATGCCAGTGCCAATCATTTGGAACCTCCATTCAATTTTGTGGAGGAAGGGGCTGACCGCGAAATCAGAGGCATCAAGCTAGCGAGCAATATCAAAGAGACGCCGGCGCTGATGGCGATGTCGGCACCGTTGAAAGTCGGCCAATGATACCCCGCCCAGTGGAGATCGATGAAGTCAGTGACAGCGCCTTGGCGCCAGCGATCCAAGGCATTGCCAAGCGCTCCACCGGCGATCAGCGACAACCCGACCTGCTCCAGACGTGTTTCACTTCTTGCAGCCCAAACGATCAGGCCGACCGCGGCGAAAAGCTTCAGTAGGGCAAGAGCCTCCGGCCATGCCTCAAGCCACTCGCTGCCCAGGCCGAAGCTGACTCCGTAATTGAAGCCGAGACGGAGATTCAGAAACGGCGTCAGTTCGATGATGCGCGGAGGCACCATGATCTTGGTAAGGATCAACCATTTGGTGGCCTGATCGGCGGCCATCGCAAAAGCTGCCCAGGCCAGTACACGACGGATCATCCGAGCCTGCACCATCATAGGTCTCCGGACTGCGTAGATCGGTAGCCGAACCATCGGTCCACGCGTCGGCAATACCCGTGATACGGTTCGCCCAAGGCCTGCACCAAAACGCGCTCCTCAATGCGCACCTGGAGGACGATGGCGCAGAGCGCGGATCCTGTGAGAATCGCTTGGACGAGATTAGGTTTGGTGATGAAGAGGCCTATGAACAAGATCGCTTGGCCGACAAAAACAGGGTTCCGTGAAATTGCGAAAGGCCCGCTATCGACGATAGACCCGACGTGACCTTCGGCCGCTCCGATCCTCCATGAATTTCCCATGTAGTCTTGCCCAATAAGCGCAAAACAGGCACCGGCTACTACAAAAGCCAACCCTATTGCGTCTGGCACATACCCGCTGAGGACCCCCGACAAAGGATCAGCCAAAAATGCGTTACAGAAGAATGTCGCACCGAACGGCCATAGCACTGCTCCCGAGAACGAAAGCCTGAACAGCAGCGCCGGTAGGAATTGGCCGGGCGATCTCTTGTCAAACAGCCACACTGGCTGATCAGAGGATCGAGCTACCGCAAACGATAGCACCAAGAAGCCCGCAACGTAGGCGACAGCCACCCCGTACGCCGCGAGTTCCAGGGCCGACATTTCTAAGACACTTGACTGGCGTTGAAGCGCAATAGCCGCAGAGCGTTTGCGGTTACGATGACGGTCGCTCCCGTGTCAGCAAGGATGGCGACCCACAAGCCAGTGTAGCCCAAGACGCTGGTCACGAGGAACACGCCCTTGAGCGCCAGCGCGATGGTGATGTTCGTCCGGATATTGCCCATCGTCGCCCGCGCCAGGCGGATCATGGCAGCGATATCCCGAACCCGGCTTTTGAGGACGGCTCCGTCGGCCGTCTCCAGAGCAACATCCGTGCCGGAGCCCATCGCCACTCCGACATTGGCTGCAGCGAGGGCGGGGGCGTCATTGATGCCGTCACCGACCATCATCACAGATGTCTCGCTCGCGAGCGATTTGATGGCGGTGACCTTATCGTCAGGCATCAGCTCGGCTTTGTGCTCCATGCCAAGTCCACCTGCGATGGCGGCGCCGGTTCGAGCGTTGTCGCCCGTCAACATAAGCGATCGAATTCCCATCGCCTTCAATTCGGCTACAGCCAGGGCAGCATCATCGCGAGGTTCATCACGCAATGCGATTAGCCCCACCAGTTTGTCGCCGGCGATTACGGCGGCGACGGTCTTTCCATCGGATTCAAGCCGTTCGACATTCGCCTTGGCCTCAGAGTCGAACGTCGCTCGGGAAATCGCATGCCGGGGCGCGCCAACAAAAACCGAAATGCCATCCAAGGAGCCAGTGACACCTTGCCCGGCGATAGCCGCAGCATTTTGCGCCGGTCGAACCGTGATGGCGTGAGACTTGGCGCGATCCAAGATTGCCTCAGCCAGAGGGTGGTTCGATCCGGTTTCAACGGATGCCGCGAGTTCGACGACGCGGCGTTCATCCTCTCCGAGTGCGATCACTTCAGTCACGCGCGGAGTACCAGCGGTCAACGTACCGGTCTTGTCGAAGGCGACGACGCCCGTCTTGGCGGCCGCTTCAATGACGACACCGCCCTTCATCAGCAGGCCCTGGCGGGCGCCGGCCGACAATGCGGCTGCAATGGAGGCGGGCACCGAGATGACGAGCGCGCAGGGGCAGCCGATCAGCAGCAGCGCCAACGCGCGGTAGATCCAGACCGACCATTCGCCGGCGTAGAGCAGCGGCGGCACCAGCGCGACCAGCAAGGCGAGGCCGACGATCGCCGGCATGTACCAGCGCGAGAAGCGGTCGATGAAGCGTTCGGTCGGCGCGCGGGCCTCCTGTGCCTCCTCGACCAGGCGGATAATGCGGGCGATGGTGTTGTCCTCGGCCGCTTTGTCGACGCGCACGCGCAGGGCCGCTTCGCGATTGACCGAGCCGGCATAGACGGGTTCCCCGACGCCCTTGGTCTTGGGCATCGACTCGCCAGTGACCGGACTCTCATCGATGCCGGAGGTGCCGTCGGTGATCTCGCCATCGGCCGGGATGCGGTCGCCGGGACGGACAAGCACGGTCTGGCCAATTCTGAGGCTCGTGGCGTCGACCTGGCGGGTCGAGCCGTTCTCCTCGATGATAGCCGTCTTCGGGACGAGATCGCCGAGCGCGCGGATCGAGGCGCGGGCCCGGTCGGCCGCGACGCCTTCGAGGACTTCGCCGACAGCGAAGAGGAAGACGACCAGCGCCGCTTCCTCGGCGGCGCCGATGAAGAGCGCGCCGATGGCGGCGATCGTCATCAACATTTCGATGGTGAAGGGGATGCCGGCGCGGGCCGCCGCGAACGCGCGTTTCGCCACCGGCGCGACGCCGACGACACAGGCCACGATAAAGGCCCAGTGGCCGATGCCCGGCCAGATCAGCCCGGCGGCGTAGGCGGCACCCAGGAACAGGCCCGTCGCGATGACGAGCCGGCCCTTACCGGTCTGGTACCAGCTCGCGCCGTCGGGTGTAGCCTCATGGACATGGCCGGGCAGGCCGTGTCCGTGGTCACTCACTGCAGACGTGGAGCCCGAGGCCTTGGCACTGTGTGAATGAGCGGCGTGCTTGTGGCCTGAATGATCGTGATTGTGGTCACCGTGATCGTGGTCACGATCATGCTTATGGCCAGCATGGTCATGGTTGTGCCCGTGGGCATGATCATGCGAGTGGCCATGGTCTTGGCCCGAACATGAAGTTTTGCCGTGATCATGCTGGGCATGATCGTGATCATGGTGATCGTGAGTGTGACCCGCGTGACCATGATCATGCCCGCAGCCACAACTGTCTTCTTTTACCGCCGGCGCCGGTGATGCCAGTGCTGCAAGCGCAGTAGTCGTGTAGCCGAGACCCTTCACGCGCTTCTCGATCGCGTCAGGGGCGGTTCGTCCGGCATCCAGTGCAAGGGTCAAAGTCTCGGATATCACCGAGACTTTGACATCACTGACGCCGGGGAGGCGCTCCACGGCGCCGCGGATCTTCGCTGCGCAGCTTGCGCAGTCCATACCCGCAACCTTCCAGGACAGGGTCTGCTTCGACGGTTCAGCTTTGTCGTGGTGGTGGTTGTGGTCGTGGGTTTGGCCGACGTCGTCATTCGCGTGGCGCTTGCTCTCGACCATAGCTATTGCGCCAAAGCCTAGGCTTTTCACGCGCTGCTCGACCGCCTGGCGAGACGTACGCGTCTCGTCTAACTTCAGCTTCATCGTTTCCGACATCAGCGAGAGCCTGAAATCGGACACGCCTGGCATTTTTTCGACGGCACCGCGCACCTTGGCCACGCAGCTGGCGCAATCCATCCCGCTGATCTTCCAGCTCAAAGGCTGAAGCTTGCTGTCCTTGCTGGCCGCCATAGGGATGACTCCTGGTGCCCGAATTTCGGAAGCTGCCTCTCTACAACCTCTAGCGACTTCAGGTTCAAGCGAAAAATTTCAGACTCTGGTTGCGGGCGCAATCGCCCGCCGATGGAGTCTCGTCGGGCGTCGGATGGCTCGAACAGTCAACGGGTATCCCCGGGCCTTGACAGGCTTCAGCAAGTTCTCTTATTGCAAATGAAATGCATTTACAGAAAGACCTTCCGATGAAGGGCCGCGAGATCGCTGAAACCGGCTGGCGCAGGCAGCGCGGAGAGCCGTCCATGCTCGAAGTGTTTCGGAGCATCACAGTAAATCCTGGTGCGACGCCCTGGCGCAGATTCCTTGCCTTCGTAGGCCCCGGCTATCTCGTTGCAGTGGGCTATATGGACCCCGGCAATTGGGCGACTTCACTCGCTGGGGGAGCGCAGTTCGGCTACGCGCTGCTGGTCGTCGCTCTCATTTCCAACATCATGGCGATTATTCTGCAGGCCCTTTGCGCCCGCTTAGCCATCGCGACCGGCCGGGATCTCGCGCAAGCGTGCAGGGACGCGTTCCCAAAAGCGGTCTCATGGCCGCTATGGGCCTTCGCGGAGCTGGCCATCTGCGCAACCGACCTCGCTGAAGTCATCGGGACGGCAATCGCGCTGAATTTGCTGTTCGGCATGCCCATGGAGATCGGCGTCTTAGTCACCGCTCTCGACGTGATCGTTATCCTTTGGCTGCAGAATATGGGCTTCCGTTGGGTCGAAGCCTTTATCATCACGCTACTTGGCGTAATTGCGCTCTGTTTCGGCATCCAGATTGCTCTGGCGGATCCGAACTGGGGTGAGGTCATTCGAGGTTTTGCTCCGACGACCGAGATCGTCCGCAATCCCCAGATGCTCTACCTGGCCTTGGGAATCATCGGTGCCACAGTGATGCCGCATAATCTCTACTTGCACTCCGGCATCGTGCAGACGCGGGCATACGGGAGTACGATCCCTGAGAAACGAGACGCGCTAAAGTGGGCAACCCTCGACTCAACGATTGCGCTGATGTTTGCGCTCATCGTCAATGCGTCCATCCTCGTTCTGGCTGCTGCAAGCTTTCATAAGACTGGGCAGACCGAGGTCGCGGAGCTCGGCAGAGCGCACGAGTTGCTCGCGCCGCTCCTCGGAGCTTCAATCGCACCGACCCTTTTCGCGATTGCCCTTCTCTGCTGTGGGCTCAACTCGACGGTCACCGCGACGATGGCGGGCCAGATCGTCATGGAAGGCTTCCTCGATATCAAGCTCCCCTCGTGGCTGCGACGGTTGGCGACCCGGCTCGTGGCCATCGTTCCCGCTCTCCTCGTCACCTGGATCTATGGTGCTGGAGAGACGGCGAAGCTTCTGATCTTAAGTCAGGTCGTCCTGGGTCTGCAGCTTCCTTTCGCGATCGTTCCACTCGTCATGTTCACTGCGTCGCGGACAAAAATGGGCGAGCTCGTCGCCCCACGCTGGCTGACGGTGACCGCTGCGGTGGTGGCTGCCATCATCATCGTCCTCAATATCAAACTGCTGGTCGACCTTGCGGTTGGGTGAACATCTCGTCGCATTGCCTGACCGCAGTGGCCGGCTTAACAGGGCATCGTGAGAAGCATTTCGAGCGCATACTGTTGGCAGTGCCTATGGGCAGTTGCGCTCGCTTGCGCGCTGGTGCTGACGTGCTTGATGCAGCCCGTTCAGGCCAGCTACGCACTCGAATTGACTGCCGCGAAGCCTGCCAAAGACCTGTCGACCGATTCTGGTTCGCAGGCGCCCGCCCGCGTTTCGGACCACCACCAATCTTTGCAGAATGGGAATTCAGACCGGTACGCGCCAGGCGATAGGGCTTTGCTGCCCACCAACAAGCTGGCTGCTGCCGACGAAAACAGCTTGCCTCGGTTCGTTCACCTACCTGCGCCCGCCGTTGACGCTACGGTTGTAGTGCCAGTCCGGGCACTTCTTCGACAAGGATCAAGAGCACCACCAGCCCTCATACCGTGAGTTAAACCGGCCTAGCCGGCCCCTTCGCTATGAGGAGACGACCTTGATGATTTTGCCCCCCGCAAGCGGCCTTCCGAAGTCCGGCTTGGGCGCTAATTCCCCAACTCTTGCCATCGGTCACAGTGGGGATCGACGAGCGGCAGCGCATGCCTTTCGTCGCTATCAGCGCCACAATCAAATGTTTCAGCCATGCCATTTCTGAAGTGGATACGGTACGGAGCGTGGGCTGCCGTTATCCTGATTAGCTTCACCTGCGCGGCGATTTTTCTGGGCTGGTGGCGGGTTGACGGATCCAGGGTTACCGCGGAGAGCCAATCCAACATCTCCGCGCCCGTGGACATCGGAGGACCATTTTCGCTGACCGATCACCGAGGGAAGTCTGTCACCAACAAGGACTTTGTCGGCAAACCGATGGCCGTCTTTTTCGGCTTCACGCATTGCCCGGAAGTCTGCCCGACCACGTTGGTTCAGTTGGGAAACCTAACGAAGCAGATCGGACAGGCGGCGGACAAGCTCCAGATCCTGTTCATCACAGTGGATCCTGAACGCGACACGCCAGAGCAGATGGCGCTCTATCTGGAGTCCTTCGACCCGCGGGTCGTCGGCTTGAGCGGGACCCGTGAGCAGGTGGAAGCTGCTCTGAAAGCGTACAAGGCTTATGCCAAGAAGGTCCCGACCGACGGCAGCTACACCATGGATCACACCGCGTCTGTGTATCTTATGAATGCGGACGGCAGCTTCCGAACGATGATCGACTACCACGAGGAAGATAGCTCGGCGCTCGCCAAAATTCGCATGGTGTTGAGGTGATCAGCAGGCGCCGATGGCTCGGCGCTTCCGTCGTCATATTAGGCATCGCGGCCCCGGCAGCATATCTCGGGCTGGCTCGGCGATTTGGGGGACAGGCAGAATTCCGCCCGGCAGTGACCTTTGAGGACGTCAACGGCCAGCCGCGATCGCTGGCCGATTTCCGGGGCAAGTACGTGCTCCTGAATGTCTGGGCGACCTGGTGCCCACCATGCGTGAAAGAGATGCCTTCGCTCGATAGGCTTCAGGCTTTGAAAGGCGACACTCGCTTTGAGGTTGTCGCCCTTTCAGTCGACCGGAAAGGTCCGCAGCTCGTCAAAGACTTTTACCTGCGCGCGAATATTCGATCGCTTGGAATCTACCTCGATCGCGAGGCCCGGAGCATGTCTGCCCTCCGGGTCACGGGACTTCCGATGACGCTATTGCTCGATCCAAGCGGCGTTGAGGTCGCGCGGTGGGCTGGAATGCGGGAATGGGATAAGCGTGAGATGATGCGGGAGATCGACGAGCGGATCACCGAAAGGTCGACTGGTCGATGATCGCCTCCGGACGACACCTTCAAGAAAGCGCGAGCCTCGGCCTCCCAAATTGCCTCGGATGCTCAACTCGCGATAATTCGGAACCATGATGGCAACCAGATCAGCTCGAACGATCGGACGCAGCCTCTTGGCTGTCGTGGGCGGTCTCGTGCTGCTGCTTCAGCTGCTGGTTAGTGCGTCGGCGACGAGCAACCATCTCGCCATCAAATTCGTTCAACGCGACACCCCGCTGTCAGAAATTTGCGGGACAACGCCGACCACCAAGGGTGATCGCGCCGCGCATATCGAAGGCCTGAACAGTTGCTGTTTCTGGGCGAAACCCATCGCCTTGGCGTCCTTGGTCCCGCCTGCGGCTGCAGTCTTGGTTTCGGATCGTCCCGGGCCGGCCAAGGTGGTTTTTGCGCTGCCTTTCGCTCCGGTCGTTTTGCCACCCTCGACAGCACCGCCGCGCGCGACCGGCCCTCCATCCCAAGGTTGATCAAGCGGGTCTCGCGAGAGGCTTTGCTAGGACCGCGTTCAGCGGATCCGAAGCCGTAGCTGAACCTCACGCGCACAGACAGCGCCGTGGTTTGGGGCAGCTCATGATCCCGATCAGCCCAGGAGCGCCGCGCAGTGCTCGGCAAAATTCTCAAGTCCCGGTTCGCTATCCTCACGGCTGTCGCAACTGCGGCAGTCGCGATTTTGGCTGCGTCACTCTTAGTCGTTGAGAAGGCTCCACGAGCGGGAACCACTGGGGCACTCGGATTCTATCGACTCGGTGGCGAATTTACCGACCTGAAAAGCTTTCAGGGTCGGCCGGTTCTCTTGAGCATCTGGGCCACGTGGTGCTTGTCATGCCGCGAGGAGCTTCCGGCTCTCGCGCGTCTAAATCGCGAGTGGAAAGAGCCTAGCCTTCGCGTCGTCGCACTGTCTGTCGATCGTGATGGCGCTGAAGTCGTAGAACCTTTGCTCCGCAATCTGGGCATCGTGGACTTGCCGGTCTTTCTCGATCCCGCCGGCCGGGCCGTGAAAGAATTTTCGGTTTCCGGGCTGCCGACGTCCCTCCTTCTCGATCGCAATGGTCGCGAGCTCGGCCGCTGGTTCGGCCCCAGATCTTGGGATGCGACGGCAACGAGGCAGGAGATCATTGGGTTGATCGCAAAGGGCGGAAACGAAGGACAGAAGCCCTGATGGAAATCGCAAACATCAGCATTCTAGCCGCTCTCGCCGCCGGCGCGGTCTCGTTTCTGTCCCCCTGCGTGCTGCCGTTGGTCCCTGGCTACCTGTCGTATGTCGCGGGAAGTTTGTCGGCCGACTCCGACAGCCCGAGAGCGCGGATACGTGCCCTTGCGATGAGCTTCTGGTTCGTGCTCGGTTTTTCGACGGTTTTCGTCATCCTAGGCGCGGGAGCCTCTGCGTTAAGCCGGCTTCTGCTCTCCTATCGCTACGAGGCCGGCCTCGTCGGCGGCGCGATCATCGTCGTCTTTGGCATTTTCAGCACTGGCGTTGTGCGCATCCCCTGGATGGAGCGGGAATTCCGACTGAGTCCGCAAGTATCAGGCGGGCGGCCGCAAAGCGCTTACGTTCTCGGGCTCGCGTTCGGTTTCGGCTGGACGCCCTGCATCGGGCCGATTCTCGGCGCAATCCTCACCGTGAGTGCGACCTCTACGACGCCCGCGGCGGGCGTGGCTCTCTTGGCGATCTATTCGCTCGGCCTGGCCATCCCCTTTCTCCTCACCGCACTGCTAGCCGGCGGCATCACTGCGCGTCTGCGGAGGCTGCGCAGCTTCGGTCGAGGTCTCCAGATTTTCACGGGCCTAACGATGGTCGCCATGGGGCTCGCCATGATGACGGGGCGCCTCTCAACCATGGCGTTCTGGCTGCTCGAAACCTTCCCAATCCTCGCACTTATCGGTTGAAAGGCCTCCATTTGATGACAAATCCCAGCATGTTACCCGACCAGGAAGGGCGGTGGTCGTTCCTGTATCTGGCATGGCTCGTTGCGCTGGTCGCGAGCTTAAGCGCGCTCTTCATCGGCGAGGTAATGGGACAGGCTCCCTGCAGCCTTTGTTGGCAACAGCGGGCATTCATGTTCCCGCTCGCCATCCTACTCGCTATCGCCAGCTTTCGTGCGGACACGACGGTGTGGCGATATGCATTGCCGCTGGCCGCTCTCGGTGCGGCGATCGCTCTGTTTCACAGCCTGCTCTACGCTGGCCTGATCCCAGAAGGCATCCAGCCCTGCTCGCAAGGCCCGTCCTGCGCGAGCGCAGAGATGACCGTACTCGGAGTTCTGCCGCTCCCATACCTCTCGCTGGCAGCATTTTTGGCAATCGTGCTCGCCCTGCTTGCTTCAAAGTCGAAGGCACACTCATGAACCGTCGCGGCCTTGTCATTGCAACTGGCGCGCTGGCGCTCTCGTTCTTCGTGGGCGGGAGTGTGGCTTACAACGCTCAACAAGCGCGGAGAGCGCGCGAGATTGCCGCGGCACGTGCCGAGGCATTGGTGCGGAGCCATTCCCCAGTCCTTGGTCCGCCGAACGCGCCCGTCACAATCGTGGAATTCTTCGATCCATCGTGTGAGGCGTGTCGAGCCTTCTATCCGCCCTTGAAGCAGATCATGGGTTTGTTCCCCAACGATGTTCGCCTCGTTATGCGCTACGCGGCATTTCACGACGGCTCCGACGCCGCCGTAAAAATCCTCGAAGCGGCTCGCCTTCAGGACAAGTTCGTGCCCGTCCTCGAGGCGCTCTTGGAGTTTCAGCCGGAGTGGGCCGATCACACTGGCCCCGTGTTGGAGAAGGCTTGGGCGCGCGCGAAAGATGCGGGCTTGGATATCGAGCAGGCGAAGCGGGACTGGACACGCGCTGAAATCCAGGCTGCCCTGGATAGCGACACCCGCGACAGCAAATCTCTGGAGGTGACACGCACTCCGACGTTCTTTGTGAACGGCCAACCGTTGACCGACTTCGGTCCACAGCAGCTCTATGACATGGTTCGTCGGGAGGTGCAGAAAACGAAGTAGCGCGGCTGCGTTCGATACCGTGGCTGGATCACCTTAGGGCACCAGCCACGGCTAGGCTTCGGAAGTAGATTGATCCGTTCGTAATATCGTATCGTCTCAACCTTGACCCCAGTGTGTTCGGCCATCACTCCAATCGGCAGCGACCAGCGGGGCAGCTTTCTCTCCCGCCTCTCTGTTCCCAAATCAACAGCGCCGATCAGTATTGGACACCAGAGCGCGATAGTGAGGAGGCATGGCGCCGCCGGCAGGTGCTAGTGTTGAACGTCCTATTTCCGTGTAGCCCGAATGGCCTCTTCCAACGGCATTTGACCAACGGCACCGACCAAGAGCTGATCGCCGACCACGAATGATGGGGTACCAGTCACACCCAATCGCTGCGCGAGATCGAGATTCATAGAGATCAGCGCCTCAATCTCCTTGCTCGCCGCAACCGATTTCAGGCGCTGGGTGTCGATCCCAAGCTCGCCAGCCACTTCAATAGCCCTCGAACCATCGATCCGGCCGCGAAAATCGATGAGGCGCTTGTGAAACTCGACAGCTCTGGCCTCGCCAGCCACTTCTTTCACGGCTAGGCCGACCTTCGCCGCTTCAACCGAGCCCGGGCCCAAAATGGGCAGGTCCTTCAACACGACCCTCAGCTTCGGATCGCCTGCGAGGAGAGCAGTGACATCGGGAGCGGCGCGCTTGCAGTAGCCGCAGTTGAAGTCGAAGAACTCGACCAGCGAGACGTCGCCATTGGGGTTCCCCATGACGATGTCGCCTTTTGATTCCAGCAGCGCGGCTCGCTCAGCGATGAGTGCCGCGGACTTTGCCTCGGCCTCCGCTTTTTGAGCGCGAAGCCGAACTTGGGTCAGGGCTTCCTCGATAATCTGCGGATTTTCGAGGATATATTCGCGGATGACCGTCTGGATCTGAGACCTGTCGATTTGCTCGGCGTGACTGGTCGAGGCCCACGCAATCGTTCCGAACAGCAGGCCAGCGAGACCCCCAAGCTTTCGTCCCACGAGCTTTGATCGAACTCTGGTCCGGGAAGGAGCGCGTTGCATCACTATCATTCTGTTCCTCATTTCGTGTGGCTCATCCCTGCGTCGAACCTGCCGCTGAGCGTTGGTCGTTCACAGCCTGTGGATGCGCGTGCCAGATCTGGTCGGGGTTGCTTGGTCTGGCTGATCACGCTCCGGTCCGAGCGGCTGCAGGCCGAGCTTTGAGCTCTCTGCATAATTCGACTGGCGATAAGCAATGCCTGTAAAGGTACCCTACCTCGCGCCCGAGCTTTTACATGGCGTTACGAGGTACATTCAGCGGAACGCTCAACATGATGCGCCCGTGCGCTGATAGAGCAGGTAGCGCCCCGGCTCGGATATTGAGGGGTAGCGAGAGCAACATCAGTGCGGGCATATCGAGGCTGGCATCGCGCTTCTCGCGAAGGATAACGAACGCGCTTTCATCGGTGCCATTGCCGATATGAATGTTGGCGCTACGCTGCGCTCCGACCGTGCTGTGCCAAGCAGGGGCACGCCGCCCGGCCGCTCCATAGTCGTGGCACGCGAACAGGTCGACGTCGTCTGCTCTATCGAGGATACGCTTGATCGATTGAAAGAGCGCGCTGGCGCTGCCGCGATGGAAATCACATCGCGCGGTACCGGAATCCGGCATGAACAGCGTGTCGCCCGTGAAAACGGCGTCGCCGATGACGAAGCTGAGATGATCAATGGTGTGACCAGGCGTGGCGAGCGCCTCGACCGTGAAGTCGCCGAGCGGGAGATGTTCGCCGTCGGCCAAGAGTTTGTCGAACGGGTCGAGTTGGATGTGGCGGGGCTCCAAGCCGTAGACATCCGTGATTGCGGTGGCGACTTCACCAACCCGATCACCGATCGCGATTGCCCCGCCCAAAAGCCGTTTGAGCTCGGAGGCCCCAGAGATGTGGTCGTGATGGATGTGGGTGTCGAGGATCCAGCCGAGCCTCAATCCTCGCTCTCGCACGAAGTTCGCAATCATCTCGATTGGCTTACAACTGGTGTGCCCCGACGCGGGATCGAGGTCGAATACCGGATCGATGACCGCGCAGGCTTTGGATCGAGCGCACCACACGACATGGCTCGCCGTTCCACTGCGCTTGTCGTAAAACGTCTTTACGTCGGGTTTCATAGACCTTCTCCGGCGTCATGGGGTCGTGGCTTTCGCCTCAACCCTTGGGCTGCGGCACCACGCGCAGATAGGGCTTGAGCTCCTTCCAGCCGGCCGGAAATTTCTCCCTGGCGGCCTCGTTCGACAACGATGGGACAATGATCACGTCGCCGCCTTGCTGCCAGTTCGACGGGGTGGCCACGCTATGCTTCGCTGTGAGCTGAAGTGAATCGATCGTGCGCAGAATCTCATCGAAGTTGCGTCCGGTGCTCGCCGGATAGGTCAACGAGAGCTTCAGCTTCTTGTCGGGGCCGATGACGAAGACCGAGCGTACGGTCATCGTGTCGCTGGCATTGGGATGGATCATCCCGTACAGGCTGGCGACCTTCCGATCGGAATCGGCGATGAGCGGGAAGTTGACCCGCTGGCCCTGCGTTTCCTCGATATCGTTTTCCCAGTCGCCGTGAGCGGCGAGCTCATCCACGCTGAGCCCGATCACCTTGACGCTGCGCCGGTCGAATTCCGGCTTCAGGCGCGCAACATCGCCGAGCTCTGTGGTGCAGACGGGGGTGAAGTTCTTCGGATGGGAGAACAACACCGCCCAAGAGCCCTCAATCCAATCATGAAAGCTGATTGCTCCTTTTGTCGTTTCTGCGGTGAAGTCCGGAACGACGTCGCCGAGCTGCAGTGTCATGATCTTTTCCCTTCCTGTCGGGTTGGTGATGATGGGCTGACCGTGGTCAGCCTCGGGGTAGATTCCAGCAGGGGCAATCGGACACGCCTCTGCTGGGAAACGTTACTCCGGGCGGATCAGGCGCGACGAATTCGCCAGGATGCTGATTTCAGGGATCGCCTGGGCCGAGTCCGCCAGGATCGGCGGAATAATCCCGAAGCTCGCAGGGGAAACACCCGCCAGGTTGTGGAGCGCGGTGAAGGCGATCTTCATCGTCACCACGGCCCTTGTTCACCGCGCGATCCGGATGCAACCGGCCCCCAGACCCTGATCCACCCCCGTTGAATTGGTCCACCCTGAAGTATGTCTTTTGGCAGACAGGAGGACCGAGATGCCGAAGAAACGCCACAAGCCGGAAGAGATCGTCGCGAAGCTGCGCCAGGTCGATGTGCTGGTCTCGCAGGGGCAATCCGTTGCCGATGCGATCCGCTCGATCGGCGTGACGGAGGTCAGTTACTACCGCTGGCGTCGTGAGTTCGGCGGCCTGAAGTCAGATCAGGTGAAGCGGATGAAAGAGCTTGAGGCCGAGAACGCCCGGCTCCGCCGCGCCGTCGCGGATCTGACGCTCGACAAGCTGATCCTGAAGGAGGCGGCTTCGGGAAACTGGTAAGCCCCGCGCGTCGCCGTGCCTGCATCGACCATGTCCGGCTCGCTCTGAAGGTTTCGGAGCGACGGATCTGCCGTGTACTCGGGCAGCACCGCTCGACCCAGCGCCGGATTCCGCGCGGTCGCGACGATGAGGAGCAACTCATCGCCGACATCGTCGAACTGGTCCGCCGATACGGCCGCTACGGCTATCGCAAGATCGCCGCCCTGCTGCGCTCGACGGCAGGCTGGGTCGTCAACGACAAGCGGGTCGAGCGGATCTGGCGACGCGAGGGGCTGAAGGTTCCAGCCCGACAACCCAAACGAGGTCGGCTCTGGCTCGCGGACGGATCCTGCATCCGCCTTCGCGCCGAGCGGCCCAACCATGTCTGGTCCTACGACTTTGTCGAGGACCGCACCCATGATGGGAGAAAGTATCGCATGCTCAACATCATCGACGAGTTCACCCACGAATGCCTGGCGATCCGGATCGACCGAAGGTTGAAGGCGATCGATGTCATCGACGTGCTCTCGGACCTGTTTATCCTGCGCGGTGTGCCGGAACATGTTCGCTCAGATAATGGGCCGGAGTTCGTCGCGAAGGCTGTGCAGGAATGGATCGGCGCGGTTGGCGCCAAGACCGCCTACATCGCACCCGGCAGCCCTTGGGAGAACGGCTTCATCGAGTCGTTCAATGCCAGGATGCGCGACGAACTCCTCGACGGCGAGATCTTCTACACCCTCGCCGAGGCGAAGATCGTCGTAGAAAGCTGGCGGCGGCACTTCAACACCGTCCGCCCGCATGGCTCGCTCGGATACAAGCCTCCCGCGCCGGAGGTCTTCGTGCCCGCCATGACCGCGCGGGCGACTGCGCAACCCGGACCAGCTACGCCGCCCGCGCTGGCCGCGAGGCCAACTCTCCACTAACAATCGCTTTGGACCAGTCGGCGGGGGCGGATCAGTCGACCGATCCGAACGCCGCCTTGACCGCTTCGAGATCATAGGTCGGGCGACGCTTCTCCATGGCTCTATATGCCACCATTAAGGGGGCAATTCAAGAAGGGAGAGGAAGGAGAAAGAATGGGTTTGCTAGCGAAGTGGCAGGACCGGCAACGCTGACGCTCAAGCGCCGCGGTCGCGATCCCTGCCCGTCATCCTCGCAGGGCTGTCAGCCCCGCTCGGCCATCCGGTCCGGGATGCTCCGCGGCGGTTGTGCCGGTTCCGCCGCTCCGCGGGCCGGGAGGTGTCTTCGGCAAGAAGACGGAAAAGGACGGGGGATTGGCCCCTGCGTCCGGCAACCTCTGACGGAGCATCACCATGCATCTCACCAAAGTCGATCCGCGCGCGCTGAAGGACAATCCCGGTCGCTCGCGCCAGACGAAGTCCTCACCCCAGGCCGACGCGTTGCTGCTGGCGACGATCAAGGCGGTCGGCGTCGTGCAGCCGCCCGTCATCGCCCCCGAAACGGGCGGCGGCAACGGCTTCATCATCGACTCCGGCCACCGGCGTGTGAAACAGGCCATCGCCGCGGGCCTCGAAGAGATCGATGTCATCGTCGTCGAACCTTCCAATGACAACGGCGCCATGCGCTCGATGGTCGAGAACCTCGCCAGGGAGGCCCTCAATCCGGTTGATCTCTGGCGCTCGATCGAACGGCTGATTGCCCTCGGCTGGACAGAGGAAGCGATCGCCGTCGCACTCGCTCTGCCGGTGCGCCAGGTCAAGAAGCTGCGCCTGCTCGCCAACGTTCTGCCCGCGATGCTCGATCAGATGGCCAAGGGCGACATGCCTGACGAGCGCCAGCTCCGGACGATCGCCGCGGCCGCACTTGATGAGCAGAAGGAGGTCTGGAGGAAGCACAAGCCGTCCAAGGGCGATCCGCAGGTGTCGTGGTGGAGCGTCGCCCAGGCGCTGCAGAAGAAGCGGATGTACGCGCGCGATGCCAGCTTCGGCGATGATCTCGCCCAGGCCTACAGCATCGAATGGGCTGAGGACCTGTTCGCGCCCGGCGACCAGGACAATCGCTATACCATCAATGTCGAGGCCTTCCTCGGCGCCCAGCAAGAATGGATGACCAACAACCTCCCGAAGAAGGGGATCGTCACCGAGGTCAACAGCTGGGGCCAGGCCGAATTGCCCAAGAAGGCCGAGCGTGTTCACGGCATGCCCGGCAAGGGCGACTGCACGGCGATGTACCTAGATCGCGAAGGCCGGGTTCAGACCGTGCATTACCGCATGCCTGACCCGAAAATGCCGAAGGGGAATTCGACCGATGGCTCCGATGGCGCGGACGACGGTGATGTCGGGTCCGTCGCCAAGCCTCGTCCCGACGTCACCCGCAGGGGCATCGAGATCATCGGCGACTATCGCACCGATGCGCTGCATGAGGCGCTCGGCCGGGCTCCGATCGAGGATGACACTCTGATGGCGTTGCTGATCCTCGCCTTCACTGGCCAGAACGTCTCGGTCACGACGGGTGCCGGTGGTGTCTACTACGGCCACAGCCGGCTGGCGCGGCACGCGGTGTCGCTGTTCGATGCTGAGGGTCTTCTCGCCTTCGACATGGACACGCTGCGCATTGCAGCGCGCTCCATGCTGATCGAGGTGCTCTCTTGCCGGGAGAACGCGACCAAGAGCGGCATCGTCGCCCGCGTCGCCGGCGAGACGATCGGCGCGCACGCGTTCCTTCCCAACATGGGCACGGACGATTTCCTGTCGTGCCTGTCGCGTCCGGCGCTGGAGGCGTCCTGCAAGGACACTCCGGTGCTGCCCCGCCAGCGCGTGCGGGACACCCGCGCGGCGCTCGTCGAGCACTACAAGGAGGGGCATTTCGTCCATTCCGCGGCGCGCTTCGCGCCGGAAGCGGCCGAGCTCTCCAAGTGGCTTTCGTCCAACACCGTTGCCGCCAATGATGATGAAGAGGGCGGGGAGGCCGCCGACGAGGCGATCGGCGAGGATCCGGTCGATCAGGAGTCCGGCGAATTCCTCGACGCGGCCGAGTAGCGGCGCCTCCCATCCTCTTCCGAACCACTCCCCGCCGCCGGCCATGCCGGCGGCGGTCTCGTTTTCAGTCCACGCTCACGAGGTGAAGCCGGAAGGCGTGAAGCAGATGGTGCAGGCCGACAAGGGCCGCATCCTCTATTATCGCAATCCCATGGGCCTGCCCGACACGTCGCCGGTGCCGAAAAAAGACTCGATGGGGATGGATTATCTCCCCGTCTACGAAGGCGAGGGAAACGAAGACGGGGTCATCAAGCTCTCGCCCGGGCGCATCCAGCGCAGCGGTGTCCGTTCCGAACCCGTCCGCCGTCAGAGCATCGCCCAAACCATTCACGTTCCGGGCGTGGTGCAGCTCGACGAGCGGCGGGTCTCCGTCGTGACGATACGCGCTGACGCCTTTGTCCAGGAGGTCGCGCCGGTCACGACCGGCGACCACGTCGCGAAGGGAACCCGGCTCGCGCACATCTACTCGCCGGAGATCAGCACAGCGGGCGCGCAGTTCATCACCGAGCTCAACGCCGCCGCGCGCGGCGGACCTGAAGGCGGCGCGCGGCGGCGGCTGGAGAATCTCGGCGTTCCGCCCGAGATCATTGCCGAGATCGAGCGCACCAGAAAGGTACCGTTGACGATCAATTGGTCGGCGCCGCGTGACGGGATCGTGCTCGAACGCTCGGTCAGCGATGGGATGAGGATGGCCGCCGGCGGCAGTCTGTTTCGGCTAGCCGACATCTCGACGATCTGGGTTCTGGCCGATGTTCCGGAACGCGAGTTGGCCGCCGTCCGCATTGGCGCACCGGCCGCGGTGCGGCTGCGCGGTCGCCCGGGAAGTTCCTTCTTGGGGCGCGTCAGCTTGATCTACCCGGAGATCGCCGAGGCAACGCGCACCGCTAAGGTCCGCATCGAGCTTGCCAACCGCGACGGCATCCTGTTGCCGAACATGTATGCCGACGTCGATATCGGTTCCGGTGACGCAGCTCCGGAACTCTCCGTTCCCGACAGCGCCGTGATCGACAGCGGCTCGCGCCGGGTCGTCATTCTTGATCTGGGCGAGGGTCGGTTCGAGCCGCGCGAGGTCAAGCTCGGCCGTCGCGGCGACGGCATGGTCGCGATTACCGAAGGCGTCTCCGAAGGCGACCGCGTCGTCGTCTCCGCCAACTTCCTGATCGACGCCGAGAGCAATCTCAAGGCCGCCCTGAGCGGCTTCGCGCAGCCGGAGGCCAAGCCATGATCGCCCGCCTCATCGCCTGGTCGGCGCGCAACCTGATCCTCGTCTTCGTGGCCGCTGCCTTCGCCGTGGCGGCGGGTGTCTATGCGCTGAAGACCCTGCCGCTCGACGCCATCCCGGACCTCTCCGACGTCCAGGTCATCGTCTACACCGAATATCCCGGCCAAGCGCCGCAGGTGATCGAGGACCAGGTCACCTATCCGCTGACCACCTCGATGCTGACCGTGCCGAAGGCGCGCGTCGTGCGCGGCTTCTCCTTCTTCGGCGTCTCCTTCGTC
>NZ_JBBCUM010000025.1:0-42538 GCF_037147855.1 Allobosea sp. MMO-172 | reverse complement strand
GCATCCTCTACTTCCTGCTGTGCTGGCCGCTCTCGCTCTACGGCTCGCATCTGGAACGCCGCATGGCCATCGCCGCGCGCTGACCACCCCGTTCACCGCCTGAACCAACCACCAAACACGAAGAGGGAGAGAAATATGATGAAGTCCAGGACCACCCGCCGGGGCCTTCTTGCAGGGGGAGCCGCCATGCTCGCCTCGCCGATGCTGATGACCCGGCCGGCCGCTGCCGTGACGCCGTCCGAGATCAAGGCCCGCGGCAAGGTCATCATCGGCATTCAGGGCGACAATCCGCCATGGGGCTTCGTCAACTCGGCCGGCAAGCAGGAGGGGCTGGATGCCGACATGTCCGAGCTCTTCGCCAGGGAGCTTGGCGTGCCGATCGAATATGTTCAACTCACCGTTGCCAACCGCATTCCGGCCCTGACCTCCGGGCGTGTCGACCTGCTCTTCGCGACGATGGCGATGCTGCCCGAGCGTGCCAAGGTCGTGCAGTTCTCGAAGCCCTACGCCGCCAACATCATCACGCTCGTCGCGCCCAAGACGCTGGAGATCAAGACCCATGCCGACATGGGCAAGTACACGATCGGCGTTGCCCGCGGCAGCGTTCAGGACACGGATGTGACGCGCACCGCACCGCCCGGCACGACGATCCGCCGCTATGACGGCGATGCTCCGACGATCCAGGCGCTGCTGTCCGGGCAGGTCCAGGCGGTCGGCGGCAACATCTTCTACATCCCCCGCCTCAGCGAGACCCGCCCCGATGTGTTCGAGAACAAGCTCGAATTCACCAAGCTCTATAACGGCGCCTGCACCCGCCTCGGCGAGAAGGAGATCAATGCCTTCGTGAACGGCTTCATCGACAAGATCAGGGCCAACGGCGAGCTCGCCCGCATCTATCCGAAATGGATGAGCAACCCGATGCCGAGCTTCCCGGACAGCGTGCCCGAGATCTCCTTCGTCGCGAGCTGAGCGCAGGTTTCACGGAAGGTTCCGATCATGGCCGATGTTTCATTCACCCCGACAGAGGCCATGATCGCCATGACGCATGTCGAGAAATGGTATGGCGAGTTCCAGGCCCTGACCGACATCAATCTGTCGGTCCGCAAAGGCGAGCGCATCGTGCTTTGCGGGCCTTCAGGCTCGGGCAAATCGACATTGATCCGCTGCATCAACCATCTGGAGAATTACCAGAAGGGCGAGATCAGGGTCGGCGGCACCAGGCTCGGCGATGATGCGAAGACGATCGACGCGGTCCGCCGCGAGGTCGGCATGGTCTTCCAGCATTTCAACCTGTTCCCGCATATGACCGTGCTGGAGAACTGCATGCTGGCGCCGATGCGCTCGCTCGGGGCCAGCAAGGTGGAGGCCGAGGCCACCGCCCGCCAATTGCTCGGCCGCGTGAAGATCCTCGAACAGGCCGGGAAATACCCGTCGCAGCTCTCGGGCGGCCAGCAGCAGCGCGTCGCGATCGCGCGGGCGCTCTGCATGAAGCCCAAGGTCATGCTCTTCGACGAGCCGACCTCGGCGCTCGACCCCGAGATGGTCAAGGAGGTCCTCGACACCATGATCGGCCTCGCCGAGGAGGGCATGACGATGATCTGCGTCACCCATGAGATGGGCTTCGCCCGGCAGGTGGCGAACCGCGTCATCTTCATGGCCTCCGGCACCATCGTCGAGGAGGCTCCGCCCGAGGAGTTCTTCCACAACCCGCGCCACGATCGCACCCGAAAATTCCTCGGCGAAATCCTCAGCAAGCACTGAAGCGCTGCTGAGATGGCCCACGAACGATGCGTGTTCTTGCTGCCTGACGCTGAGCCCCTTCGCGCTTTGCAACACGCACCGGCGACGGTTAGGCGATGCCGCCGGCTTTCGACATTTCGTCAGTCACAAATCCAGACGATATCGCGCTCTCGATAAAGCTCTGTACGGTCGGAAGAGTGCCGGCCTTGGCGATGGGAACCGCCATCGCTTGCCTGATCTCCATGAATGGCTCCTCGATCAGGCGCGCGCCGGGATTCCGAGCGACGAATTCTTCAGCCGGCTGGCGGATTCCGGCCCCTGCCTCCAGCCCTTGCGAGAGAAAGTGAGGCAGGGCTTCGGCCGAGGTCGGGACACGCACGAGTTCGGCATGCTCAAGGGTCCGCGTAAGGTGCAGATCGTAGGCAGCTCCGCGCCCGACGGAAACCCGTACACCGTGCTGGTCGATGTCCTGAACGCTGCGAAACGGCGACGATGCGGCAACCACGAACACGCCTTCGATCGTGAGGTACGGCACGGTGAAGGCAATCTCGGCGGCGCGCTTTGGATCGATGGCGAGGAATGCCACGTCCCAGATGTCGTCCGCCGCCGCGTCGACGACCTTGCCCGCGCCCTCGAAGGCAACGAGGTCGAGCGTCAGGCCTTGTTGTTCAGCCAAAGCCCGCGCGAGCGCCACGGTGACTCCGGTCAGCGTTCCGTCTGGGTTTCGCTGCGCAAGAACCGGATTGCCCAGATTGATGGCGGCCCGCAGCCTGCCGTTTTCCGTCAACATGCCCATATCCGCTCGTCGAACGTTACGAAGATTGCAAGCCGCTCATCATCGGAGCTTTCTCGAGCGCAGCATCGGTCAGATGCAGCTGCATCCGATCGGCCGCTCCCACCTTGTCCCCGGCCATCAGCAACTCGATGATACCAAGGTGTTCGAGGCAGACGCGGCGGGCGCGCTCGCGATCGAGCGGGCGGCCATATTCCATGAGCCGCCGCAACTGATTGAGGCGCGCCAACGTCTGCACGAAGAAGCGGTTTCCGGACATCGCCGCGATGCCCTCGTGGAAGGACGAGTTGATCTCGAAAAGCTCGATCTGACCAAGCCGCTCATAGCCCTCTTCGAAGACGAAGGTCTGCTGGTCGCGCAGCGAGCGCAGCCGGACCATGTCGGGCGCGAATTCGGGAGATCGCATCGCCGTCGGCTCCATCATCTGGCGAAAACGATAGTTCTCGCGATAGGCGTCGAGGGTGTCGATCAGCGGCTGGAATTCCCACCCACGCCCTTGCCGGCGCTCGACCCAGCCTTCCGACGCCATCCTCGCCAGGATGTGGCGCAGCCGTGCGCGGGAAAGATCATATCGGCGGATGAGCTCATTCTCGCTCACCACGTCCGGAAGCCTGTGATTTAGGCGATCCATCGCGATCGCGAGATAGGTGGCCGACTCGTCCTCGCCGGCTGGCGCCTCGCCCTCGGACGGCTCCTTCCGGACGGAGAGGTCCTTCAGGAAAAAGCCCTTGTTCGGCCGGCGCTCAAGAACGCCGGCCGAAGCCAGATAAGCCATTGCGGCGCGGATGGGCGTCCGGGAAGCCCCCAGCATGGGCTGCAACGAGTCCTCGGTGAGGTGATGGCCGTCCTGCCAGCCTGATGACCGCGCATGCGACAAGATCTGATTGGCCAGCTTGAGCTGCAACGCGGTCGGCTGTTGTGACATCCTAGCTTCCGTTCGATGCCGGAATGGCTACCTCGCCCTGCATCAAGCGCCTCGCCGTCCGGAACAGGACGGCACTGTCAGCCGTCCACCTGCCCTCATTCTGATGCACGACGGCGCCGACGGAAACCAGCCCGGACGGATTCGCGACGCGCACTTCACCGGCGGCGTTGGCGGGCTTCGAAAGGCGGTTCGGGATTGTGCCGGCGATCTGCGTCGCCACGCCGAGATTGAGGCCGCCCGTGCCGGGAATGGCCTTGTGCGCGCGTTGCATCGAAATCATGCGCGTCGCGATGTCATATTGGTCGGGCGCGAAGGTTTCCCCGTCCAGCGCCTTGAACGTGACAGGTGCCGCGACCATCGCGATGCGAGGTGTCTGGAGGCCGACCGCTTCCGGGGTTGTCCCGAGTCCGAGCAGTACTCCGGCGCTGCGACGAAGGGCTTCCAGCTTGTCCATGACGCCGGGGCTGGCCTCGATCTCGTCCGGTGTTTCCGCTCCCGTCAGGCCGAAGGCCGTGGCCGCGACATAGACGATGAGCGAGGTGGCATCGACGATCGAGACCTCGAAGCGGCCGTCCCCGCCAAGGTCGATCGTATCGACGACGTTCCCGCTCGGCAGCAGCTTGCCGGTGACGGCGCCGTCCGGGTCGAGGAAGTCGAGCCGGATGCGCGAACCGGGCGTCGCGACACCCGCGATGACATAGTCACCTTGTGTCTCGGCCTTGCCGTCCTTCACCTGGAAACGCGAATGGATCAGCTTGCGCGTATTCGTCTGGTGGATGCGGACCAGCACCTCGCCGTCCTTCGCCGGGACGAGCCCCTCGTCCACGGCGAAATGGCCGACGGCGGAGGAGAGATTGCCGCAATTGTTGCTCCAGTCGGCGACCGGCTGGTCGACCGCGATCTGGATGAAGGTGTAGTCGACATCGGCGTCGGGATGGGTCGGCGGCCCGATGATGACGGCCTTGGACAGCGAGGAGACGCCGCCGCCCATGCCGTCGAGCTGGCGTCCATAGGGGTCGGGACTCCCCAGCGCGGCGACGAACATCCTGCTGAGGGTGTCGCGATCGTTAGGCAGAGCCCTCGCGTTGAAGAACACGCCCTTGCTCGTGCCGCCGCGGTAGAAGACGGCGGGGATGAAGTTCTGGCTCATGCTGTCCTCGCGATCGGTGCGTTAGAGCCGGATGATCTCAGATGGAACCGCAAAGCGGCTCCATCTGAGATCTGAATCCGTCTCTCATCAAAGAGTTAGAGCAGGATCAATGCGAAAAACCGATTCCCACTTTTTCGCATCCTGCTCTAGCGCCCATATAATCTCGCCAGACGAAGGGCAGGATGCCGCCATGGCGCCAATAGGCGATGTCCTCGGGCGTATCGAGACGAATGATCAGGGGAATGTCGAGCGTTTCGCCGCTGCTGCGGGTCACCCGGCAGGTCACGCGGTCGCGGACGGCGAAATCGCGGTCGAGGCCGGCGATGTCGTAGGTTTCGCTGCCGTCTAGGTCGAGAGCTTCCACAACCGTCCCCTCCGCGAATTGCAGCGGCAGCACGCCCATGCCGACCAGATTGGTCCGGTGGATGCGCTCGAAACCCTCCGCGATCACGGCTTTGACGCCGAGCAACGCGACGCCCTTCGCCGCCCAGTCACGCGACGAGCCGCAGCCATAGTTCTTGCCGGCGATGACGACGAGCGGCGTATCGCGCTCCATATAGGTCTGCGCGGCCTCGAAGATGCGCATCTGCTCGCCTTCGGGCATCACCCTGGTGAAGCCGCCCTCGACGCCGGGGACGATGCGGTTGCGCAGGCGGATATTCGCGAAGGTGGCGCGGACGGCGACCTCGTGATTGGCGCGGCGAGTGGTGTAGTTGTTGAAGTCGGCTTTCTTGACCCCATAGGACAGGAGCAGGTCGGCCGAGGGCGTGCCGAGGCTGATCGCGCCGGACGGCGAGATGTCGTCGGTGGTGATCGAGTCGCCGAGGATGACCAGCGGCCGGGCAGCGCGGATGTCGAACGACCGTGAAGGCTCCGGCGAAAGGGCCTCGAAATAGGGCGGCTGGCGGACATAGGTACTGCCGGGCTGCCAGCTGAACAGCGCGGAGGGCTTGGTCGAAAGCTGCGCCCAGGGTTCGCCGCCATCGAAGAGGTCGGCGTATTTCTCGGCGAAGACCTCGGGCGTGTAGGCGGTTGCGACCAGGGCATCGATCTCGGCGAATGAAGGCCAGATGTCGGCGAGGAAGACCGGCTTGCCCTCTGCCGAGATACCGACCGGCTCGCGGGCGATGTCGACCGTCATCGAGCCGGCGATGGCATAGGCGACGACCAGCGCCGGCGAGGCGAGATAGGCCGCGCGGACATTGGGATGGATGCGCCCCTGGAAGTTGCGGTTGCCCGAGAGCACGGCGGTCGCGACGACGCCGTTGGTCTCGATCGCATCGGCGATGGGTTGAGGAAGTGGCCCTGAACCGCCGTTGCAGGTCGTGCAGCCGAAGCCGACGACCTGAAAGCCCAGCGCGTCGAGATCTCGCTGCAGGCCGCAACGCTCCAGCACTTCGGCCACCACATGGCTGCCGGGCGCCAGCGAGGTCTTCACCCAGGGCTTCGACTTCAAGCCGAGGCGCGCGGCGTTGCGGGCGACCAGGCCGGCCGCGATCATTCCCACGGGGTTGGAGGTGTTGGTGCAGCTCGTGATCGCCGCGATCGCGACGTCGCCGTCCCTGAGCGCGAAATCGGTCCCTGCGACCGGATGGCTCTCGGCTGCAGGCTCGCGCCCGGCGATCGCCCGGCTATGCCCCACGAAAGCCTTCGCCGCATCAGCGAGGTCGAAGCGATCCTCGGGGTTCTTCGGGCCCGCCATGGACGGGCGGATATCGGCCAGATCGATCTCGACCACGAGATCGAAAGCCGGCGCAGGGGTATTCTCGTCCCGCCACAGCTTCTGGGCGCGGGCATAGGCCTCGATGAGCGCGATCTGCTCAGCCGGCCTGGCGGTCATGTCCAGAAAGTCGATCGAGCGCTGATCGATCGGAAAATAGACGGCGGTGGCTCCGTATTCCGGCGCCATGTTGGCGATGGTTCCGCGGTCGGCCACCGAGAGCTGCTGCAACCCGGGCCCGAAGAACTCGACGAACTCGCCGACGACGCCGACCTTGCGCAGACGCTCGGTGATGGTCAGCACCAGATCGGTCGGCATCACGCCTTCGCGCAGCCGGCCCTTGACCTCGACGCCGATGACGCGTGGTAGCGCCATCGCGACGCCCTTGCCGAGCATCACGGCCTCCGCCTCGATCCCGCCGACGCCCCATCCCAGGATGCCGAGGCCGTTGATCATCGGCGTATGGCTATCCGTCCCGACGCAGGTATCGGGCGATGCCACTTGCATGCCCTTCAGTTCCTCGCGCCAGACGACCTGCCCGATCTTCTCGATATGGATCTGGTGCATGATGCCCTTGCCCGGCGGCACCACGCGCACGCCATCGAAGCTTTCCGAGCACCAGCGCAGGAAGGCGAACCGCTCGGCATTGCGGCGATATTCCATCTCCAGGTTGAGGCGGGGCGCGTCACGCGTGCCGAAGAAATCGACCTGCAGCGAATGGTCGATGACGATGTCCACGGGCACCGCGGGGTTGACGACCCTCGGATCCTTCCCAGCGGCCGCGAGAGCATCGCGTAGCCCCGCCATATCGACCAGCATCACTTTCGCCAGGATGTCCTGGCCGTAGATGCGGGTCGGCTTGAAAGTCAGCGCGGCTCCGACGTCGCGCTGCAGGACAGCCTCGATCTGTGCGTCGTTTTCCACGCCCTCGAAGAACTGCTGCCTCAGCAGGTTCTCGAGCACGATCCGCAAGGAAAACGGCAACCGTTCGATGCCGGGATAGCGAGCGATCGGCACGTAGCGCGCCCGGCCGACCTCAGGTCCCAACGCGGCCAGCCTGGCTCTTTCCAACATGGTGTTCCTCCGTGAACTGGCTTAATGATTATATCTTGCATATCCAAAAAGCAATAGCTACGGATATCCAAAATACAATCACTCACCATCCGACAGGGAGGATGCGAAAATGCGCAGGACGATGCTTTCGATCGCAATGGCGGTCGGTTTCTCGGGAATGGCACTGGCCGAGCCAGCCAAGGTGATGGTGCCGGCGGGGGCCGGCGGCGGGTACGACACGACCACGCGCCTCGCGATGACCATGCTCGACAAGAGCGGGCAGTTCAAAGACGGGGCGGTTTTCACCAACAAGCCCGGCGCAGGCGGAACGCTCGGTCTCGGCGAGTTCATTCGCACCGGCAAAGGACAGGACAACGCCCTGATGGGGATGGGCGTGATCCTGCTCGGTTCGATCATGGCGACGAAGGGCTCGCCGCAGATCGCCGAGACCACGCCGGTCGCGCGCCTGACCTTCGAGTATAACGGGCTCGCGGTGCCCGCGAATTCCCCGATCAAGACCGTCAAGGACCTGACCGAGGCTTTGAAGGCCAATCCCGGCGCCGTGGCGTTCGGCGGCGGTTCGGCCGGCGGCGTCGACCACATCATCGCCGGCATGATCGCGAAGAATGCCGGCCTCCCGCTGCAACGACTGAACTACATCGCCTATGGCGGCGGCGCCGAAGCGGTCACGCAGCTCGCCGGCGGCAAGATCGCCGTCCTCGTCTCCGGTGCGTCGGAGCTCAAGGGCCTGGCCGATGCCGGGCGCGTTCGGATCATCGCCGTCACCTCGGACAAGCGCCTTCCCGGGATCGACGCCCCGACCTTGAAGGAAAGCGGGGTCGACATCGTCATGGGCAACTGGCGCGGGATCGTCGGCGCCCCCGGCATGTCGGCGGCGGCTCGCAAGGCCTGGGTCGAGCGCTTCGCAAAAGCGACCGAGAATGCCGAATGGAAGGCCGAGCTCGACAAGTCCGGCCTCCAGAGCGCCTATCTCGGCGGCGAGGACTTCTCGGCCTTCATCGCCAGCGAGAACGCGCGGATCAGGCCGATCCTGGAGGAACTCGGGGTCGCCAAATGACCGCGGCGGTCAAGTCCTTCCCGGCGCGACGATTGTCGCGCTGGGGTCTGCCGGTCGGCGTCCTGATCCTCGGAGCCGTCCTGCTTCACGAGGCCACGGACCTGCCGCTGACACAGGCCTATGCCGGGATCGGCCCCGGCTTCTTCGTCCTCGCGATCGGCCTTGTCCTCACCGCCCTGGGTCTCGCGCTGGGCTATCAGGTCCTGCGCGGGGCCATCTTCGAGCCCGAGGAGACCGAGGGCGCCGATATCGGCCGGCCGATGTCGTGGATCGGCTTCCTGACGGCCGCGGCCGGCGTCTTCCTGCCGATCGGCCTGATCGGCCAGGTCGGTTTTCCGCTCGGCGGCGCGGTGGCCTACGCCTTCATCACCCGCGCCTACGGCTCGGGGAAGCCGCTCGCCGACGTCCTGATCGGCTTCGCCATCGCCTCGATCACCTGGTTCGCCTTCACGAAGCTCGGTGTCCAGCTTGGCGGCTTCTTCCCGCCCGGAGGCTTCTGATGTCCGTTCTCGACGCCTTGATGCACGGCTTCGCGGTCGCGCTGCAGCCGATGAACCTGCTCTGGGCGCTGACCGGCTGCGCGCTCGGAACCGCGATCGGCGTCCTGCCCGGGATCGGGCCGGCGCTCACCATCACCTTGCTCCTGCCCGTCACCGTGACGATGTCGCCGACGGCGGCCTTCATCATCTTCGCCGGCGTCTTCTACGGCGCCATGTATGGCGGTTCGACCACCTCGATCCTGATCAACACGCCCGGCGAATCCGGCTCGATGATCACGGCGCTCGAAGGAAACAAGATGGCCAAGAACGGCCGCGGCGCGGCGGCGCTCGCGACTGCGGCCATCGGCTCCTTCGTCGCGGGAACGATCGGCACCGCGCTTCTCACGGTCGCCGCTCCGACGATTTCGGAAATCGCCTTCGTCTTCGGCCCCGCCGAATATTTCGCGCTCGCGGTCCTGGCCTTCACCTCCGTCTCGGTCGTGCTCGGCACTTCGATCCTGCGCGGACTGGTTTCTCTCTTCTTCGGCCTCGCCCTCGCGGTCATGGGAACCGACTATCAGGCAGGCCTGCCGCGCCTCACCTTCGGCGTGCCGGAGCTGTCCGATGGCATCGGCATCACCATCGTCCTGGTCGCGATGTTCGCGGTGGGCGAGATCCTGTTCGTCGCCAGCAGGCTCAGCCGCGAGCCGCAGAAGGTCATCGAGGTCAACGGGCCGATCGCGATGTCGCGCGAGGATTGGCGGAGATCGTGGAAGCCCTGGCTCCGGGGAGCTGCGCTCGGCTTCCCGATCGGGGTCATGCCGGCCGGCGGATCGGAGATTCCCACGCTGCTGTCCTACACGCTCGAACGACGCCTCTCGAAGAATCCCGAAGAATTCGGCCACGGCGCGATCGAGGGTGTTGCCGGCCCGGAGGCCGCCAACAATGCGGCCGTCGCCGGCGTCATGGTTCCCCTGCTCACGCTCGGCCTGCCGACATCGGCGACGGCCGCGGTGATGCTGGCTGCCTTCCAGAACTATGGCCTCCAGCCCGGGCCCACATTGTTCACCAGCAACCCGGAGCTGGTCTGGGGCGTGATCGCGTCGCTCTATATCGGCAATCTGATGCTGCTCGTCCTCAACCTGCCGATGGCCCGGATCTGGGTGAAGCTGCTGGCGATCCCGAAGCCGCATCTCTACGCGGGCATCCTGATCTTCTCGCTGGTCGGCGTCTGGGGCATTTCCCAATCCTGGGTCGAGTTGCTCGCCCTCGGCGTCCTCGGTGTGATCGGCTACGGGTTCCGCTGCTGCTCGGTGCCGATTGCGCCGGCACTGATCGGTCTCATTCTGGGTCCGATGGCCGAACTGCAGCTTCGGCGCGCGCTCGCCATCGGCCAGGGGGATCCGCTGACGCTGGTGTCTTCACCGATAGCCGCCGGGCTCCTGATCGTAGCGGCGCTGCTGCTGCTGATCCCGCTGATCCGTTTCGTTCAGACCCGGCGCAGCGAAACGCCGACCGTGACCGCGGCCTAACGAAACAGCCGACCTCAAGATCAGGCAGGAGCGAAATGCACCGCGCCCGTCGCAGGGGAAAGCGAACAGGAGACGAAATTCAGAGCTTCGGCGAAGGCCTGATCGAACCATGGGAGCCAACCCCGCCGTCTGACGAGTATTCGCTTGGTTGCGCATGATCGTGGTCCCGCCGGAGGGATATCGATCAACAGGCTTATCCGTCAGGGTTCGATTCTGGATTGCTCGTCCGTGGCTTGCCCAACGAGCAAGGCAAGCTGCTCAAGCAGCCCGGCGAGCTGGCCTCTGTCGGTATCCGATAATCCGGAGATCAGTTTCCGCTCGACGAGCATGTCCTCCCGAAAGGCCGCCTCGACCAGCGCACGCCCCTGCGCGGTCAGTTCGACCGGCAAGCTGCGCTTGTCGCTGCTCGCTTCCGCCCGTGCGATCAGGCCGCGGCTAGTGAGCCGATCCAATCTGGCGGTCAGCCCGCCGGAGGAGATCATCAGCGCGCGAAACAGCTCCGTCGGTCGCAGCCGATAGGGCGGTCCCGCTCTCAGCAGCGTCGAAAGGACATCGAACTCGCCGGTATCGAGGCCGTGCCGGGCGAACACGGCTTCAATATCCGGCCGGGCCTGCAGGGTGATCCATCGCATGCGCCCGAGGATGGCCATTCCTGCCGTATCCACGTCGGGCAGCTCCCGTTGCCATTGCGCGATGCGGGACGATACGTGATCCATGAAATTCTCTTGACGGCAAGATAAATGCAGTTATTATCTCGACATCAAGATATATCGGGCTGCGGACAAAAGCCAGAAAAAGAGATGGTTATGCAAATGCTCGCGTCGCGGGGACATGCCGTATCCGGAACACAAGGGCCTGGAGGGGCGGGCATCAGCCCCAAACTCGTCATGACGGGGTGGGCGATGTCCGCACTCGTCATCCTGTTTCTCCTGGCCGCTTCCGTGGCCCCAAAGCTCGCCGGTGCGGCGGTGGCGACGGAAACCCTCCGATCGCTCGGCTGGGATCCGCGCCATACGCTGTTGATCGGCCTGATCGAATTGGCTTGCGTCGTTTTGTATGCAATCCCCCGGACCAGCGTGCTTGGTGCGGTCGTCACCACCGGGCTTCTTGGCGGCGCGATCGCGACGCAGGTCAGGGTGGACAGCCCGCTCTTCAGTCACAGCCTGTTCGGGCTCTATCTGGGCCTGCTCCTGTGGGGCGGACTCTGGCTCCGGAGCGCCGATCTCAGAGCGCTGTTCCCCGTTGGAGGCGGCGCACGCGTATCGTCAAATGCCTCTGGAAACAGCGAGGGCGGCAATCATGGTCGATGACGTCGTCAAGGGGCCGGCCTCCTACTTCCTCTCGATCGAGAAAAAGTACGGGCGTCCCATCGGGGAGTGGCAGGAGTTGGTGCGCCAGCGGCTTCCGGCGAAGCATATGGAACTGGTCGCGATGCTGAAGAACGATCACGGCATGGGTCACGGACACGCCAATGCCATCGTGGCGTATGTGCTCGCTGTTCCGCCAACAGCGGCAAGGGCCTAGGTTGCGAGATTCTGAATGATACACCAGGCTGTGGCGGTGCAGAATTCGATAAGGCGGAACCCGTTTCAAGAAGATGGCCAGGGACTGCCTCGCCATCGCAAGCATCGCGGCGACCGTCATGTCGACCAAGTCAAAATCCACACAGCCTAAAGTGGCCTGGTCAGTGGCCTTGCGCAGGCGGGCCAGCCAAAGATGATGAGCATCGGCCTGCATGGCAGGCTGTCGGGGCGGCCCGGCCGTTGTACGGGCCTAGTGCGCTTCCTCGACTATGTCATGAGCAAGCCATCGGTTTGGCTTGCGAAGCGGGAGGAGATCGCGCGGCACTGGCGAGCATGCCACCCGCCGCTATCCCGGGCGTGAGGCTTCTGCCCGCTCCTCGGCCGTGAGGGATCGGCAGGTCTCGCTGCTGGTTTGCGGCTTTTTCGATGGGCGCTGCGACACTCCAGGACACCTGCGAGCCGGCCATGAAGGCGGCGGTCCCTGAGACCGCCACTGTCAGTCCGGTTGGCGTGACGCATGTGACATTCGAGCCCTATGCGGGTTAGCCTCGCATCAGGGAAGATCAAGTCCGGATAATCCGAGCCGTGTTGAAACTCGACGGTATCGCGCTCTTCGTCCAATGCAGGCGGCTGTGGCGGCGCAGCCCCTGGAATCGCGCTCTGGAAGCTGGGAAGATCACGGCATATCCGCTCGACCCGGCAACCTATGTCGGCTCGCAGAGCTATATCAGCCCGACGGCGCGGCTCGCCGACGGGCGCAGCCATTTCGATCGCACCGCCGCAACCGTGATCGGGATCATCCGGGGCGACGTGGTTGCTCCTGGCGCTTGAGCCCTCGGCGAGCCTTGCATTGAAGCGGAATCGGACCAATGCAATAGGGCCGTCATATCGAGACGCTTTGCGTGGCCGGTGCCGCTTGGCATCCTGACGATCACCACGGTGCAACAGGTGTCAGGCTCACATGGACCGTTTCGATGCGATGCAGGTTTTGCTGGCGGTGGTCGATGCCGGCAGTTTGTCGGCCGGCAGCCGCAAGCTGAACGCGCCGCTGCCGAGCGTCAGCCGCAAGGTCGCGGAACTTGAGCGCCATCTCGGCACCCAGCTTCTGGTGCGCACGAGCCGCAATATCCAGTTGACCGATGCGGGGCGCGACTATGTCGACGCTGCCCGCCAGATCATGGCGCAGCTCGTGGATGCCGAGCTGCGGGCCTCGGGCGAATACGAAACGCCGCGGGGCGTCCTGACGGTCACGGTACCGATCTCGTTCGGTCACGACCACATCCTGCCGCTCGTTTATGATTTCCTGTGCGAGCATCCCGAGATCAGGCTGAACGTGCTCTGCCTTGACCGGGCCGTGAACCTTGTCGACGAGCATGTCGATATCGGCATTCGGCTGGGCGCGCTCGCGGACAGTTCGCTTCACGCGGTCAAGATCGGCGAGTTCGGCTTCGTGACCTGCGCCAGTCCGGACTATCTGGCGCGCAAGGGCGTCCCGACGCGGCCGGAGGAACTCTCCGGCCATGACGGCGTGGTTTTCGGGCAGATCACCCAGCCGGGCTGGGTCTACCATGAGGACGGCGGCAGGCTGGAGGCGCAGCCGGATGTCCGAATCCGCGCGAACACCGCCACCGCCGCCTTAGCCGCCGCCTTGCGCGGAGCCGGCATCATCCGGGCTCCGCGCTATCAGGTGGCCAGGGACCTGCGATCGGGCGCACTGATCCCCCTGTTCGAGGCCTATGAGAGTCAGTCGTTCCCGGTGCACCTGATCTATGCGCGTCAAGGCCTTCTGCCGCTCAAGGTGCGGGTGTTCATCGACTGGATGGTGCCGCGATTGCGGCGCGCGCTGAAGGAACTCGTCGCTCCCTTGCCGGGGGAAGATCCGCAGGGCGCGAAGCCGCCATCGGCGGGCTCGGCGTGAGATCGGCCGCGCCTCTTCATATCGTGGCATGAGAGGCTGGCTACCGCTTTTGCCGGCTGCTGGCGGGCCGGCACCTCCCCTAGCTATCGGGCATCCCGAAAACTCCAACAGGAGACGGAACATGCCTGCCAAGACTCTCTTCACTGCCCATGTCCACACAGTCGGCGGCCGCGAGGGCTGGGCCAAGAGCTCCGACGATCAGCTCGACGTCAAGCTGTCGGTCCCCGGCTCGAACCGCCCGGGCACCAGTCCCGAGCAGCTCTTCGCCGCCGGCTGGTCCGCCTGTTTCGAAGGCGCCCTGGCCCATGCCGCGCGCGAGCAGGGTGTCAGGCTCCCGCCCGAGACCGCCGTCGATGCCGAGGTCGATCTCGGGCTCGACGAGGTGGACGGCTACTTCCTGAGCGCCCGCCTGAACGTCAGCATTCCCGGCCTCGCCGAGGATGTCGCGCAGCGGCTGGTCGATCGCGCCCACGCGACCTGCCCTTATTCGAAGATGACCCGCAACGGCATCGAGGCTCGCGTGGCGCTCGCCGTCGCAGCGTAGGGCAGGGCAGCTCCTCCAGCGCTTCCTGAACCTTCCGCTCTCGAACGCTCGGGGGCGGAAGGTTTCACCGTGCTGCCCGGATGACGGCCGGCTGTTCAGCTCGCGGGGCGGGATCACGGTGAAGCGCTGCGCTCGGAGGATAGACCGGTCCGCACTCACAGATACCCCGAAACGCCATCCCAGAACAGCTTCAGCGCAGTGACGATCAGCAGGCCGTAGCAAGCGCGATAGACCTGGCGCTGGTCCAGCGCGCCGTGCAGCCGCCAGCCCAGCCAGACGCCGGCCGGAATGGCGAGGAGGCAGATCGCCATCAGCGCCCAGACTTGGGCCTCGGGCTGGACCAGCAGCAGCCAGGGCACCAGCTTGGTGGCATTGCCCACGGTGAAGAACAGGCTGGTCGTGCCGGCATAGAGCTCCTTGCTGAGGCCGAGCGGCAGCAGGTACATGGCCAGCGGCGGGCCGCCCGAATGCGCGACCATGGTGGTGATGCCCGAGGTGAAGCCCGCCGCGAGCGCCTTCGGCTTCGAACGCGGCTGCACCGTCACCTCTCCACCCCGCAGGAACCAGAGGCCGACGAAGGCCAGCGTGATCGCGGCCATGACGATGGCGATGGCGCGATGGTCGAGGATGCGGAAGAGCAGATAACCGCAGCCGATGCCGATAACCAGCGCCGGAACCAGCAGGACGAGATCGGGCTTCGACCAGGTCGAGGCCTGCCAGTAGCGCAGCGCGTAGAGGTCCATCGCGATGAACAGCGGGGCCAGCAGCCCGCCGGTCGTGACGGGATCCATCACGGTCGAGAGCAGCGGGATGCCGACGATGGCGAAGCCGCCGCCGAAGGCGCCCCTCATGAAGCTGATCAGGAAGACGCCGGCAAAGGCGACCAGGGCGGTTGCGAGCGTCAGGTCCATGACGATGCGTCCCAAGGCGATGGCTTCTCGCGCCCTCGCATCACATTGGCTTGCGGCCGGGCCGCGGGACGAGGCCGTGCACGGCCGCCTCGATCTGGCTCCTGGCGATGCCGATGTCGTGCAAAGCGTGCTCGTCGAACTCGCGCAGGTCCGCGATGGCGGCGCGGTTGACGAAATAGCGTGAGATCGCCCGGTACAGCGCGCCCGGCAGGTGAAGCAATGCCTCGGAGCGCTTCGCGCTGACGGGGCGGGTGATGATCGGCAGGACTGCGGACATGTCGGCCTCCGTTGGGTTGCACCGGGGTGGACGTCGGCAACACGCTCCCGTCACATCGGCGAGGTCGTCGCCCGCCGTCGTAACCCTCGCGATTTCCGGTGCGGCTGGGTTGATGTCGACAAAATGATCCGGTACATTGTTCGGAGCAATAAAAACATTGTACTCGGTGCAATAAATGTCGAAATCCGATTATCTCAAGCTGGCCGATGTGATCGCCGCCGATATCGCCGAAGGCAGGCTGAGGCCGGGCGAGCGCCTGCCGCCGCAGCGCAACTTCGCCTATGAGCGCAAGATCGCGGTATCGACCGCGAGCCGGGTCTATGCCGAGCTGCTGCGTCGCGGCCTCGTCGTCGGCGAGGTCGGCCGGGGTACCTTCGTTTCGGGAGAGGGCCGGCGCGGCGTCGCGGCGCCCGGCGAGCCGACCGGCACAAGGATCGACCTCGAGTTCAACTATCCAATCCTGCCCAAGCAGGCCGCATTGATCGCCAGGAGCCTGACCGGCCTGGACGAGAGCGCGGCTCTCGACGCCGCCTTGCGGCAGGCGACCAGCGTCGGCACATCGGCGATCCGGAGCATCGGCGCCGCGTTCCTGTCACAGGGGGGCTGGTCGCCCATGCCCGAGCAACTGGTCTTCACAGGCAATGGCCGCCAGTCCGTCGCCGCGGCGCTTGCCGCCCTCGTGCCGGCCGGTGGTCGCTGTGGCGTCGAGACTTTGACTTATCCGTTCATCAAAGGGATCGCAGCGCGGCTGGGCGTTACGCTGGTGCCACTGGCGATGGACGAGCTCGGCATGCGGCCCGACGCGGTCGAGAGGGCGCATCGCGAGGCCCATCTCTCGGCGCTCTATGTCCAGCCGGCAGTGCAGAACCCGCTGGGCATGACGATGCCTCGAACACGTCGGGCCGATTTGCTCCGAGTCGTCGAGGTGCTCGGCCTGCCGATCATTGAGGACAATGTCTACGGCTTCCTCGAAGACGAACCGCCTCTGGCGGCGCTCGCGCCGGAGAGCTGTCTGGTGATCGACAGTCTCTCAAAGAAGGTCGCGCCGGGCCTGACGCTGGGCTTCGTCGTCACACCGTTGCGCCTGCGCGAAAACGTCAAGGCTTCGGTGAGGTCGGGCGGCTGGACGGCGACGGGTTTCGCCTTCGCGGCGGCGCAACGGATGATGAGCGACGGCACTATCGCCGAGCTCGCCAAGCTCAAGCGCCTCGATGCCCGTGCGCGCCAGGCGCTTGCCGCCGAGCGCCTGGCCGGTTTCGAGATCCAGGCCAACCCGAACTGCTATCACCTCTGGCTGACGCTGCCGGCGCACTGGCGCTCGCAGAGTTTCGTCGCGGCCGCGGCGCGGCGCGACATCGCGCTGACCCCTTCGAGCACCTTCGCGGTGACGCCGGGCCATGCGCCGAACGCCGTCAGGCTGGCGCTGGCGACGCCGAGCATGGAGCAGCTCGACCTCGGCCTGCACACCCTCGCCGCCCTGCTGCATGCCAGGGAGGACGATTTCGATTCGACCGAATGAGGTGGCTGCCGCCATCGATACGGACTTGCCTCAGGAGGACGCCACCTCGTCGAGATCGATCGCGACCATCAGCAGACCCCCGAGCGGGAACAGGTCGCCGCGTGCTCCTGTGTCCTGGCCCGACCGTGACGGTCAGGCCGCCTTGCGGTAGCGAGGGGCAGGGTGGGCGGTCGACAGCTTGCCGATCATCGCCTGCCGGGCGGTTTCGTAGGCGTAGAAGAGCGCGCCGTCCTGCAGGGAGGGGATCGAAGCGAACTCGCCGCGGTCGAGCCCGATCAGCGCGGCATCGACGAGGTCCTCGCTGCGCATCACGATCTCGGTCGGGAGGTGCTCGACCGGGACGCCGGCAATGGCCCAGAATTCGGTGGCGGTGGCGCCGGGCAACACGACCTGCACGGTGACGCCGGTGCCGGCGAGTTCGTGCCGCAGGTTCTGGCTGAAGGCGAGGACGAAGGCCTTGCTGCCGCCGTAGACGCCGTTCAGCGTTTCCGGATTGATTGCGACGATCGAGGCGATGTTGACGATGGTTCCGGCGCCACGCGCGATGAACTGCGGCACGATCGCATAGGTCAGGCGGGTCAGCGCCGTGACGTTGAGCGCGATCAGCGAGGTCATCTGATCGATATCGGAATCAACCAGCTTCAGCGCGCCGCCGAGGCCGGCATTGTTGACGAGCAGGGTGATGTCCGGGGCGCGGCGGGGGCGCATATTCTTCGGCATCGTCCTGCCGGTGGCGACGCCTGCGCTCGTCGCGGCGGCTTCGTTGACCTTCGCCGGGGCGGTGGCGAATTTCGCCGCGCCGGCGCTGCTCGGCCTGCCGGTCAGGATGCAGACGCTCTCGACCAGGCTGTTCGGCATGATCGAGACCGGCGAGACCGAGCGCGGCTTCGTGCTGGCGCTGCTCCTGATCGCGGTCTCGGCCGCGCTGCTGTTCTGCAGCGATCGCCTCGTCGCCGGCCGCAAGGCCTTCACCACGGTTACCGGCAAGGGCGGGCGCATCAAGCGCTTTCCGCTCGGGGTCTGGCGCTGGCCGCTCTTCGCGGCCGCGCTCGTGATCGGGCTCGCGACTTCGGTCCTGCCGGTGCTGGTGCTGGCAGCGTCGAGCCTCGCGCCGCAGGGCGGAGCTCTGTTCTCGAACTGGACGCTGCATTTCTGGATCGGGGAGGGCGGCGGCGCGCTTGCCCAGGGCCAGGCCGGCCTGTTCCGTAATCCGATGATCGTCGAGGCCTTGTGGAACACGATGAAGCTCGGCCTGACGGTCGCGCTCACGACCATGCTGCTCGGGCTGGCGCTGGCCTATACGATCGTCCGCAACAAGGGGACCTGGCTCGCGACCGTGCTCAGCCAGCTCGCCTTCCTGCCGCTGCTCGTCCCCAGCATCGCCTTCGCTGCGGCGTATATCGCGCTGTTTGGGGCGCCCATCGGGCCGCTGCCGTCGCTCTACGGCACCTTCGCGCTGCTGGTGCTGGCGGCAACGGCGCATAATCTGCCCTATGCGGTGCAGTCGGGCCGCTCGGTTCTGGGCCAGATCTCCAACGATATCGAGGAGAGCGCCCGGCTGACCGGCGCGGGACTGCTCACCCGTCTCGTCTTCATCATCTTCCCGCTGACGATCCGTGGTCTTCTGGCCGGCGCGATCCTGGTCTTCGTCAAGATGGTGCGGGACCTGTCGCTTGTCGTGCTGCTGTTCACCGCGACCTCGCCGGTGCTCAGCATGGTCGCCTATCGCTATGCGTCCGAGGGCTTCATGCAGTTCGCCAACGCGATCACGCTGGTGATCCTCGTGATCTGCCTGGCGGCTTCGCTGGCGGCGCATCTCATCCAGACCCGTGTGCAGAAATGGAAGCAGTGATGGCGCCCGCATCGACCGCCCCGGCGCAGGACGCCATTCGCATCAGCCAGTTGGTGAAGCGCTTCGGCGACGTCGCCGCCGTCAAGGACGTGAATATCTCGGTGCCGCGCGGAGCCTTCCTGGTGCTGGTGGGCCCGTCCGGCTGCGGCAAGTCCACGCTGCTGCGCATGCTGGCCGGGCTGGAGGAGCCGAGCGCGGGAGAGATCGCCTTCGTCGGCCGCACGGTGTCGAGCGGGACGGGCGGCGTCATCGCCGATGCCGGCGCCCGCGATGCCGGGCTGGTCTTCCAGTCCTATGCGCTGTGGCCGCATATGACGGTCGCCGGCAACATCGCCTGGCCGCTCAAGGTCGCGCGCTGGTCCAAGGCCGACCGGAACGCCCGTGTCGAGGAGGTTCTCGCCCTGCTCGGCATTTCGGCCCTGCGCGACCGCTACCCGGCCGAGATCTCCGGTGGCCAGCAGCAGCGCGTCGCGATCGCGCGGACCATCGCGCCGAAGCCGAGCATCCTGCTGTTCGACGAACCCTTGTCTAATCTCGACGCCAAGCTGCGCATCGAGATGCGCAGCGAATTGATGCGCATCCACCGGGCGACCGGCGCGACATCGGTCTATGTCACGCATGACCAGGTCGAGGCCATGACCATGGCCAGCCACGTCGCCGTCCTCAACCATGGCCGCGTCGAGCAGTTCGGCGCGCCGATCGACCTTCTGCGCCGGCCGACGACAACCTTCGTCGCCTCGTTCCTCGGCACGCCGCCGGCCAATCTCCTGCCCGTGACCCGCGTGCAGGACCGGTTCGTCTTCGCGGATGTGGCGCTGGCCCCGGCCGCCTTCGCTGCGGGGCACGAGCGGGTGCAGCTGCTCTACCGGGCGCAGGACATCGCCGTCGGGCGGGTCGGTGACGGGCACCAGCTCGTCGGGCGCTTCGCCGAGGCGGCGCCGATCGCCGGCCAGTCGATGGTCACGGTCATGGTCGGCGACCTGCGCCTCACCGGCATGGCCGAGGGCTTCTTCACCGCGACACCGGGCGACGAAGTCGGCCTGTCGTTCTCCAGCACACCCGATGCCGCCTTCACGATGGAAGGCGAAAGGATCGATCCATGAGACTTATCCTGATGCGCCATGGCGAGACGCTGTGGAACGTCGAGCAGCGACTGCAGGGGCACGACAATTCCGAACTCTCCGAGCGCGGTATCCGGCAGGCGCGCGAATTCGTGCCCTATGTCAGAGCGCTGCTGCCGGCGCATGTCGTCTCCTCCGATCTCGGCCGCACGCGCCAGACGGTCGGCCTGATCGGCTACCCTGACGCGCCGTCGGATTCCCGCCTGCGCGAACTCGACATGGGCGAATGGACTGGCCGCCGGAAGCGCGACCTGATTGCCGAGCAGCCGGAGCGCTATCACGCCTGGCGGGCCGGCACGTTCACGCCGGATAAGGGCGAAAGCTGGGGCGATTTTCGGGCCCGGGTCGCGGCCGGAATCCGGGACTGGCTGCACAAGGCGCAGGGCGACCTGCTGGCGGTCGTCCATGGCGGCGTCATCCGTGCCGCCTGCCACGAATTCATCGGCCTGCCGCCGTCCCGGGTGATCCCGGTGACGCCGGGCACCGCGACGATCCTGAACTTCGCTTCCGCCGATGCGCCGGCAGCCCAGCTGGAGGGCTACAATATCGGATCGGTTGCGCCGGATGTCTCCGTTGCGGATTGAAGCTGCCGGGGTGCTGCCTCGCAGCGCTCCGATTCTGCTTGACCCCGGCCGGCTTCCGTCGGCTGGCGGATGAAATGGCCGCCGAAGTGGTTGGCCGGATACTTTGAAAAGGTAAAGAGGGCATTCAGCGCGAGGTTGGCTGTGCCCTGCGGACCTTGGCCCGCAGCAACAGAAAGACTTTGTCGCTCACCACGGCCGAGCTCTGTTCCTCGGCGACGGGCACGCTGGCGGACTGCCTCTGACCGGGCGTGAAAAGGCCCCGAGGCGCCTTCGCGCCAAGATAACAGGGTCCCAATTTTGGTAGCGAGGGATGAAGCACTGCCAGTGTCCTGGCCCGTTGAGTGGTCCGACTTCAATCTCATGCATGGCCGGCTTCACGACAGAGCCAAATCCAAGAAGGCCGGCGCGTGCGCCGGCCGCCATGGGAGGTGGCCGGTGCAGCGACGATGGCGGGCGCGGACGCTGAGGAAACGGAAAGCAAACCGATCTGGCGCCGCGCACCATCGCCTTGCAGCTCGCAGGTCTATGGGCACCGCACTATCTGCAATTGCGCGCCGGCATCGCCACGGCGGAGCAGCCCGGACGATTCATGGGGAGCATCATCGTAGTGCGATCATGGAGCGGGCCCGCACTTCGTTTCGTCCGAGAATGATGACGCGGGAGGACGCTCAGATCGCCGACAGCATCCAGGCGTACTGGTACTTGCCGTATTCCGTGCTGGTGACGCCGTTGCGGGTCGAGGCCGGGAAGCTGTCCGGCGGATGCACCACGGTGACCCTGAGGAATTTGGTCTCTCCGGCCGCGAGCAACCCGGCATGGACCGCCGCGGCCCCGATCGCCGAATCGCCGCTATAGATGTCGGTGCCCCAGAGCTGCCCCTCGGTGATGCCGGTGACGCGGAAATAATAGGTCGCGCCGACACTCTCGCACAGGCCGTGCATATTGGTCGGGGCGTCGGAGGCGACGAAGTTCTGTTCGAGCAGCTTCTTGAGCTGCCGGCGCGAGAGTTTTCCGCGCTGGTCGAAATAGGCGACGAGTTCCTGCACGACCTTCATGACGAGGCTCCCGTTTCGAGCGTGACGACGCGGCCATAGGGCGGCTGGAAGGAGGCGGAAGGCTTCGGCAGCGCCCAGAGCACCGCATAGGGCGGCGGTTCCTGCGGATAGAAGATCTCGCCATCGGTGATGATCACCGCGGCGGTGACGCGCGCATCCTCGGCGAGCGCCGCCATGGCGGGGTTGAGGTCGCTGCCGCCATAGCCGCTGATCTCGTATTCGGCGAGCGCCGAGGGCGAGAGCGTCTCGTCGGAGGTCACCGTCGTGTCGCACTGGATCACGCGGATCTCGTCGACGCCGGCCATGTCGCAGAAATCGGCGATGGCGCCCAATGCGCGCGGGACCTCGTCGCCCATCGAGGCACTGGTGTCGAGAATGATGCTGAGCCGCCAGGAATGGCGCTTGCGGCCGGGCATCACGACCTCGCCATGATCGGCGCCGCGGCGCGAGGCGCGCAGATAGGTGCGCTCGCCGGGTGCGACGCCTTCCAGCCATGTCTGGAGCGCGACATGCCAGGGCGTGCGAGAGAGGCCGCGGTCGGACCGAATGGTCCGCTGCTCCGAGCCGCTGCCCGTGCCCTGCCCGCGCAGTGCGCCCATCGCTTTGGCCAGGATCATTCCCTTCGCCGCGAGATCCCTAATGGCCCGGGCACGCTCGGCCTGCTCGGCCGCACTTTCGGGAAAGAGTTCGCGCTCGCGCGCGGCATCGAGCGCGTCGCCCATGCTGCCGGCGGGCGCCTGCCGCGCCGCGCCCAGCACCTGCTCGACCGTGACGGCGATGCCCTCCCAGACCTGGGTCCGGGTCTGCATGGAGGTGCCGTTGCGGCGCATTTCGAGGACGATTTCCTCGGCGGACTTCAGCCGGGCGCCCGGCATGTCGAGCCCGCCCGCCGGGATCGCGGTCAGCCCCAGCGCATGCCGCAGCATGTCGTTGATGATGTAGTCATGGGCATAGTTGAATTCGAGCGTCGCGCTGCCGCGCGCCCGGTCATGGGTGCGCAGCGCCAGATGCAGCAATTCATGGGCGAGGACGAAGACGAGATCCTCGGTCGAAAGCCGCGCGGAGAAACCGGGATTCGCCAGGAGCCGGCCCGAGGCGAATACGCCCATGGTCGGCACGCGCTCGTCGATCTCCAGCCGGACGGCGGCGGCAAGCCCGCTCAGATGCGGGAACGGGGCCGTGACGAGCCTGAGCCCGTTCAGGAGCCGCGCCCGAATGGCCCGGTGGTCGGGACGAGTTTCGGGCGCTGCACTCATGCGGCCGAAACCTTGCGCAGGAGCGCCAGCATCGCCGGCTCGGCCCCGAGCGCGCCCCAGGCCCCGACCATGTCGGTGAGAACGAGGAGCTGGTGCTCATGGGAGAGCGCGCGCAGGAAGCGGTTGACGATCTGCGGCTTCAGGCCCTTCGCCTTGCCGTCGCGGACATGCTGGCGGATGCAGTCGAGCACGAACCAGCGGGCGGAATCGCCCTTGGGCAGCAATTCAGGCTTGCGCAGGTAGTCGTCGAGCGGCCGCAGGGCGCCGATCGCATCCTCGGCCAGCGCGCAGAACACGACCGCATCCTCAGGCGAGAGCCGGCCAAAGGCGAGCGCCCGGCGGTTCTCGTTGGTGAGCAGGCCCGAGCGTTGGGCGAGATCGAGCGCGCGTGAGAGCAATGCCCAGGCGCGCGGCGTCGAGAACGGAACCGGATCGGCCGGAACGGGCCGCATCAGCGCATCGGGAATGGTCGAGACGAAGCTGCGGATCTCGGGCCTGATCCCGGCCCGCTCGGCCCAGCCGAGCCATTCGCCCGCATCGACCCGCAATTGCAGGATGGTGACGCGGTTGACCAGCGCCGAGCTCATCGCCCGGACCAGCGCCCGGTCCTGCAGGCGGTTGCCGGCGGCGACGACCCAGGTGCCCTTGGGCAGGGCATGCTCGCCGAGACGGCGCTCCAGCAGCAGCGAATAGAATGCCTTCTGCACGTCGGGCGAGCAGGCCGGCAACTCGTCGAGGAAGAGGCAGAAGGGCTCCGGCTTCTCCGGCAGGAGCACGCGCGGCGGGCAGAAGACCGAGCGCTCGCCGACGATGCGCGGAATGCCGCTGACATCCTCGGGCGCGATCTGGGTGCCGAGCAGCGAGCGGCAGGGTAGCCCGGCCTCGCGCGCCGCCTCGTAGACCAGCTCGGACTTGCCGAGGCCGGGGGGCGAAAGCAGCAGGAAGCTCTGCTCATGCGCCATGCACTGGATGAGCTGCTTGGCCTGCCGCAGCGTGACGACCTCGTCGAACGCCGAACCAACACCTTCCATCGAGCTCTCCCCGAGACGTAGCGGCGCATGCCGTGGCGGGATTGATGTAAGATCGACGACGAAAACCACGCCAGACCCGGCGGGAATCATTATTTTTTCGTCATGTGCCGCCTGTTCCGACGCGGTTCAGAAACGACCTGCCAGAAGACAGGATGTTGCAGAGCTCAGGCTCTTGCCTTCGCAGAAAATTGCGTCGATGACGGGCGATATCAGACGAAAGTCTATATCCGGATCAGCGCGATCAGCCTGTCGAAGAAGGCCAGCACGCAAGCGTCGACCACCGTGGCCACGCCCCTGTGCTCTCAATCTAATCGCGGAACTCGGTCTTCGGGGCATGAGGAGGGGCGCTACTGCTCGCTTCAAGCTCGACAGTTGCTGCCCCCGGCTAGGGGCCGGATTGATGGTCGAGCTACCCGAAGCCGCACGTTCAGATCGACACAGTCCACCTCCTCGCCGCGCCCTTGGCGACGGGATCGTGGCCGTGCGGCTAGACTTGGCGGTTCTCGAAACCGCCTACCAGTGCACTCCCTTGGCCCAACATCGCCGACTGCCCCTCGCGGCGCAGCCATGACCGCGATGAACGATCTTCCTGCATTCGGCTGCTGGCTATCCGCCCCGACATCGTATTCGTCGAGATGGCCGTGGATATTGGCTTCAAGACGCTGGTGCTTGATGTCGAGCACGGGACGCTCTCGCTCGCCGATCTCGACGGACTTGTCCCCCTTGCCCGGGCACTCAACCTCACGGTGCTGGTCAAGATCGCCGGGCCGATCCCGATATCGAGCGCATTCTCGCGAAATTTCCCAAGTGGCCGGAGATTTCGCGCTCCGACATCCCAATCTAGGCGTGGGGGCGTTGCAGAAGGAGGGCAATGCTTTGGCATAAGGCGCTGCCAGCATAAAAGTTGTCAGCTCGATGGCGTTACCCAACCGCTCTGTGAGCCGAATGGCCAGCCCCAGTCGGCCGAGAGGAGGGCGCATGATGCGCCGGTTGCTGACTGCGGCTCCCGCCCCGCAGCCAGACACTCCCTGCCGGCCCCAAGCACATGGTTCCGGTCCGGATCACGGCATCCCGGTCAAAAAAACTCCTCGCAATCGAAGTCAGCGGGCCGTTGTATTCAGGTCGGCCAGCGGCCTTTCAGAAGCTGACCCTGATTTGCGCCGCTCCGCCGATGCGGCTGCTGTTGGCGGAGACTTCGCCGTCGAGGTTGAGGCTGAGCGAGACATTTTCGCGGAGCCGGGCCGTGAGGCCGGCGCTGACGAGCATGCTGTCGCGGTCGCTGCGGGCTCCGGTCGCGCTGAAAGTCGCTCCGGGCAGGTCGATCAGGCTTGCGGTCATATCCGCATCGCGGCGGAAATAATGCGCCCAGGCCGCCCGGACATAGCCGGTGACGGGAACGCCGCCGAGAACGCTGTCGGCATCGATCTGCACGCCGAGTTCGCTGCGTGTCGTGACATCGCTGCGCTTGGCCAGCGCCAGCGCTCCGGCATGAGCGCCGGCCCAGTTCGCCTCGATCACTGCCGGGCTGCGCGCCTGCGTTCCCTGGATCGCCGCCAGCGGCGAGACGGAGAGGCCGTTCCAGTCGAGCAGTGCCGCGTTCGCCTGCAGCCGCCCGCTCCACGCCGTCGTGGCATAGGAGGAGGAGAGGCTCGATCGCAGGGCTGGAATGCTGCGGCTGACCTCGTTCTCCAGCTGCGCATAGCTCATCGCCCCGCCGAGCTTCACCGGCCCGAGTTGCGTCGTGCCGTAGAGGCCGGCCTGGAAGACATCCGCATCGACCTTGCCGACGAGGTCCGGGAGCGAGGCTCGCGCCCTGCCGCCCGAAACCGCGATGCCGGCGATCGTTCCCGGCAGGAGCCTGACATCGATGCCGGTGGCCAGATGCGCATCGTCGATCGTGCGCTTCGTCGAGCCGATGGCGGCATTGCCATCGGTGCGGCCATAAGAACCATAGGCCGAACCCCAGACCGAATAGAACGGTACGTCGAGGCGCGAAGGTGCAGCAGGTTCGTCCGCGCCCTTGCGCACTAGGCCGGAAAAGGTAGCCGCCCCGGGCCCGGCGGGAGCGGCGCCGAGGCGGCCTGCTGCCGTCGGGTCGAGCATCGTCCGCAGGAACTGGTCCGAGACGACATTCGCCATCGCTGGCGCTGCCGTATGGACCTCGCCCGAGAGGCTGTTCACAGCCGCCGGGATCGCGGCCGCAGGCAGGTTGTAGATCCCGAACAGCGAGGACGGGTCGGAGCCATTGGCCACCGCGATGTCGACCGCTGTGGCGACGGCATAGGCGTTGCGCGGCGCCGTCACGCCGAACCCGGGCGTGCCGGGCGTCAGCGCATTCGGTGTCAATGTCAGCAGCACGTCATTGGCGGTATAGCTCACCGTCAAGGTGACGCCGGCGCCGAAGCTGCCGGTCGCATCCACCGGGCCGAACACGCCCGTTCGCCCGCCTGCCGCCGAGAGCAGCGTATAGGCGCTGTTGAACGTATAGGCGCCCCCGAGCGGCGCCAGCCGCAGCGTGCCCGCCAGCGCGGCAGTTCCGGTCACGTTGACGCGGTCGGCGTTGGCGCCCTGGATTTCGGCGAGATAGGTCGAGCCGGGGTTGAAGGTCAGGTTGCCGTTGACCGTCAGCGCGCCCGGCGAGTTGCCGGGCGAGAGCGTGCCGCCATTGAGCACCGTCGTCGGAACCACGCCCGTGCCGCCGAGCAGCGCGCCGGCCGCCACCGTGACGCCGGAGGAGGACGCGATCGAGCCGTTCACGATCAGCGAGCCGGCGTTGACCGCCGTCGCGCCGGTATAGCCGTTGGTTCCGGTCAGGGTGAACGCGCCCGTGCCGATCTTGGTGAGAGAACCCTCGCCATTGGCGCCGAGATTGCCGCTGAAGACGGTGCTCGTGTGGTTTCCACCCGTCGTCAGCATCATGCCCGGGTCGAGCCACACTCGCGTGGCCGCCGTACCGGCGAGCGAGCCGATCGATTGGCTGGCTGTCAAAGAGAACAGCGAGCCGACGCCGGTCAGGCTGACGGCCACCGTGGGAGACAGGGCGCTGGGGGCGATAACGTTGAAATGGGCGCCGTTGGAGATGTTGATCGCGGTTGAGTTGAGCAGGCTGCCGCCGGGCCCGATTCTCATGAATCCGGAAGCGACATTCGTCGCACCCGAATAAGTGTTGGCGCCACGGAGCGAAAAAATGCCGGCCCCTGTCTTGGTCAAGCCGCCCGTGCCGGAAATGCTGCCCCCATAACTCATATTGCCGGCGTTATCGACGGTCAGCGTCGCGCTGCCGAGAGTGACGTCCGTACCGGGACCCCCCGACAATCCCTTCACGGTCTGGTCGTAGCCGTCGAGGTCCCAGGTGCCCGCATTGAGGGCGACCTCGGACGAGGATGCCAGCACGTTCACCGCCCCCATCCGTAGCGTCCCGTTCTGGATGGTGGTCGTCCCGGTATAGCTCTGCGCTCTCGTCAAAGTGAGGCCGCCGCCCGCCGCTCCCGTCAAGGTGAAGTTGCCATCCCCCGAGATCGTCCCGGAATAGGTGCCACCTGTTCCCTGGGCGAAGACGACACCGCGCGTGCCTGCCCCCGTATCGAAGGTCAGGTCGCCGGCCATGCTGGAGGAGTTGCCGCTGAGGGTCCCTTCCCGGATCGTCCAGTTCTGATTGCCGGCGCCCGACAGCGTCCAGGTCGAGGAGCCGGTCTTCTCGTAGGCCGTGAAGCCGGTATGCGAGGCCACGAGATTGCCGATATTGGCTGCGCCGTTCACCGTTCCGCCCAGCGCCAGCATATTGTTGATGCCGCCGCCCTGAACCACGACATTGCCGTCGGTCGTCGAGCCCGCCCGGATCTCGAAGCGGTTGTTGTTGCCGAAGAGCGCGACCGCATTGGCGCGCGTCACACCGTCCCCGGCCAGCCCGCCAGCGATCGTTCCTGAATTGATGATCGAGATGCCGCCACTCGCCGCGCCGACGATGCCGACACCGCCCGCGCCATGGCTGCTGCTATTGGCAATTCCACCATTGCCGCCGGAAACCGTCCCGGCATTGTCCAGGCTTGCCGTCTGTCCGTCCCGGAAGACGATGCCGGTGCCGCCTACCCCTGCGACATAGACAGGGTTGGCGTTGGACTGGTTTCCGCCGGCTCCGCCTGTGATGGTGCCGCCCGCCATGTTGGCGATCGAACCGCCCCAGGCTTCCAGACCGGCGCCGCCTCGGCCGTAGCCGGTCCCGCCTGCGTTCGAATCGCCCCCCTTGCCGCCGGTGATCGAGGCCCGGTTGTCGATGGTGCCCAGATTGCTCAGCACGCCGGCACCGCCGGAGCCGGTAAAAGCCCACGCCCCACCCGCACCGCCGGTGATCGAGCCGGCCTGGTGGGACAAGCTGCCGCCATTGTACAGGAACAGTCCGGCGCCGCCGTGCCCGCCCTCATAATTGTCACCGCCCTGGCCGCCGGCGATGACGCTGGTGCCGCCCGCTCCGGCCGCGACAGTGATCGTGCCGCCGTTCAGCAACACCAGCCCGGCGCCGCCGCCGCCGGCGCTCGCACCGCCGCCGCCCGTGCCGCCGGAGACAGAGAACCCGTTCGTATTCATGGTGACGCCGGCACCCGTCAGGATGAGGCCGCCACCGCCACCGCCACCGCCGCCACTGCCCGCTGGGGAGCCGCCAAAGGACCCGTCCGCTCCTGTGCCACCGGCATAAGCCGAGCTGAGGGAGAGCGGAGAGGTTGTCGTGAGGAGGCTGCCGCCGCCGCCGGCTCCGCCCGCTCCGCCGTCGCGGGGGAAGCCGGAATCATAACTGCCGCGGCCGCCGCCGCCGCCGCCGGCGGCGGAGAGGTCATTGGGAGCGCCCGGCGCCCCGCCTGCTCCGCCGATCCCCCCGACGTCATTGGTGCCGGCGCTCCCAGCCGTCGCCGAACCGCCGGGTGTCTGCGCTGCCGAACCGCCATCGCCTCCAGAAAAGCCGATGGTGCGGTCGCCGCCGCCGCCGCCACCGCCCGCGATGCCGCCGCTCCCGAAAGAATAGCCCGTGCCGTTGCCGCCTCCCTGGGTGATCTGCTGTGCGGACGCAGCCTGAGACCATAGCGGCAATCCCGCACCGAGCGACAAGGCGAGAGCGAGGCAAGTACGAGACGCCGTCGTGCGCAAGCGGCTTTGCCGCTGCGAGACGAGGTTGGAGCGGCTGCCGGTGTCTCCGCCAGCACCGCCTTGGAGCGTTCGGATCGCTTCCAGGAGGATGATCACTCTGTCGCTGCTGGATGCGGGCGGGCGCATCAGCGAACCGCGGCAGTGAACCGTCATCGAATCCCCTCCAGCCGAACGCCCGGAACAAGGTCCGGTTCGCCCGCCGTCTCACGACATCGTCCGCGACGGCGCGCGTTACGCCGCGTCGGCTGCTCCATCTGCGAGGAATGAAACAAGCCAGCTTCAGACTAGAATCCCGGACCTGGCCCGGCCACTGTTGAATTCAGTTGAATTCTGACAGATTCTTACGAAATACCTGACGTTACGGCATATGATTTCGTATCAATTGGAGTGGAAACCGAATTTTCGGCAATATCTTCGCAGGGTAAATTCAGGTTGCCCGTGGATGACTGCATGACAGCTTGATACAAAGCTCCGGAATCATCGTCAAAATCGAATTTCAGGGCCGGATACGCAGGGAGATCCGGCGGCGGGTTGAAATAAATTTGAGAGACGAAATGCAGGATTTTGGAGCCGTTCGTATCGCAGAGGCTGTGCCGAAAGCAGAAGCCTCCATCCGGAATCCGGCCACAGTAACGGGCCGTCACATGCACGGCTCCGTGCACCCTGATGGGCACCGGCTGGAGCAGCCCGGCTCCGGTGACCACGACACTCCGAACTTGGCCACGGTGGGTGCCGCATACTTCGTTTCGCCATTTCACAGCGGCGGATCGCGCCGCTCTCAGCAGCCAGCGGTCGGCCACGCGGCCTCCCGCGTCGACATCGCGCAGCGGCAATCGGGCCGACACGAAGACCTCGTCGGCTGGCACCGACCAGCCAGCCGTCCATGCATGAAGCAATCTGGACTTGGCGGCTTCAACAGCCGCGAACAGCACGCGCGCAGGCATCCGCAATCCCCCCTTGCGAGACCGGCTTCAGCAGGATGTCTCTTCGCGCGGCGTTTGAGCCGCGGCCCGCCATGATCGACGAATCTCGCCTGCGCCAGAGGCGTCGAAAGTCTTTCGTGCTGCATAGATCAACTTATGCGGGCTGTTCTACCTATGAATTGCTCTGAAATCTGACAGAAAATGACGTTAAGTCTCTAGTTTAAATCCTGATTGAGGGCATTAAAGATATAATTTTATCTATTTGTGTATTGATTTGGGGGGCTGTAAAAATGTGGCGAGATGCTTGACCTCAAGACGGTCCTGATCGTGGCATTGGCGACTGCAAGCCTGCAGGCGGCGGCCTGGGTCTTCGTATGGCGGGCCTGGCGTCACCTCTACGAACTCAAGTTTCTCGCCGCAGGCTTCGGGGCCATCGCCCTCGGCCTTCTCCTGATGATCCTCCGCGGTCCGGAGCCGGTGGCCCTGTCCATCGTCCTGCACAACACCGTCATCAAACTGGGGCTCGTGCTGCTCGCCGAGGGACTTGCCCGCTTCCTGGGGCAGCCGCGCTACACCTGGATCGGCGTCTCGCTCCTCGCCTTCCAGATCGTGCTCTGGAGCGCGGCTGTGGCATTTGATCCCGACAACATCGCGATCCGCATCCACAGCTCGACCGTCTTCACGGTCATCATGATGTCGGTGATGTGTCTGGGGCTCGTGCGGGACAGGACACAGCCCTCGCTGCTGCGCTGGATCACCATCGGCCTTCTCGTCGAGTACATGGCCGCGAGCATCCTGCAGAGCGTCATGGAATATCGCCTGCCTGCCGATTTCGACAGCGGCCCGATCCTCGCCGACCGCAACGCCTGGTATCTGCTGCAGGGCACCCTTTTCCTGATCGCGTTCTTCACCTGTCTGCTGTTCATGGTCAGCGCGCGGCTCTCCGCAGACCTGCGCAGGAACCACGATGCCCTGCTGCGAGAGGTGGAGGAACGCCGAAAGCTCGAAGGCCGGCTGAATGCGAGCCTCGAGGCCGAGCGTGCGGCGCGGGACGAGCAGGCTGATTTCATGCGCGTCGCCAGCCACGAATTCCGCACGCCGCTCGCCATCATCCGCAACGCTGTCGAGATGATCGGCCTGGTCGGCGACAGGTCTCCCGAAGCGACCCGGGAACGCCTCTCCGGCATCGGCGAGGCGCTCAACCGGCTGTTCTCCGTGATCGACAGGTTCATGGCGGATGATCGGGAGAATGGCTTCCAGCCGGAAACGCTGCAGCTCGGCGCCCTCATCGGCGATGTCCGGCTGCATTTCGACATGACGGCACGCGGCGATCGCCTGCGCTTCGTCGTGGCGAACGAGACCGCCTCTCTTCATGCCGATCCGGAGATGCTCGGAACGGTAATGATCAACCTGATCGACAACGCCTTGAAATATGCGCCGGAAGACCCCGCGATCCGCATCGAGGCCCGGGAAGAGGAGGGGGCCGTGGTGATCCAGGTTCATGATCGGGGCATCGGTATTCCCGCCGACGAGGCGAACAGGATCGGCCGCCGCTTCTTCCGGGCTTCGAATGCGATGGCGAGTGCGGGAACCGGTCTCGGGCTCTACGCGGCGCACAGGTTTCTGGCCTATCACGGCGGAACGCTGCAACTCGCCTCCACCGACGGGCAGGGGACCACTGCTGTCGTGCGTCTGCCCTTGTCGGGTGAGGTGTCCGGTACCGATCTGCCAGGGGAGATGACGGCGTGACGCATATTCTGATCGTCGAGGACGAAACCAGGCTGCGCAAGGATCTGGTCGATTTCCTGGGGCTGTGCGGCTTCGCGGCCAGCGGGGTCGCCAGCGCGCATGAGCTGCGTCAGACACTCGCGGCCGGCAAGTCGCCGGACGTCATCATCCTCGATGTCGGCCTGCCGGACGGAGACGGTTTCGAGCTCGCGAGCCAGGTCCGCGAGACCCATCGTTGCGGCATCATCATGCTGACGGCGCTCGGTGGCAGCGACGACCGTATCCGTGGTTTCGAGAGCGGCGCCGACATCTATCTCGTCAAGCACAGCACGCTGCGCGAGATCGAAGCGGCGACCCGCAGCCTGTTGCGGCGCAACGGATCCCTGTCGAACTCAAGCTCCGCAAACGGCCATGGCGACCAATGGGTGCTGGACGGCACGGGCTGGCTGCTGACCGCCCCCAATCACCGTTCGCTCAAGCTGACCGCGACCGAATTCGCCTTCATGAACGCGCTCTTCAGCCGTGGGGGCACCTGCCAGCGCGAAGATCTGATGGAGACGCTCGCTCGCCCCAGATCGAGTTTCGGCAACCGTCATCTGGATGCCATCGTCAGCCGGCTGCGTCGGAAGATCGAGGACAGCACCAGTCTTTCGGCACCGATCAAGGTCGTCTACGGCGTCGGCTACACGTTCACGGCAACGACCGTCATGGCATGAGCATCCGTCGACCTCATCGCCTCGCGCCGTATTGAACGGTCCGAAGCCGGACATTGTGAGTGTCCGGAAAGGGCGGATACCGTTGAAAAAGCCGGCCTGCGAGCGAGGCAGGTACGGGCTGCGATTTGGCGGCGCAGGCTTTCGCCCTTCACACGGCCCAGATCTGCGGCCCGTTCGGCAGAAGCTTCGCTGTCAAACGGCCCGCAAAGTTGCCCCCCGATGGGCGTCCAATGTTGACCCCTTGAACATGCTTCGCGGCGAGGAGGCGGCGCGGCGGAGCCGGTCTGGATTGCGCAGCCGCGCCGGCTCCGGATCGGTAATGTGCGGGGATCTCAGAGCCTGTTCTTGAAGCGCCAGCTCTCGTTGCCGGTCTCGACGATGTCGCAGTGTTGGGTGAGCCGGTCGAGGAGCGCGGTGGTCATCTTGGCGTCGCTGAAGACGGACGGCCATTCGCCGAAGGCGAGGTTCGTGGTGACGATGACGGAGCTCTGCTCGTAGAGCCTGCTGACTAGGTGGAAGAGCAGTTGTCCCCCGGACTGTGTGAAGGGCAGATAGCCAAGTTCGTCCAGGATGATGAAGTCCATGCGTGCGAGATAATCGGCCATGCGGCCCTCGCGACCGGCACGGGCTTCGGCCTCGAGCTTGTTGACGAGATCGACGACGTTGAAGAAGCGGCCACGAGCACCGGCGCGGATGCATGCCCGGGCGATCGCGATGGCGAGATAGGTCTTGCCGGTCCCAGTCCCGCCGACGAGGACAACGTTGCACTGGTGCGCCAGGAAGTTGCCGCCGGCGAGATCATGAACGAGGGGCTCGTTGATCAGGGTTCCGTCGAAGGCGAAGTCGGCGACATCCTTGGCGAGCGGCAGCTTGGCGATGGTGATCTGATACTTGATCGAACGGGCCTGCTTCTCGGTGATCTCGGCGGCGAACAGATCGCCGACGACGCGCTGCGGCTCGCGCTGGTGCTTCACCGCCGAGGCGATGATCTCGTCGAAGGCGGCCTTCATGCCATAGAGCTTGAGCTCGCCCATGGTGGCAAGAATCTCCGAGCGTTCCATCAGACGGCTCTCCTGAGGCTGTCGTAGCGGGCACAATCGGCGGCGGGCTCATGGCGCAGGCACAAGGCATCGGTCGTCATGATCGTGATCGCTGCCGCCGGCTAGCGGCGCCGGGCCAGGATGTTGATGATCACGTCGGCGGAGTGGACGCCTTGCCGCAGAGCGTCCGCGCAGGCGGCTTTGACGGGGCGGCCATCCGCGCCACGATGGCCGCCTCGCTTGTCCCGGCTGAATGCAGCAAATCATGAGACAGGTCGTCAATGCCGTCTTCGTCGGGTCGGAGGGCGTTCTCCTGGCGCGACGCAGCCCTCCCCGGAAAAACTATCCGGATTGCTGGAGTTTCCCTGGCGGCCATGTCGAGGAGGGTGAAAGCCTGGACGATGCTCTGGTGCGTGAAACCGGCGAGGAGCTGAGTGTCGTGCCTCTAGTCTTCGAGCCCTTCACGCGGATACCGGACCCGCACGCTGTCACGGATCTGATCATCTATCAGATGTATCTGGTCGGCGCCTGGCAGGGCGCTCCGAGGGGCATCGACGCGGAACATACCTAACTGCGCTGGTTTTCCGTTGCGAAGGCACGTCGGCAGGATGGTCTCGCACTTGAGCAATACGCTTCTCTTTTCGAGAGATTGGACGGGTTCAGTCCTTGCCCCCCATCGTCGGCGTAGGCCGGCTCGGCTTCGATCTCTTCTCGCTAACCGAATGGGCAAACCTCTTCAGAGCTGCAGGATAAAATCAGAGACCGTCTAGATTCGATACCGTTCGATGACGGACATGTCGGGCTCGAAGCCGATGCCTGGAGCATCGGGGATGCGGATAGTTCCAGCGAGCGGCAAGGCCGGATCGAGGCCGCACCAGGCTTCCGGCCGGACATAAAGGAATTCGAAGACCTCGAAGATGTCGATGGCGGCGGCAAGCTGCAGGCTCGCCCAATAGCCCGGTCCGAAATAGGGCGAGTGCGGCGCAAGGCGTTTGCCCGCGGCGCGCACGACCTGCGCGACCTTGAGGAACTCGGTGACGCCGCCGACTTTGGTCACGCTCGGCTGGACAATGTCGAGAGCAGGCACGATGCGGCCGAACTCGACCGCCGTACAGGCATTCTCACCGGCTGCGATGGCGACCCCTTCGGCCGCGATCGCTCGCCAGGGCGTGGGGTCTTCGGGCGGAAAGGTCGGTTCCTCAAGCCAGTTCACCTCGGTCTCGGCGAGCACTGGCAGCATGGTCCGGACCTGCTGCAGCGACCATTGGCAGTTGACGTCGACGGTCAGGCGCGCCTTCGGCCCCGCGCCCCGGCGGCCGGCCCTGATCGTCTCCGGCAGGACTTCGTGCAGCTTCACCTCGTCATAGCCGAGCATCGCAGCCTCGGAGGCGAAGTGCTCGACGCGCTCGGCCTCGCCATAGCGGACGAGGCTCGCATAGGCACGGGTTCGGTCGCGGCGGCGGGGCGGCCCGATCAGGCGGGAGAGCGGCAGGCCGGCGCGCTTGCCCGCGATATCCCAGAGCGCGATATCCAGCCCCGAGATTGCGAACATGGTGATGCCATAGCGGCCGAAGAGGGCTAGAGCTTGCTGGGCTGCCAGATTGACGGCTTGCGGGTCCTGCGAATCCCGCCCGATCACCGCCGGGGCGACCAGATCGCGAATCGCGATAGCGGTGGCGTTCTGGCACATGTAACCGAAGGCTTCGCCCCAGCCGACAAGGCCCGATCTCGTTTCGACCCGCACCAGGACGATGTCGAGATTGCTCCAGCGGGTCGGCGTAATGCCCTGTCCCTTGCCGCCGTCGTCGAACGGAATGCGCAGGACAATCGGCTCCACCTTGGTGATCGGATCGGACATGGCCTTCTCATCAGGGTCGAAGGCCGGCCTATGCGGCCGGCCCGGCGAAGTGGGCAAGGCGCGGCCGCCCTGCGCGAGCGAGGGCGGCCGCGATCGGATGGGCTGGTCGCGGCGAGCGCGGCCCAGCTTGATGGGCGGTCAGGCTTTCCGGCCGATTTCCTCGTCCCAGCGGCGGAAGGCCATGACCATCTGGTTGGGTTCGAGCGGCAGCTCGAAGGGCGTTTCCGCGATCAGCTTCGCATATTCGGGGCGGCCGAATTCCGCGATCGCAGCCTGACTCTCAGGCGGCGCCATCGAAAGCGGCACGTCCTTCACCGCCGGCCCCGGATAGAGATAGCCCTCGTCATAGGTGAAGGCCTGCGCCGGCTTGGTCAGCATGAAGGCGATCAGGTCGAGAAGGACGGCGAGCTTGTCGTTTGGCAGTCCCTTCGGGATCGCCATGTATTGGCCGTCGATGACCCAGCGGAAATCCTTCAAGGTGGCGATGCGCGCCTCTTTCGGGACGACGCCGAGCACGCGCGGATTGATGTCCCAGCCCGTCGTGGTGGCGATGATATGGCGGGTGCCGTCGCCGAACTCCTTCATCACCGCGGAGGTACCGGTCGGGTAATATTCGATATAGCGGCCGAGCTCCTTCAGATAGGCCCAGGTCTTGTCCCAGCCCTTGATGGGGTCCTTCGGATCGCGGTCGCCGAGGATGTAGGGCAGCCCCATGATGAAGGTGCGGCCGGGGCCGGAATTGGCCGGCCGGGCATACATGAACTTGTTCGGGTGAGCCTTGGCCCAGGCGAGCAGCTCCTCGAGCGAGCCGGGCGGCGTCGGAACGTGGTTCGGCAAATATTCGAGCAGAGGCCCGGAAGGGTAATAGGCGACGACCACGCCCTGGCCACGCGCCAGGCCCTGCATCATGGCTGCGCCCTTCTCATAGATCTCGTCGAGATTCGGCAGGGCCGCCTTGTGGGCGGAGAGAAGGTCTACCCAGAGATTTTGCTCCATGCCGGCCGCGAGGGCATCGGTCCCCGTCAGGACGAGGTCGATATCGATGCGCCCGGCATCCCGCTGCGCCTTGATCTTGCCGGGCAGCTCGGGGGCCGGCGCCTTGGTGAAGGTCATCCGCGACACCAGCTCCGGCTTCGCCCGCCGGTAGGCCTCGAAAGCCTTCTGGGTCAGCGCGAGATTGCCGGCGACATCGACGATATTGAGATTGACCGGAGCCTTCGGCAGGGCGAGCTGCGCCTGCGCGAGGCCGGGGACCATGGTGGCAAGGCCTGCCGCCCCGCCGATGAACTGGCGTCGAGATGGGTCCGTCATCTTCATGTTGTCGTCCTCCCAATGGTGGCCGCCGGGGCGGCCCTGCTGCTTGGCGTCTTGGCGCGCCATCGTTTCCTGCTCGGCATTTGCGGCCTGGCGCCGCCTCACCAATCCTCGATGCGTGCGATGTCCCCGACGAAGCTTCCTTCGGCCATCGCGCCGCCGATGACGCGGCTGGCGAGCCGGCCGGGATCTTCCGGTGGCACGGCCGCCATCACAGCCTCCGCATGGTCGTCGGCGCTGTCTTGCGGCCGGTAGCCCAGGCGCCATGCCGCGGCATTGTCGAAGAAGCTGCGGGAGTTGTCGGAGACGCCGTAGACGACGGCGAAGCGCAGGGCCTCGTGCTCCAGGCCGATCCGGACCAATTGCACGAGATCGCGCGCGCTCGTCCAGATGGCGAGGCGGCGGCGATCGACCGGGCGGTCGCCCAGGAAACCGACCCGGATGGCCAGGACCCGCAGCCCGAACTGGTCGGCGAAGAAGGCGCCCGCCTGCTCGCCGAAGGCCTTGGTCAGGCCATAGCGGCTGTCCGGCCGCAGCAGGACATCGGAGCCGATCCGCCTGTGGCGCGGATAGTGACCGACGACATGGTGCGAGCTGGTGAAGACCACGCGCTCGATCCCGGCGGCCCGTGCGGCGTCGAAGACGTTCCAGGCACCCTGGACGTTGCCCGCGATCTGCTCCTCGATCCCGGCCTCGGTCGTGCAGCCGGCGAGATGCACCACTGCCGAAACCCCCTGCAGGGCCTCAGCCAGCGCGGCCTGGTCCGCAATGTCGCCGAGGACGGCCTCCTCGTTTGCAGCAAGGTCTGCAATCGCATTGCGATCGAACAGGCGGAGGCGATAGCTTCCCCGCAGCAAGGGCCGGATGGCCCGGCCGACGACACCGCCGGCACCGGTGATCAGGATAATCTTGGTCACGGTTCGCTCTCCCGACCGGCAGTCGGCCCCGGGTCTCGCCGACCCGGGCCGAGCTCGACCCAGGCGCTGAAGCTTGCGCCGGCGCCGAGCAGGCGCGTTCCGGTGCCCACGACGCCCTCCGCCGCGAGGTTGAAGCCGTTCGCGACATGGGAGACCGGCTCGACGCAGAGATAGGCATCGTCGTCCGGGCGGTGCAGGACGAGGTGGGAGAGCGCGGGGCTTGCCGTGACATGGACGCTGTGGCCGTCGGCATGCCTCACGTCCAGCCCGGTCCAGTCTGCGAAGTAGCTGGTCCGGCTTCCGGCGGTGTCGGCCGGCGCCGTCTCGCCGGTTGCGACATAGTCCTTGTCATAGAGCCAGCGCCACCGGGCGTCGTGATGGATCTCCGCGTTGGGCGACCAGGCCAGGTAGGGGTGCCAGCCGAGCCCGACCGGGAAAGCCTCAAGGCCGCGATTCTCGATGCTCAGTTCGATGCGCAAGGCCTCCGGCGTGAGCTCGAAGGATTGCCGGGCGGTATAGGGCCAGGGCCAGTCGCCATCTGGCTCTGCGGCGAGCGTCAGAACGGCTCTCGTCGAGGTGTGGGCTTCGACCTCCCACTCGCGAAGATGCGCCGTGCCATGAAGACTGTGCGGAGTAGCGTCAGGGTGAGATCGGACGGACCACAGGCGGCCGGCATGGCGCAAGCAGCCATCGGCGATGCGATTGGAATAGGGAATGAGCGGATAGGCACCGCCTTTCGACCAGCGCCGAGGCTCGGCCGGCCAGGCCCGCAGGGGCACGACGAGATCGCGCGGGGCTGTGCCGGACAGGTCGCGAAGCGTGGCAAGGCGCCCGCCTTCGGTGGGCGAGAGGGTTGCCTCCAGGGCACCGGCTCGCAGCACCAACCTTTCGGCCGCACTACTCCGGGCCGCCGGCTTCGTGCCCTCAGGCGATACCGGAGGAAGCTCCATGGTTTCAGCCATTCCCGCCGATCTCGCTGGCGAGAGCAATTCCGCAATTCTCCGAATCGCGGAATTGCCCAAGGTCGTTGTTTTGTCGCATTTTCTTCACGCGAACCGGTGTCCACTTCGCTCGAAAATGCTCTAGGCTCGCGGACCGAGATGGTAGCCGCGGCCGGCATAGTCGAACTCGACCAGTTCGCTGATCGGCAGGCTGCCGTCGGCGGCCGAGGCGTAATAGGCCCGGATTTCGCGGATCAGCCCGCTCTCCTCGTCGAAGACGTACCATTCGTCGCCACGTAGCGCGGTCTTGGCATTGGGCTTCCAATGCGTCCATTCGATCACGGCTTCGGGTGCGGTCGAGGAGCACAGAATCTTTTCGATGGTCCAGCGCGAGCCGAGGTTTTCGACGCACCAGACCCATTTGCGTGCGATCACGTCAGCGGTCCGCCAGGGGATTTCGGGCAGGCCGGGCGGGAAGTAATGGACGGCATCGGGCGTGAAGCAGGAGACAAGCATGGCGTGGTCGCCAGCGTTGCAGGCTTCGAAATAGCGCCGGATCGCCTTTTCCATGAAGGCGGGAGTGATCTCAGCCATTGGCGGTCTCCGCACGGATGCGCGTGATGTCCTCTTCACGGGCACCGGCCTTCTGCCAGGCCTCGAAATCAGCACGGGTTTGCGGCGTCGGCGGATAGACGCCGTAGAGCCCTTCCCCGGAGGCGATGCGCTTGACCAGATAGCCTTCGAGAATATCGCGCTTCTCGCCTGCATCGGCGATCTCGGCAGCCAAACGGCGTGGCACCACCGTGACGCCGTCGCCGTCGCCAACGAGGATGTCGCCGGGATAGACGGCAACCCCGGCGCAGGAGATCGGCACGTTGAGATCGGCGGCGTGATGGGTCGAGAGACGGGTCGAGGCGACCACTTCGCGGGCATAGGCCGGGAACGGCATCGCTGCGATTTCCTGGCCGTCGCGGAAGGCGCCGTCGGTGACGATGCCGGCCACGCCCTTCACCATCATGCGCGTCAGCAGGACGTTGCCGGCCGATGCCGACGAAATGTCGCCGCGGCTGTCGATGACGAGAACCTGCCCCGGACCGATCTGCTCTACCGCCTCCCATTGAAGGTTGTCAGGGTTCGGATAGGGGGTCAGGGTCGCGTAGGTGTCGATATCCTCGCGGGCCGGAATGAAGCGCATCGTGAAGGCCTCGCCGGCAAATTTCGCGGCGTTCGGGTTCAGCGCCTTCAGTCCGACCAGGAAGCACTGACGCAGGCCGCGGCGGAACAGCTCGGTGGTGAGCGACCCGCTGCTGATCGCCTTCAGCCGGTCGATCACCTCCTGCGGGACTGCGACGGGGTGTTGGGTGGATGAGGTCATGAATCGCTGTCCGGCCGAAGGAATTTCGTTCTCAAACCGATGGCGCAGTCATTCGCGGCCCCGGCCTTGACCTTTCTGGCCTACATATTGATCCTCGGGAAGCCTCGGCGCCGAATTCTTGCGCCGCCAGTCCCACAATATGGAATCGCTCGATGGCAGAACCACAAGCGGACGCGATCCGGTGGATGCCGGACGATCGCAGCGAACAGCCGGCCGTCGCCGGCACGGCCCTGATCGGCAAGGCCTTTCGGCTGATCGATCTGATCGCTGCCGCCCCGGGACAAATCTCGGCGGCCGAGCTCGCCGTCGCGACGGGGTGGCCGAAGGCGACGCTCTACCGGATTCTCGCCTCCGTCACGGCGCATGGCTTCGTTCGCCTCGATCCGCAATCCCAGGGCTATACGCTCGGCTATCGTCTGCTCGAGCTGGCGCAGAATGTCTGGGTCGCGCCCGATCTCGCCACCGTCGCCAGCGTCGAGCTGCAGCGCCTCCGCGACATGACCGGAGAGACCGCCTATCTCGCCGTACCTCATGACGGCACGGTCCTGGCGCTCGGCAAGTTCGAAAGCCCGCACGATATCCGTTCGGCCGCGCGCCTGGGCGTGCGCAAGCCGCTGCACTGCACCAGCCAAGGAAAAGCGATCCTGGCCTTCCTGCCGGAAGCGGAGGCTGAGGCCCTGCTCGGCCAGGAGCCTCTGGAGCGCTTTACCCCGCAGACGATCACCGATCCCAATACGCTGATGGCACAGCTGCGCATCGTGCGGGCTCGCGGCTATGCGGTCGAAGATCAGGAAATTCTGCCGGGCAACCGCTGCGTCGGCGCGCCTGTGCTGGATTCCAGCGGCCAGCCCATCGCCGCCATCAGCGTTGCCGGGCCTGTCTATCGATTGACCAGCGAAAGGGTGGCGCAGCTCGGCCCCGAGATCGCGAATGTGGCTCGCAATATCGGCCTGGGGCTCAAAGGTGCGCCGGCGCGGCAATCGCAGGCTGGCATGCCCTGGCAGCCGCATGGCTCGCACGGCAAGCCCGTCTTCTACGGCGCTCACCCGGTCTGGGACCCGGAACGCTCGTCCCTTGTCTGGGCGGATCGGCTGGGCCCCACCCTCTACATCACGTCAGGGGGGCGGACCGCGACGATCCGACCGGAGCCCGGCGCCCCGATCGACGGCCTCGCGGTGACGGCCGAAGGCGACGTCATCCTGCTGCTCGGCGGACGCGTTCTGAAGATCAGCAAGCAGGAATGCGTCCTGGATCGCACCGTACCCACGCTCGCCGGCGCCACCGCGATGGCAACCGATGCGGCTGGGCAGCCATGGGTCGCCGTGTGCCAGGGCGACGAGACCCGGATCGGCAGGATCGGCGCTGACGGAACGTTCGAAATCGCCTGGACCCTGCGCAAGCGGATCGACGCGCTGGCCTGGTCGCAGGTGAGCGGAACGCTCTTCGCTTCAGATCCGCAGAACGGCGCGATCTATCGCTTTGAACGCGAGGCGGCGGCGCCCAGGCTCTTCACCCGCATCCCACCTGTCTCGGGCGAGCCGCGCAGCCTCGCGGTCGATGCCGATGACCGGGTTTGGGTCGGGCTCTATGATGGCTGGAGCATCGCGCGATTGACGCCCGAGGGCGAGATCGAGCGGTTGCTGCCGCTTCCGGTTCCGCGCCCCACCGGCCTTGCCTTCGGCGGTGAGGGCAGGATCTACGTCACCACCGCCCGGATCGACCTTGCCCGCGAGGTCCTGGAAAAAGCACCGCTATCCGGCCATCTGCTGGTGGCGCAGACGAGCAAAGGCTGAGCTGTCGAATGTGAGGCGCCCCCTCTCGGGCGCTCTCGCCCGCTCCTTTGACATCTTCCGCTCTTCAAGCACCCCTGGATAGCCATCGCACCGCTTTAAGATCGGACACCTGCCAAAGACAGCCGTGCCCGCGCCTGACAATCAAAGGTTGCGATGCGACACACGAGGATCGCGTCTCACACTCTGAGGCTATTCTCTTTTGCCGGAGCGCGGAGAACTGGCGAACCGAGTCTACCCGACATCGATTTCAAAAAAGGAAAGTGCCTCGACCTTCTACGAAAACCGGCCAGCTGCGACCTTCATCAAGTCTCATAATATGATTTTCGATGAGAGGCGTGACGTTGACGGCCGGGCGCCCCTGCAACACCTTCCGGCCGTCAATCGGGGCACATGAACGATGCCCCCGGGAGGATAGGCTATGCGCATACTGGATTCTGTCGAGAGCCGATCAACCTCCCGGTCAGCTGCGATATGTGCTGCCTCGTCGAGGCCCGCAAGCCCATCTGACACATCATATGCCTTTGCCGCCGATTGCCGTGCGATCGCAGGCTTGTCTCGTTTCAACGCCTGATGGCGTCCCTACGCCCCGTTTTCTCAGATTTCTCTGGAAGCCATGACCATCAACGCAGCCTCGTTCCGCGAGCTTCGGCTCGACCGTCTGAGCCGTGACTTCGGCACCCATAACGCGCTCAAGGACGTCTCGCTGACGATCGGCAAGGGCGAGTTCATCGCG